>JAPLDX010000108.1 GCA_026391215.1 Bacteroidia bacterium
CAGATGGCTCACACCTTCCTTCTCAGCATTTTTTATTGAGAGCTCTACCATATCATGATTATATTCAATGCCGACAGCATAGGCGCCTCTTTTAGCAGCTGAGATAACGGTCCGGCCATCTCCTGATCCCAGGTCTACAACAAAGTCTTCATGAGTAACTCCGGCCATTGAGAGCATTGTATCGACAAGCTCCTGGGGAGTCGGAACCCAGACCACATCTTTCCCCGGTTGTCCTATTTCCGGCACATATCCAATGTCTGACTGATCATTCTGTGCCGTCAGGGCTAATGATGCTGAAAAAATAAGCAGGAGTGCTGATAAACGGGCGAATATATTATGTGATTTCATGGTCTTAAAATTACCTTTTTTCTTTGGAATTAACTACAAGCTTAAGAACATAATTTGCTATTGCAATACATGATGTCAGTCCGGGAGATTCCATACCGACAAGATTTATAAATCCCCTGAAGCCGCGTGCACACTCATCCTTTATATAAAAATCCCTTATCGGGTCTCCCGGCATTTGTGTTTTGGGACGTATGCCGGCCATTTCAGGAGCAATATCATCATACTCAAGAAAAGGAAGGAATTTTCTTGCAGAACTCCAGAAGGCTTCCTGCTTTGAAGGAGTAACACTGTAGTCGTATATATTTGATTCAAGGTATGTTACATCAGGCCCCAGTTTCACTCCACCCCCCATATCAATTGTAACATGAATGCCGATACCTTCCATGTTATGATGAGGAACAGGATAAACGAGTCTCTTTATAAGACGGTTTTTTGGCGGATTTATCCTGAAATATTCCCCCTTGCAAAACCTTATTTTAAGCTTTTCATCAATGATGCCTGCCATTTCAGAGATCTTATCCGATGTCAATCCTGCTGAATTGATTACGATTCCTGTAGTAAAGGTGAATTCCGCCTTGTCTGCATCCATAAGAGTGATCATGTAACCTCTTTCAATTCTCCTGATACCGGTCACCTCGCTGCTAAATACCACCTGACCTCCATTGTTAAGAAAATTTGTTTCAAGCCGTTTCATAAGAGAATGACTATCCACTATCCCTGTTGTCGGGGAAACCAGAGCTTTCATTGCGAAGATATTGGGTTCCATTTCCCTGATCAGATCCTTTCCCATTAAGATCAGGTCAACATCATTCTTCCGGGCAGTCTCTTTAATTCCTTCAATTACAGCAACTTCCTTTTCATCAGTGGCGACTATCAGCTTACCGCAATTATTATAAGGAATGTCATATTTCCTGCAGTAATCATATAAAAGAGTTTTCCCCTCCACACAAAGCTTCGCCTTCAGGCTTCCCTGTGGATAGTAGATCCCTGCATGTATCACTTCACTGTTTCTGCTGCTGGTCTCCTGCCCAAAGGTCGGATGTTTTTCCAGGATGAAGACATTCCCGTACCTCTCAGAAACTTTTTCCGCGATTGCAAGGCCAATAACGCCGGCTCCGATTATCGTAATGTCAGCATCCATCATTTACATATTTCAGAATCAGGTATAATAATTTATCAGTGATAAACCCGATGCCAAAAATAATCTAAATAGATCATCAATCAATAATCCTGATTATTTTCAATGAAAACTTCTAACTTTAAGTTTTTAACGGATTGAAATAATGACTAAAAACCTTCCGCTTCTTTTTCTGGTTGTATCTTCTTTATTTTATGTTAGTTGTGATCAAAATGTCAATATTGACCGGCATGCGCTGGTAACCCGGCACAATATTGAAAACTCTGTCGCTGACAGCCTCAGTTCATTATCGGTTGGCAATGGTGAATTTGCATTTACTGTGGATCTTACGGGTTTGCAGACATTTCCTGAATTCTATTCAAAAGGAATTTCCATGGGGACCATGTCGAATTGGGGATGGCATACAGGAGAAAATCCTCAGAACTATAAATTGTCTGATGTTTACAAGACTTATGAAGTACATGGCAGGCCGGTTGAATATGTTCACCAGTTCAGAACCGGAGACGACAGCATAAAAGTGGCGGCCTCCGACTGGCTCAGGGCTAATCCGCATCGCATTCACCTGGGAATGATCGGATTGCAGATCATTAAGGAAAATGGCACTGAAGTTACTATTGACGATATACGGGGAAATGTGCAGAGACTCGATCTCTGGACCGGAGAAATTGAAAGCAGGTTTATCGTGGAAGGTATACCAGTGGTTGTCAGAACTGTCTGTCATCCGGAAAAGGACCAGATCTCAACCATTATTAAATCTGAGCTTATAGAGAAGAAAAGGCTGAAGATCAAAATCAGCTTTCCACTTGGCACTCCACAACCTAACGGTTATGATTTTACTCAGCCAGATAAGCACAGTACAAAAATCTTATCGGGAAATGCAGATGAAACTTTATTCGAAAGGAAGCAGGATAATGACCTCTATTATGTAAAGGTTTTACACAGGAATGGGACCATCAAAGAGACAGCAAAACACTCTTATATTATCGAACCGCCCGGTGAATCAGATTTTGAATTCTCATGCAGATTCAGTAAAGAGCTTATTGACAGTTCACTGGAGGATTTTACAGCTACACAGGAGTCATGCAGGATAAGCTGGCAGAATTTCTGGACAACCGGTGGAGCGGTCGATTTTTCAGACTGTACCGATCCAAGAGCTCTGGAGCTTGAAAGAAGAGTAATATTGTCGCAATATCTTACCAGGATCCAGTGCAGCGGCTCTTTCCCCCCGGCAGAAACAGGGCTTACCTACAACAGCTGGTTCGGAAAGTTTCACCTTGAGATGCACTGGTGGCATGGTGTCCATTTTGCCCTGTGGCAGCGTCAGGAGGTTCTGGAAAAACAGATGGATTATTATTTCAGGATCTTTGAAAATGCCAGTCAGACAGCGTTGCATCAGGGCTATAAAGGAGCAAGGTGGCCAAAGATGACAGATCCCTCCGGAAGGGAAAGCCCTAGTACAGTAGGTACCTACCTGATTTGGCAGCAACCTCACCCCTTGTTTTATGCAGAACTGCTTTATGAGAATGCAGAGAACAAGAAAGAAATATTGAATAAGTACAAGGATATTGTCTTTTCCACAGCAGAATTCATGTCATCCTATTCTTGGTACGATAGCATTGCCGGCCGGTATATTCTGGGACCCGTTTTGATCCCGGCACAAGAATCGCTGAACAGAGAGACTACAATTAATCCTGTATTTGAGCTCGTATATTGGTACTGGGGACTGAAAACAGCACAGGAATGGAGACGACGTCTGGGCATGGAACCTGAACCCCTATGGGCTGATATCATAAAAAAGCTCTCCCCGCTTCCTGTTATGGATGGACTTTACCTTTGCTCTGAGGATACAAAAGACTCATACAATAATACAAGGTATATGAGCGATCATCCTATAGTCTCCGGGATATTTGGAGTCCTTCCTGAAACAAAGCTTGTTGATAAAAAAATACTTGGCAATTCCCTGGATACTATTTATGCGAAATGGAACTGGGCATCTACATGGGGGTGGGATTTCCCAATGCTGGCGATGTCAGCCGCTTCGATTGGAAGAAGTGAACAGGCAATTGATTTTCTCATGATGGATGCACCAAAGAACCGGTATTTAATGAATGGACATAATTACCAGGATGCGAGACTGGCGATATATTTGCCTGGGAATGGAGGATTGTTAACTGCGGTTGCAAGGATGTGCGTTGAAGATAAGTTCCCGGATAACGGAAAATGGAAGGTTAAATGGGAAAATCTGAATGATTTCGTAAAGTGATTTTCAATTTAAATATTTAAAAATGAAAATAATTGCTGCATGTTTCCTGTTATTATTAATTACCGGTTGTGTTAATGATAAAGAAGAGCCATGGAATCTTGTATGGTCAGACGAGTTTGATATTCCCGGATTGCCTGATACGGCAAACTGGAATTATGAGGTCGGTTATATCGCCAATAACGAACTTCAGTACTATACACCAGGGCGGCTTGAAAATTGTGTTGTCAGCAATGGGAACCTTCTCATTATAGGAAGGAAGGAACCATGGGACTGGGCAAATTATACATCAGCGAGGCTTAATACCGACAGAAAACACAGCTGGACTTACGGGAAGTTTGACGCCGGTATCAGGCTGCCGGAAGGACAGGGAATGTGGCCGGCGTTCTGGATGCTGGGGCAGAATATTCACAAGGAAGGATGGCCTAAGTGCGGAGAGATAGATATTATGGAACATATTAACAATGAAGATATTCTTTATGGCACACTTCACTGGTATAATGATAAACATGTTATGAATGGAGACAAAACACCCTGCGATGTGACAAAATACCATAATTACTCAGTGGAGTGGGATCGGGATTCAATAAAATGGTTCCTTGACGGGAAACAATATCATCAGGTTGCTATCAGCGACTCGGCAAACAGTACCTCTGAATTTCATAAACCATTCTATATCATCTTTAACCTGGCGATAGGAGGAGACTGGCCGAAAAATCCTGATGAAACAACACAGTTCCCTGATACAATGTTTGTAGATTATGTCAGGGTTTACCAGAAATAAAAAAGTAAAGGGATCAAGGATAAAAATCGGGATGATTTTTTACACTGATTGGTTTTTTAACAGATTATTACTAACTTTATAAGAATAGTTCTGAGGTTTCTGGACTTGCTAAAAGTATATGGGAATGAAAAAAGCTCTGATCTTTACCTGCCTCATCATATTGGTTTCCACCTCTTTCGCACAACAGACCATCACTTCTGCCACTCTTGTGGATCCTTCATATTTTATTACTCATACCCGTGAAGAACTGGTCCGCAAGCTTGTTGATTTGCCGTGCGGGATCAAGGCTGATGACCCTATAAAAACTATCTTTCAGAAGATTGAAACATATCTTATCAACTTTAATCCTGAGCCGGAATATTCCGATGATGCTTTTGCAAAAGCTGCAAATATGCAGGCTCTTAAAAGTGTAATGGAGGGGGGTTATGGAATTGGTTCAGTATTAGTTGACCAGGATGGAAAGATCATTGCAGCCGGGCATAATTCCCAGATGCAGAAAAATCGTTCCGACCTTCATGCCGAAATGGCTTTAATGACCAAATTCGAAAATAGTCCCAGGTCTAAAAAGTATATGATTCATTATGTATATAAGCCGGGATTAACCGTTTTCAGCTCTGCCGAGCCATGCCCGATGTGCTTCATCAGGATAAGCACTGCAGGCTGCGATACAAAATATTGTACTCCCGGGCCGGAAGACGGAATGGTAACAAGAGTAAGCTGCCTGCCCCCTTCATGGCGGGAAATGGCATCCAAGCAGAAAGTAGAGATTGGCGACTGCTCACCAATAATGCAGAAATTATCACACCTGTTATTCTATTCTTACCTTCTTGATAACAGGGGGCCATATTAGGAGGATTATCCAGACTTCATCAAACATTTATTAATATTCCGTAATTACTTGATCTTAACTTCATAGAGAATGAGAAATATTATTTTATTCATACTGGTCCTGTTTTTTGGAATCGGATCAGGTTGTATACAGGATTCAAATTCTGACTTAACGAAATTGCCGGTAAAATTCAATTATCCGTCACTTGGTGAAAATGTCTTTGTATTTGATCCGGAAATGGATATGAAAGAGATCCAGATAGTACTTGATACTATCTTTGCGAGACAATCTGCACGAAGGAGCGAATTCACCACAAACAGGTATGCGCTTCTTTTCAAGCCGGGAAAATATGAACTTGATGTGAAGGTGGGATACTACATGCAGATACTCGGTCTGGGCGAATCGCCTGAAGATGTGGTTATTACAGGAGCAGTGCGATCTAATTCCCGGGGAAACAGCGTGCTGGTCAATTTCTGGAGAGGAGTAGAAAACCTGACAATAGTGCCTGCAGTGGATACCACAGTAACCTGGGGTGTATCACAGGCAGCGCCTATGAGGAGAGTATATATCAAGGGGAACATGAACCTGTTTGATAAAGGCTATGCAAGCGGCGGATTTCTTGCCGATTCAAAAATTGAAGGGAGGGTAGCTTCAGGTCCGCAGCAGCAGTGGTTTTCGAGGAACACCCAATGGGGAGAATGGATTGGAGGCAACTGGAACATGATGTTCGTTGGAGTTCCTGATGCACCCGAAGAAGACTGGCCTGCAAAACCTTATACAACAATTAATAAAACGCCTGTAATCCGCGAAAAGCCTTATCTGACAATTAACAAAAAAGGATTCAACGTGAATATGCCTGAACTGAAGTTGAATTCTTCGGGTCCGGGCTGGGTAGACAATACGGACAACAAAACAGTATTGCAGCTGAAAAAGTTCTATATAGTCAGACCTGATAATGATAATTCGGAGTCGATAAACGCAGCATTAAGAAAGGGAAAGAACCTGTTATTCACTCCCGGCATCTATTCACTTTCTGAAGCCCTTAAGGTGACACGGAAGGGCACAGTAATCATAGGGCTTGGAATGCCGTCACTGGAACCTCTGAACGGTAATTCAGTGATGGATATTTCTGATGTTGATGGAGTTACTATCAGCGGAATTCTACTTGATGCCGGATTGAAAAGGTCGGAGGCACTGATGGAGGTAGGAGAACCTGGTTCACCTGATTCACATGCTGCTGATCCGACTTTCCTGTTTGACGTGTTTGTAAGGATAGGCGGTCCACATGAAGGATCTGTAAAAAGCGCCATAGTTATAAACAGCAAAAACGTAATCGTTGATCATATCTGGCTGTGGAGGGCAGATCATGGAAACGGAGTAGGGTGGGAGAAAAACTGGTGTGCCAACGGGCTGGTAGTCAATGGAGATGATGTATTGATTTATGGTCTTTTCAATGAGCATAATCAGGAGTACCAGACAGTCTGGAACGGCAATGGAGGCAGGGTTTATTTCTATCAGAGCGAAATGCCATATGATCCTCCCACAGCAGATGCCTGGAAACATGACGGAATAAACGGGTATGCCTCTTATAAAGTTGCAGATCACGTAAAGACACACGAAGCCTGGGGAGTGGGTATTTATAATGTCTTTTACCAGGCTCCGGTAATTGTTGATAATGCCATTGAAACACCTGCTGCGCTTGAGGACAAGATCCATCATAAGATTATTTTCTGGCTGAACGGGAACTCAGACAGCGAGGTAAGAAGCATAATCAATGGCAAGGGTGGTCCTGTTAATCAGTCAGTGAGAAAAGCTACATTAAAATAAGAAAGGTGTAAATTTGACGTTATAATAATGCTTATCAAGTTTTATTTGCCCGGGGGAGCGATGAAATATATTTTTGAAATATTCAGTTCATTATTTATAGTCCTTATAGCATTTCTTTTTCAGTCATGCGAAAAGAAGGAAGTTCCTGTAGTAACCACTGCAGAGGTTACAGATATTACCGGATCAGGAGCCGCATGCGGAGGGACTGTCACTGAGGAAGGCACTTCATTAGTTTATACAAGAGGTATTTGCTGGAGTACTGACAGGAATCCTTCCACAAATAACGATATAACCAATAATGGGGCAGGTTTAGGAACATATACAAGCAATATTATAGGACTGAAAGGATCTTTAACATATCATGTCAGGGCGTATGCGACTAATAGTACCGGTACAGGTTACGGTGATGAGATCAGTTTCCGGACCCCTCCACGGGATATTATCTTCAATCAGTCAATTACGTACGACAGTATATCTGATTATGATGGCAACGTTTACAGGACAGTACAGATCGGACAGCAAACCTGGATGGCTGAAAATCTGAAAGCCACTCATTATCAGGATGGAAGCGTGATCCAGAATATAAATGATCTTGGCACATGGATAACCTTATCCAGTGGAGCTTATTGTTTTTATGAAAATGATACAATCAATAAGGATGTTTTTGGTGTGCTATACAACTGGTATGCAGTAGCTGATCAACGTAAGATCTGTCCTGCAGGATGGCACGTTTCTTCAGATGATGAGTGGACAATCCTGGATGATTATCTGGGTGGATATCATTCTGCAGGAATGAAAATGAAGGAAGTTTCAATGAGTCATTGGACTTCTCCGAATCTTGGTGCTTCGAACGAAAGCGGATTCACTGCATTACCGGCTGGTGCCCGTCGCTGGTATTTTCAGAGTGATTTCTCCGATCTTGGAACCTATGGTGTGTTCTGGACCTCAACAGAGTACAGTTCAGATAATACGAAAGCCTCGTACCGTTATCTGTTTGCAAATTCTATTAATATATCAGGGAGTTTTTATTTAAAAGTAACAGGATTTTCGGTGAGATGCGTGAAGGATTGAATTTAAATAAAAAATGAAATAAGTTAAGTTATCGGCAAAATATTGCTAACTTCACCGATTCAGGTATTTGTTGACTTATATAACTTTAAGTCAATTCATTTATACTCGCGAAGTATTTAATCCTGCAGGAAATAACTTGAAATTTTACTGTGTTGTGCACAGTATTGAGATCATATTAATCTGATTAATGATTTAATATTTATGGGGAACGGTAAAATTACTTATAAGAATTCAACACTGAGTAAAATCCTTTTTACTTTAAGCATAATGATATTTGTGTTTTGGTTTGTGAATTATAAGATAGATATACATAATTATGCACTGGTCGGAGCGATCTTTGATCTTCTTTGGCTTTTTATGCTGATAAAATTATGTATTATACCTGTCCTGTCGTTTATACATCTGATCAGGGAAAAGTTTAACTTCAGATCACTTCACCTTTACACCTTCATCATTGCTGTCACAAATATTTTTCTCGCGGTGTTTATTATTAAGTAAGCTCCGGGGCTTGCTGTTTAACCAGATCAGAATTAGGCAATTGTGTTATGAGCTGTTTTTTTAGTATATTTGCATCATGAAAAATGAAATAACTATTCCGGATCATTTTCCTGAATTAAAGGAGGAAGTTTCAAAAGCGGCTGCTAAACGCAGAGAAGCGTATTCAGTTGTCAGGGATTTACAGGCAAAGGAACAGAATGAAGCAATTGCTCTCAGACTTACAAGAGAAAAAAGGGAGCAAGAGTCAATCCAAAATGAAGTTCAAATAATCACTCCTGCCGATGAAGTGATTGACATCTCTTAAAGAACAGAAATCCTGAATATTTTTAACATTTCAAAATAATAAAGAACTAGAAATATCTAGTCCTTTAATTGTCATTGGTCTGGAAAACCACTTGCACCTTCATTTTAACTGATCAAAAACAAATGAAATTCTCAGGTCTGATTCCTCAGTGCTTGAACCATTTTTTGAGTCCAGAGCTTGCTCTGGGGTTCATACCATTTGATTATTGATGATAAATGCATATATATAAAATATTAACGATAATAATGTGTATAATTAAAATATTATTATATTTGCTTCATTTTAATTACGTATTATTACATTATACTTCTTTTAACTTTATAAATGTAAATCATGACATTTTGTATCCCAAAAGAGTACCATCCTCAATTTGTACCGGAAACTATGGAGCAAGCCATTAAAATGCTGAAAGACCGATTTCAGGAGGAGTTGTCCAAACAATTGAATCTCAGACGAGTTACAGCCCCTCTGTTTGTTTTAGCGGGAACCGGTATTAATGACGACTTAAACGGTGTGGAACATGCTGTATCTTTTCCTGTCAGGTGCATGGGAGAGCATAAAGCAGAAGTTATTCATTCATTGGCCAAATGGAAAAGAATGAAACTCGGAACCTACGGTATTCCGGCCAATTACGGACTGTATACTGATATGAATGCAATTCGCAGTGGTGAAGATCTCGACAATCTTCACTCTCTGTATGTAGATCAGTGGGATTGGGAACAAACCATAACGGCAGAAGACCGTAATCTGGAATTTTTAAAGGCTACAGTCAGAAAGATCTATGAGGCAATGAAATGTATGGAGCAAATTGTGTATGAATCTTATTCTCATATCTATCCGGTTCTTCCCAAAGAAATAACTTTCCTTCACACAGAAGATTTACTGAATGAATATCCTCAATTAACTCCAATGGAAAGGGAAAGTGAAGTTGTAAAAAAATTTGGAGCCGTATTTATCATTGGCATAGGAGGTACCCTGTCGGACGGAAAAATTCACGACGGACGCGCTCCTGATTATGATGACTGGACCACTCCTACTACTGAAGGCCATAAAGGTTTGAATGGAGATATTGTTTTTTGGAATCCAATTTTGAATTCAGCAATTGAAATCTCCTCCATGGGGATTCGTGTTGATAAGGAAGCTCTACTCAATCAACTGAGAATCAGGGGTTGTGAAGAACGCACTAAGCTTGAATTTCATAAAGCTTTGTTAAAAGGGTCCTTCCCTCTTTCAATAGGGGGAGGTATCGGACAATCCCGTTTATGCATGTTTTTTTTACGCGCCGCCCACATTGGAGAAGTTCAATCTTCCGTATGGCCTGAAGAAATGATTGAAACCTGTAAAAGGCATAACATTTATTTAAAATAAGACTTTTATCAGAGCAGGACAATCTGACCACCCTTAACCTATTGGTTCTTATGAAGGATAGAATTAAAGAACACATTAACAATCCCGAGAAACTTGAACAATTATATCGTGATGATAGAATGGCTTTTGAATCAAGTTTTGAAGAAGTTTATTCAGAAATAGAAACATCTGAATTAGCAAAATACTGGAAGATCAGATTAGATTATAATAAAACGCCGGATAAGATAAAGAAATTTAATCTGCTGGATATTATTATATTGATTTCAGCATGTTTAATAACTGGATTTCTAATTAAAATACCAGATATTTTTAATGTCAGGATGACTGACTTTATTTTTTATGAGAAAAATGCAGGGATCATTGTTTTCTTTGGGCTCACTATTTACGTTGTCTGGACTAACAGAATCTTTGAACTAAAAAGACTTACACTTATCCTGATTACTTTCTTAATCCTGACAATATATGTTAATCTTTTACCATCAGTCAATGACAGTGCCTCAATTAATCTCGTGTACATTCATTTACCTCTTCTAATGTGGTGCATTTTCGGATTGGTTTATATTGATTTTAATTTAAAGGATAAAATCAAACGAATTGAGTATATAAGATACAATGGTGACTTAGCAATTCTTGTGGCGTTAATAGTTATAGCCGGGGGTATTTTGACAGGAATCACTGTTGGCTTATTTGATGCTATTGGCATTAACATTGAAAACTTTTACATGAAAAATGTTGTAATTGCAGGGTCAGTTTCTGTACCGATAGTTGCTACATATATTATAAAGAATTATACGGCATTAACTAATAAGATCGCCCCTGTAATAGCTAATATTTTTAGCCCGCTGGTTTTGCTTACCGCTATAATATATCTTATGGCTTTGGCAATCTCAGGTAAAGACCCATACAGCGATCGGGAATTTTTATTGATATTTAATATTATGCTATTAGGTGTTATGGCTGTAATTGTCTTTTCAATTTCTGAAACATCAACAGCCAGGAAACAGAAATTCAATGAATTGATCTTATTTATCCTTTCAATAATAACAGTAATTATTGACTTAATTGCCTTATCTGCAATTTTTTATCGCCTGGGTACATTTGGTATAACACCAAACAGGTTAGCTGTTCTTGGTTCAAATATCTTGATTTTAGGTAACTTAGTATTGTTAATCATTGATTTGTACAAAGTAAATTTCAAAAATATTTTGATTAAGGAAGTTGAGTTAACTATTTCAAAATACTTACCTGTTTATCTGATTTGGATACTTTTTGTAATATTTGGATTCCCTCTGATTTTTAGAATGAAATAAAAACAAAGACGAAGTCAGACACGGACAATAAACTACATAAACTCTTCACGATTATTACAATTTATTCCCAGCCTGCAAAAGCCGGACTGCTTGACCACATTTGGCCAGATAAATTGAGTTTATCGTATTAAACTAAATAA
This sequence comes from Bacteroidia bacterium, assembly GCA_026391215.1. Lineage (GTDB taxonomy): Bacteria > Bacteroidota > Bacteroidia > Bacteroidales > VadinHA17 > LD21. The sequence goes on from JAPLDX010000108.1 coordinate 11,878, forward strand.
CAAGCATTTAACTCCGGCCTGAGATGGTCAATTTGCTCCGGCCGATTGTGGTCACGGGCACTGGAATTTCCAGCTGATAATCAGTTTGACTTTAGACTACAGTTGAATAGATTCAAATCTCCAACAGGGATAATTACTTTTTTCATATTATAGGGTTAGTCGGTGTAGTGCAAGGTTTCTTAAATAATTGACTGCCCCCTGAGGATCAGGTGAATAAAAGTCAGCGCCTATCTTCTCACAATATTCCTGTGTGACAGGAGCGCCGCCAACCAGAATTTTTAAACTAGGATAATTTGTTTTTAAATCAATCACAGTTTTTTTCATGTTTTCCATTGTTGTTGTAAGTAAAGCTGATAAACCAACAATAGAACCAGGATTTTCATCGATTGCTCTAATGAATTTCTCAGTTCCTGCATCCACACCAAGGTCAATTACCTCCCATCCACCACCTTCAACCATCATTGCGACAAGGTTCTTCCCAATATCATGTAAGTCTCCAGCTACTGTTCCGATAATAAATTTCCCTTTCCTTTTTGTTTCACCTGATTGAAAATAAGGCCTGATATGGACCATCGCTCCATGCATGGCTTTTGCTGACATTAACATCTGAGGAACAAATATCTCATTCCTGCTGAACTTATTACCCACAATAGTCATTGCAGGGATCAATGCATTTTCAAGAATCTCAGTCGGTTTAATCCCATTTTCAAGAGCTTTTTTTGTCAGTTCATTTGCTCCATCCTGATCCTTCAAATTCGGTGGATAAGGACAGGCTTTGTCAATCTTCCCAAATTCAACACATTGTCGTAGTTTTTGTAGAATATCATTCATAATTAAACTATTAATTAAAAAAATTAATCCTCAAGTCCTGCAAAATAGTAACCTCCTTAATCACTTTCTTCATACTTGCTTTATATTATATCTCCAAATCAAATGAATCTCATAGGGAAAGTATAATTCTTTTTAGTGCATCTTGATCTTTTCTAAGGGACATAATCCAGAAGTGTACATATCACACTGTTTAAACATATTATCCGAAATGTGATCAATATATCCGTCTTATTCAGATTCTCCAGCTCTTTTTTCAGATAAAAGAATACTCATACTTTTGGTATCGTATACTATTTGAATGTTTCTATATTCAGGTGAACCTTATTTCCAGATCTTTGTAAACTACACATTATCAGATTAATGGAAGAAGGATTTCCTTCCTGGCATACGTGCACCCAAACAAAATAAGTCCTCGCTCCCGCAGACTTATCATCTGAGTATTTAGCTTTTCACTATATAACTTTTTTCACACCACTATTTATATAATACCTTAAAAATTCTGTTCTGTATTATAGAAAATTAAACAAAAAAAGTTGGCATAATAAACACATCAATAATTGTAAGATTAAATGTTTATCATTTAACATTATTTAAAACAAGATTTTTAAACTGTTGTATTAAAGGGTATATTTGTATCACACTGATAAAAATAACTTTTTTGAAATCGATTCCCGACGATATTGAATTAGTTGAGAGACTGCAAAAAGGCGATGTTGAAGCATTTGACCTGATATATGAAAAATATTCAAGGAAACTCTATGCTTTTGGATTAAAATACCTCAGGTCAGCTGCAGAGACCGAAGAACTGGTCCAGTCGGTTTTTCTAAAGATATGGGAAAACTACAAAAATCTAAAAAAAGAATCATCTTTCAAATCATACCTTTTTACTATAGCATACAACGATATTTGTAAACTTTTTCGAAAGAGAAATTATCTGCAAAAATTTATCAGTGATACCCTGTACGAAAATTCTCAATCCTCTTCTGAAACAGAAGACGGGATCGACTATCAGTTTGTTCTTGAACGTGTGCAACAAATCATTGAAAAACTCCCTGAAAAGCAAAGAATCATCTTCATGAAAAGCCGACAGGAGGGTAAGTCATCCAAAGAGATAGCTGAAGAAATTGGACTTTCACCTGGAACCATTGATAATTATATATCAGAATCCCTTAAATTTATCCGTTACCGGTTGCGTAATGAAAACTTGTCAGTACTTCTGCTGTTTTCCTTGTTTTTCCTTTAAATCAATAGAATCATTTCCCTTCTTAATACATCGCTGTCTGGAATATTTTTAATGTGCTTATAGACAGTGTATTATAAGCTAGTTGCGATAATACCGTCAAAGAAAAGGAATCAGCCTGAAAAGAAAAGTACATATTCCTTATGAGATTCATTATACTTGATGGTATAATATAAACCAACGTGAAAAACGTAATTATTAGAGGTAACTAATTATAAAGGATAAATTAATTCGGAATTCAAAACACGATTTTAATAGTTGGGTTAGTTTAGTTAGTTTAGGAGGTGTCTATGCATGCTGACAGGTACTTGTAGTTTTTTAAATAGTTCTATTTCTGCATTACCTGTCAGCTTTTTTGTTGTGTAATATCACTTATCAACAAAAATAGTAAAGTAGTATTGTTAATTCTTCTCTGTAACTTTATATTCAAAATCCAAAAGGCCAATAAATCAATAACCAACAATTATCTAGAATAGATTATGAACTGAGTATCGTATTCACAATATGTTAATTTAACAGAAGAAATTGATTAGATTGTAGAAAAATGCCATTTTCAGATGAGATTTACCTTGTTTACGGGTATTATATAAATAAACTGAACGGGGAAACTGCTTTCCTCTGGTACTAAATTAAATGACAATGCTGAAACAAGAAGAAATAGATAAGATAGAACGATATATTAATGGACTGTCGGACAATAAGGAAAAGACCGTTGTCGAGTCTTTATTCTCAAACGGGGGAAATAATAGTCTGTTACGTCATCACCTGGAAGAAGACTGGGATTCAATGCAACAGGGATCCGTTACAACTGATGTTGATCTCAACCACCTCCTTGATCATGTTCACCATATAATCAGGAAAAACGAGACGTTAAAAAGGCAGAGACCTCTTCAAAAATTTATACGAGTCTACATGAAGACTGCCGCCATTCTGCTTTTACCCCTACTAATTACAGGAGGACTGGTTTATAGTTACCTGGATTATCATAGGAAAACATTTACTGACAGGCAGGTCCTGTCCACCATTTATGCCCCTATGGGCGCACGCGTCTCCTTCAATTTGCCTGATGGAACTACCGGAATGCTTAACAGCGGTTCACATCTGACCTATACCATCCCTTTTGCAATAAACCGCCAGGTTAAACTTGAAGGGGAAGCATGGTTTGAAGTGAACCACAATGCAGATCATCCATTTGAAATAGGTACCGGAAATTCGACTGTGAAAGTGCTGGGTACAAGTTTCAATATAAGTGCCTATCCGGCAGAAAATTATATTGAGGTAGTACTTCAGGATGGCAAAGTGGAATTCCAGGATAATGAAAGCAAAGAAAAAGTTACGATGCTCCCATCGGAAAGGTTGGTATTTCAGGCCGGGAATATCAGCAAGTCAGTTACTGATCCGGAAAAGTATCATTCATGGACAGAAGGCAAGCTTGTTTTTAGAGGTGATCCCATGTCTGAAGTTGCCCGCCGTATTGAACGGTGGTATAATGTAAAGATCAAATTGGACAACCAGGAGCTTGAAAATTATTCTTTCCGTGCAACATTCGAGGACGACACACTCGAGGATGTACTACGGTTCTTAAGTATGACTTCTCCTATAAAATATAAGATCGCTCCACGCGAGCTAATGGTTGACGGAACTTATGAAAAAGAAGTAGTTACTATTTATCTGAAATAACGATTTTTTAAACTCTAAAATCTAAAAGCTATGAAAACAACCAAAGGGCCTTAAAAAACGACAAAAAAAGGAAACCGCGTCAACGATTTCCCTAAAAAACATCATTCTGATATTTTTTAACTTAAAACACTACAAATCTATGAAAAAAAACAAACCTTTTAGGGAATTGTTTTATTGTTCTCTGAAAAAAACTCTAAAAATTATGCGTAATGCTTTAATTCTACTATTTATAGGAGTCCTGCAAGCACACGCAATTGACACCTATTCACAGAAGACGAGGCTTTCCTTAGATTTTTCAGATACAGAACTAACTAAAGTTCTCGATAAAATTGAAGTGGAAAGTGAATTCTTCTTTCTTTACAATGAAAAACTGCTCGACATTGACCGTAAAGTCAGTATCACTGAAAACGATCAATTAATTAATGTGATACTAGATGATCTTTTTACTGGTACTGATGTAAGGTATACAATAATTGACCAAAAAATCATTCTTGCTCCTGAATATTTAACGGAAAAATCTGAGATACAACAACGCTCAATTTCCGGAACGGTTGTGGACTCAAAAGGAGAACCACTTCCAGGAGTAACAGTTCGGGTAAAGGGTACTTCAATTGGCACACAAACCGATATTGATGGGAAGTTTAAACTTTCTAACTTATCGGAAAGTTCTATTCTAATGTTTTCATTTGTAGGTATGCAGACACAAGAGATTGAAATTACTGGTAAAGAACTTGTTAATGTTACTTTAATTGGAGAAGATGTTGGATTGGATGAGGTCGTAGTAATTGGATATGGTACAGTCAAAAAGCAAAATATTACAGGTACAATTTCTCAAATAAAGGCAGATGCATTGGAAAACCGGGCTCTTGCATCCTTAGGAGAGGGTTTTGCTGGCAAGATGGCTGGGGTACTTGCACAGCAAACTACGGGTAAGCCTGGATCAGAGTTATTTATTAGAATCAGGGGAACAAGTACCCTAAATGCCGGAACTGCTCCACTTTATGTTATTGATGGTGTTCCGGCAGCAGATATACAAGATATCAATCCATCTGATATTAAGTCAGTCGAAGTATTGAAAGATGCAGCTTCTGCCGCAATCTATGGTGCCCGTGGGGGAAATGGCGTTGTATTGGTCACTACAAAGCAAGGAATTAAAGGAAAGCCAACCTTTGATCTTGATGTGTCCTATGGATTACAAAGAGTAGACAAGAAGGTGCCAGTGTTTAACAGAAATGAGTATATCGCATATTTATCATGGGCAAGGAATGTAAATTACATTCGTTCGGGAGGAAGTATGAATGATCCTATGGGCTCTCGCCCCATTGGTTACCAAATTCCAAATGAATGGTTGGATCCAGAATCAATGCCAGATACAGATTGGCAAGATGCAATATATAGAATTGCCCCAATGGCAGATTATCAATTATCTGCGTCAGGAGGTGGAGATATAGGATCTTTTATGATATCAGGTTCTTATATGAATCAATATGGTATTATGGAATGTACCGGCTATAAAAGGACCACTTTTCGCGTGAATACAACTTTAAATGTGGGGCAACATCTGAAACTGGGAATGAATATTTCCCCGTCCTATTCAATTTCAAATAACCCGGACAGCGAAGGAAAAGAAACTGTATCTCACCATGCAATTCAAATGCCAGCAATTGTTCCGTTAAATTCAATGACCGAAGAGTTGGGATACACTGCCGGAGTTAGCTTGCTGCCCAATCCTTTAATACGACTGCAGACAGTTAAGCAGGAAACGAGATACAATAAATTACAAACCAACGTCTGGGGAGAATTAGAAATAACAAAGTCATTGTCATTCAGGTCTCAATACGGATACAATACCAGTGAATCTAAATCTACATATTTTAGACCTTCAAATGTAAATCTAGGTAATGCTACAGGTGGTAGTTCTGCTGTAATTGATTATTACATTTGGTCACTTCAAAATACGATTACATATGCCCCAAAGATAAGTTCATTATTTGACATGAGTCTTTTGTTGGGACAGAGTATTGAAGGATCCAAAAATTATTATGTTGCTGCAGGTAAATCAGGATACCCTAACGACCTGATTTACACCATGAATGTTGCCTCTACAGCAACTAATGCTAATTCATCGGAATCAGAGAACAGTATGTTATCTTATTTTGGCCGGTTGAACTTTAACATGAAAGATAAATATTTGTTAACAATAAATGGTCGTTATGACGCTTCATCCAGATTTGGGCCAGATACAAGATGGGGATGGTTTCCTTCTGCTTCTTTGGGTTGGAAAATTAACAAGGAAGAATTTATGAAAAACATTCCTTGGCTGGACCTGTTAAAAATCCGTCTTTCTATCGGGAAAGCCGGCAATAACAGTATTGGAGATTATGAACCTATTGCGTTATTGAAATTATCCAATTATTCTCTTAACGGTAGCGTTGTAAATGGTCTGGCTCCTTCAACTCTCGGTAATCCGGATTTGGGATGGGAAACAAGATTGTCAAGAAGCGTTGGACTTGATTTCGGGGCTTTCAAAAATCGTATACAGGCCAACCTCGATTATTATAATGACCTTACTACAGACATGCTATTTAGCGTTAATGTCCCTTATATGTCAGGGTATGGTTCAGTAAGAGAAAATATTGGTAAAATCCAAAACCGTGGTTTGGAATTTGAGCTGACCACATCCAACATTGAAAGTCCATTTAAATGGACAAGTTCATTTAATATTTCCAGTAACATTAACAAAATAAAAGCGTTAGGTCTTGATGATGCGCCGATTATCACTAGCATGAATTCATATATTTGTTTTATCCAAAAAGTAGGCGAAGCAGTAGGTAGTTTTTATATGTATAAGACCGATGGGTTATTGTTAGAAGATGATTTTGACGAAACTGGTAAAGCAATCGTACCTATTGCCACGGGACAGGAAATAGGGAATATAAAGATTGTTGATACTAATAATGATGGTGTGATCGATGCAAACGATCTGACGATATGTGGGAAGAATCAGCCTGATTTTTTGTGGGGAATCACCAATAACTTTTCCTACAAAAACTTCAGTTTGAGTGCTTTCTTTCAAGGCGCACAGGGTGGGAAAGTATTTATGCTTGGATTGCGACAAATCGGATATTTAAAAAAGTATTTAAGAAGCTATAAACAAATTCAGCCAAACGGAGAAAATCCGATCCCGGATTACTTAGGTGTAGATATGTCATGGGATGGGGAGACGGAAGGTGGTGTTGGAGCCAATCCAAGGTATAGTGACAGATGGCTAGATGATGCGAGCTACACCAGACTTAAAAACATTACTATAGGTTATACCCTCCCGGAAAATTTATCCAGACGCATTGGAATTCAATCTGCCAGAATCTATGTCATGGGAGATAATGTTTTTACCTGGAGCAAATATCTGTTTGCGTCACCAGAAACAAACATGTACGGGAACCAAACAACACAAATGGGAGTTGATTATGGAACTTATCCTATTTCAAGAAGATACAGTTTGGGTATTAATTTAACTTTTTAAATGTTGGAATATGAAAAACAAGAAAATTTTAGCAATTATATTAGTCATTGCTGCTGCAATAACATTTTCATGTGAAGATTTTTTAAGCTTAAATCCCATTTCAAGTTACAATGCAGGAAGTTTCTACAAAACTCAGAAAGACTTTGAAATGGCAGTCAATGGGATGTACAATGAATTTCAGGCTATGCACGCAGTTGTTGGAACTGGTAACATAGTACTTAATCTGGAATCTCGCTCCGATAATTGCACATTACAAACTGGTTATGATCCTGGTATCTTGCATCAATTCATTAACAATGCATCGACCGGGTCGACAAAAGGCTTTTGGGGAAGCTTTTATACTATTGTTCAACAAAGTAATGAGATACTTGGTAAGATAGATGCCGGAATCTTTGCTGATGAGACCAGGCGATCAAACTTAAAGGGTGAAGCATACTTCTTCCGCGGATTAGCTTACTTTCAGCTGGGTTATCTGTTTGGCGGTGTCCCTTTGATTGATCATTCTATGAAAGTGGATGAGATTAAACAGATTGCCCGAAGTACACAAGCTGAGACATTTTCCTTTGCGGAAGCTGACCTGGTTCAGGCAATACTATTACTTCCTGATTCCTGGGTAGCAAAAGAATTAGGGAAAGCGACTAAATACTCTGCTCAAGGCATACTTGCACGGTTATATTTATTCCAAAAGAAGTATTCAGATGCGAAACCTCTGCTACAGAGCATTATTAATTCAGGAAAATATACACTAGCAACTAATTTTGTAGATTGTTTTTTGGATAAGTACGATAATAGCACTGAGCATGTATTCCAGGTTCAATGTGTTACAGGCTCTTTAGGTGAGGGGAATGGTTTTGTCGCTATGGAAGCACCTCTAGAGATTCGATCTACTGAATTTCCGAAAGGAGGATCTGCATACTATAATAAAGCCTCTTCAGATTTGTATAAATCTTATGAAACCGGGGACCTGCGCCGTAATATATCTCTTCAGAAGGGTTGGAAGAACGCAGCAGGTCAGACAGATACTATTACTATTTTTTTCGTAAAATATGCTCACGGAACGATACCTGCCTTAACGAATGATTATGCGGTTAACTTCCCTATATTACGATACACAGATGTTAAACTGATGTATGCAGAGGTATTAAATGAAGAAAATTATGATCCTGCCGGAGAAGCTTTTTCAATACTTAATGTTGTAAGGGCACGTGCAGGATTAAAACCACTTACATCAATCGAGGTTCCAACACAGGAGGCATTCAGAAATGCAATGTTGCATGAAAGGAGAGCTGAATTTGCATGTGAATACTTACGATGGTATGATCTTTTACGAACAGGTAAGGCTGTCGGTGTAATGAATGCTTTTTTTGCCCAGCCATCGGAAGGCAGCAGTAAATATAAAATGGAAGAATACATGTCTATTTTTCCAATACCGGAATATGAACTTTTATTAATTACTGATCCAAAAATCTTATGGCAAAATCCGGGATATTAATATAGTTAATTGATTAATTACTTGAAGAAGCTCAAACCTGTATTGAAATTGGCTAGAGCTTCTTCCTTAAAAAATCAATATTTTTATCGTATTTGTCTGCCGAATCCTAAAGTAATTTTAAAATGAAAAATTTAGTTAATTTCTTTATCATTATTCTAATCGCTTCATCATTAAAAGGTTACACCCAGGAGCAGCTAATGCCTGCGTTTAAAACGGACCTCACTAAAGATGATGTTAAAACAGTGCTAAAAGCAGTCGCAGACTGGCAGATCCGAACACCGCTTACACACCACCTTGCCGATTGGACAAATGCTGCTCTTTACGTAGGAATGGTTGAGTGGGCAAGTATTGCCGGTGATGAATCATATAATACCTGGCTCTTAGGAATTGCTGAAAAAAACAGCTGGACATATTATATTCATGATAATCCCCTACGCAGGTATCTTGCTGATGATTATTGCGTTGGCCAGACATATATTGAACTTTATCGCAAGTATAAAGATAAAGAAATGATAAAGCCAATAAGAACTTATCTTGATAAGATAATGAAGGATCCTGCTACAGGAGATCTTAAATATACCAGAACCGAAGAGTATTGGTCAAGTCAGCGTTGGTCATGGTGTGATGCACTTTTTATGGGGCCTACTGTATGGGCAAAAATGAGCAATGTGACTGGTAAGAAGAAATACCTTGATTTTATGTACCACGAATACAAAGCCACAACTGATTTCCTTTATGATAAGGAGGAACATCTCTTTTTCAGGGATTCTAGATATTTCACTCAGAAAGAAGCAAATGGTAAAAAGATCTTCTGGGGACGGGGAAATGGTTGGGTGTTTGCAGGACTCCCTATTATTATTAGGGAACTTCCCGCCAAGTATGAACATAAAGATTTTTTTGTTGATTTATTTAAAGAGATGGCCGCAAGACTTATTTTGCTTCAGGCTAATGATGGATTCTGGCATGCAAGCCTTCTTGATCCTGCAAGCTATCCTAATCCGGAAATGAGTGCTACTGCATTCTTTGTTTATGGTTTAGCCTGGGGTTTGAATAATAACTATCTCGATAAGGAAACATATTTGCCGGCTTTAGTAAAAGGATGGAAATCAATGGTCACTTCTGTATGGCCCGATGGAAAAGTGGGATACGTTCAACCTGTAGGAGCAGATCCTAAAAGTGTTTCAAAGGAAATGACTGAAGTATATGGTGTTGGTGGATTTCTCCTGGCTGGAACTGAAATAACCAGGTTAATTGATAAAGGGATCCTTTAATTAATTGTAAAGATGTATTATCCTGAAGAGAAATCTTGCCTTATAGTAAATGGAATAGACTAGGCAGCAGTGAAAAAAGTTTGATCCTCTTATATGCAAAGATGGATCATCAACTGTTCTAACCTGGATAAAATAGGTTTTTATTGTCAAGACACAGTGGAATATTGAATCTGTGTAGATTGTAGAATTTCATCCTTGATCAGTATAATTTTATTCTAATTATGAAAGCGACACAATTAGTTTTATTTGGATTTTTCAGTATGTTGGTTTTGAATTCATGTAATTCAGATAATCCCAATGCTATTGAAAAGAGAACTTATAATGGTTTCTATACAGGTTCTAACCTCAATAAAATTGCCTTTCCAATAGGAGGAATAGGGGCTGGAATGTTCTGTCTGGAAGGAACTGGAGCTATTTCTCAAATGTCAGTCAGGAATAGTCCAGACATCTCTTCTGGGCCATTTATATTTGCGGCCATTTCATTAAAGGGAGTTAAAAATGGGGCAAAGGTATTGGAAGGTCAAATCCCAGAGTGGAAAATATTTGGACGTTCAAAATTCAATCGTGTTTATAGTGAAGCTGGCTGGGGCCTTCCGCGTTTTGAAGACACTAAGTTTCTAGCACGATTCCCATTTGCTTATATCGATCTTTATGATAATGAAATCCCTTTAAAGGTGCAAATTAAAGGATGGAGTCCTTTTATTCCAACTGATGCTGATGATTCAAGTCTCCCAATCGGGGCAATCGAATACTCATTTAAAAATACCGGGAATTCGAAATTGGAAGCAGTCTTTTCATATAATTCGATAAATTTTATGAGACAAACAAGCAACATAGCATCTGCGGCATCAGGTAGCCCGACTGTGGTCAGTAAGGCATCGATTAAACCAATACCAAACGGATTTATATTATCAGAAGAAGGAGTAGAGAGTGCTCCATATAATAAAGGAGATTTTGCCATATTTACCAATGAGCCAAATACTATTGTAGATTACTGCTGGTTCAGGGGCGGACATTTTGATGGTATAACTATGTTATGGAATACTATAGCTAGCGGGGATACCAAAAGCAATCCGCCTATTGAAATGGGAGCTCCAGGAGCTTCACTTTATGTTCCTTTTACTTTAAAACCAGGCGAAACCAAGGTGGTACGTTTAATGATGGCATGGTATGTTCCTAATACCACACTGAGGTCGGGTAGAGATCCTGAACCAGTACCGGCAGTACCATGTTGTGAAACAAACTATAAACCATGGTACACAAGCAAGTTCAAGGATATCTACGGAGTCGTTAATTTCTGGAAAACATCTTATAATGATCTTCATAAGAAATCAGAACAATTCAAAGATGCATTTTTTGCAAGTACACTCCCGGCAGAGGTAATCGAGGCTGTTGCAGCCAATTTATCAATATTAAAATCGCCAACCATCCTGAGGCAGGCTGACGGTCGAATTTGGGGGTGGGAAGGTTGTTACGACGACAAAGGCTGTTGCGCAGGCAGTTGTACTCATGTATGGAATTATGCACAAGCTATACCTCATTTATTTCCTCAATTGGAACGAACCCTCAGAGAGACAGAATTTTTAATAAGCCAGGATACTGCAGGTCATCAAGCCTATCGTTCTGCGTTGCCAATCCGGGCGATAAGTCATAGATCTCTTGCGGCATCCGACGGCCAGTTAGGCGGAATTATCAAAGTATATCGTGATTGGCGTATAATGGGTGATAAGGAGTGGCTGAAAAATATGTATCCATTTGTTGTCAGGAGTTTAGATTATAGTATTAAATCATGGGATCCAAGAAGTACCGGCACAATTGAAGAACCGCATCATAATACTTATGATATTGAATTCTGGGGTCCTGATCCAATGTGTACCAGCTTTTATCTTGCTGCATTAAAGGCTATTTCTGAAATGGGTAAGTATTTAGGGGAAGATGTAACCAAATATGAAGTGCTTTATGAAAAAGGGAGGAAGGCAATGGAGAATGAATTATGGGATGGAGAATATTTCATTCAGCAGATAAAATGGGAAGGATTGAGTGCTTCCGATCCGGTTGAAGCAGCAACTTCAGGGTCTATTGGGACCTCCTATTCAGATGAAGCCATGAAATTATTACAAAAAGAAGGTCCAAAATACCAATATGGAAAAGGTTGTCTTTCAGATGGTGTCATAGGGACATGGATGGGAGAGATAAGTGGTTTGAAAAACATAGTTGATTCAAAAAAAATTGAAAGTCATTTGACTTCAGTATATAAATACAATTTCCTTAAGGATTTGAAAAACTTTACAAATCCTCAACGTGCATCCTTTGCATTAGGTCATGAAGGAGGACTGGTACTATGTACATGGCCTAAGGGTGGCAGCCTTTCTCTCCCGTTTATTTATAGTAATGAGGTATGGACCGGGATTGAATACCAGGTTGCTTCTCACCTTATGCTCCATGGGCAAGTTAAAAAAGGTCTTGATATTGTTCGTGCTTGCCGTGATCGTTATGATGGTAGAGAAAGAAATCCGTTCGATGAATTTGAATGCGGACACTATTATGCACGTGCGATGTCAAGTTATGCCTTGTTACAAGGCCTTACCGGTGCACGTTATGATGCAGTTGATCAGGTGATGTATATTAATTCACATATTGGTGATTTTACTAGTTTCCTGTCAGCCGAAACAGGATTTGGTAATGTTGGATTAAAAAATGGCAAACCATTTTTTAATGTAGTCTTTGGGGAGCTTAATATTAAAAAGTTCATTGTATCAGGCATAGAGGCAAATTGAAACTATAATAAAACATTTATGGATACAATACAAGTATTCAAAACAAATAAAAGCTGCTATAATTCTAAATTACTATTGAATTATCGATAAGTGAATCTATGAAAAATAATTGTTCTATCCTTTGGATGGTCAGGAGGTTAGTTGTTCTGATTTTATTATTGCTAGTTTTTTTCTCTCCAAGAATTGCATCTGCTCAGAATTCATGGTTAATGCTGAATGGTATTGAAATACCAAAGAACTTCAGATCAATGCGAAGTTCCAGTGCTGCTCCCAATTTGGAAGGTTCAGACGCACGTCCTATTCCGGCCGGCAAGACGCTGGTTCTAGCTAATCTTACGGGGCCTGGACGTATCACGCATATCTGGTTCACATTAAGTCCGCACATTAATCTCTATGGAAAGAAATTTGTTTTGAAAATATTCTGGGATGGAGAACAAAATCCCAGTGTTGAGGCTCCTCTTAATGACTTTTTCTGCGAGGGACATGGAATCGATATGAATGTTCAAAGCTTTCCTTTCAGCGTATCATCGGTTGGGAGAGGACGTAACTGTTATTTTCCTATGCCATTCCGTAAGTCGGCAAGGATTGAGATCACCAATGAAAGTGATGAGCCACTACGATGGATCTGGTGGAATATTGACTGGCAGAAGCTTAACAGCTTGTCAAAAAATGTTTACTACTTCCATTCAAAATATCGACAGGAGTTCCCATGTAAATCAGGGGGTGGTGATTATCTTATCCTGAAAGCCGAAGGGGAAGGACATTATGTAGGCTGCAATTTATCAGTACGGACTCTTAAACCTCTTTGGTGGGGTGAAGGCGATGACAAATTTTACATCGATGGCGAAACAGAACCCAGCCTGCAAGGTACAGGTGCCGAAGATTACTTTTGTCAGGCATTTGGTATAAGAGAATATGCAGGGCTGTTCTATGGATGCCCTTTTAATGAAAGTCCAGCGGTTTATCCTCGGGTTACATTATACCGGTTTCACATTCCTGATCCGGTACCTTTTTCCAAATCTCTGATGGTGACTATTGAGCATATGGGTGGAAAATACATTCCGAAGAAAGGTTATGAAGAACGTGCAGATGATTATAGTAGCGTTGCGTACTGGTATCAGAAAGAACCTCACATTGAATTTACCACAATGCCACCTCTTAAAGATCGACTTTATTCCGGGAATGTAGTTTTTATTGAAGCCGAATCTCTTGGTTATACATATGAGGCGATAGGTGGATGTCCGGGAACACGGGAATTGATTCATGCAGGCAATGACAAATTCCTTTATTTTGCTCCACTCGATGATAAAGCTTTCTTAACAGTCAAGTTCTCAGTCCGGGAAGCTTCAATTTATGATACCTGGCTGCATATGGTAAAATCATGGGATTACGGTACATACCAGGTTTTTATAGATGGCAAATCAATAAGTAATCCAATAGATAATTATACTGAAAATGCTACACAATCAGCATCCCTAAACCTTGGTCAACTGTCTATTGAAGCAGGAGAACATACACTTCAATTTCAATGTACAGGGAAAAATCCTTTATCAAAGGGATACTCATTGGGATTAGATCGGATTGAGCTGATGCCAGTACATTGAAACCTACTAATCTAATAATGTATCAAGGAATTAAAAAATGAGGAAAAAAGTTGCTTATATTTTACGAACCATTGTTTGTTTTATGGCATTATTTTTAGTGCTGTTGAGATCAAATGCTCAGGAAATTAATGGTCAAAATACATTGGTCAATCATCAGGAAGAAAGAAACAAACAATATGATTGGCAGACTATTTGCACAGTGGAGGATGTTTGCAAAGTATACCCACAATTAATGATTACCCTTTTAGATGCTTTGAACATGAACTATGAGGGCCTCCGGGAAGTAAAAATGGCTCATGAAAATGGAGATATTACTCTTGCATGCACCCTGTTGCTCGACTATTACAAAAACAGCAACAAAATGCCTTTTGTCTGGCAAGTCCCGGTATTCTCAAAAAACATTAACACCGTTGCTGACTCAAATTTGCAAAATATCTTCACTTTCTATAATAAGACTTACACAGTACCCCGAGATTCGAATGGTCATCTTAAATGGAATTACCATGGTCCTGAGGATGATATTGAATGGGCATGGGCACTTAATCGCCATCATCATTTAGGGATATTGCTTGATGCTTATTTGCAGTCAGGTAATCCTGACTATTCCAGAGCAATAGATAGCAATATAAAAGACTGGATAATAAGCAGTTTACCTTATCCGGGGAAAAAGAGTGGCACAGAATTATGGAGGGGACTTGAAGTAAGCTTTCGTATAAAAGTATGGGCCAGAATTTTTTATACACTAATGAATTGCGATGATCTTTGCCCAGCCACCCGACTGCTGATTTTGAGCAGTATTTCCGATCATGCTCATTATTCGCGTAATTTTCATAACCAGGGTAACTGGCTGACTATGGAAATGTCAGGACTCGCAATGGCTGCCATTTCATGGCCGGAATTTAATGAATCACCCTCATGGATTGCCTACTCTAAGGAAACCATAACAAAGAGCATGATGGGACAGGTTTATCCTGATGGTGTTCAAACCGAGTTGACTTCTGGTTATCACCTGACTGCACTCGTTAACTTTAATCTTTTTAGGGACATTTGTCTGCAGTCAAATGAGTCATTGCCTGAAATATTCGAAGAGCAGATTGAGAAAATGTGGAATTACCTGGCTTACACGATGCGACCAGATGGGTATAGTCTTCTTAATAATGATTCAGATCTCAGAGACAACCGTGAAAAAGTCATAAATGCTTCAACTGTTTATAAGAGAAAAGACTGGCTTTATCTTGCAACAAACGGAAAGGAAGGACAGGAACCATATGGTGAGCCATCAGTTTTTTTCCCATATGCTGGTCATCTGATTATGCGAAGTGGTTATGAACCGGAGGCTCAGTATGGCTTTTTTGACATAGGACCATGGGGTACCGGTCATCAGCATAATGACAAGCTTAATATTTCCATATCCGCATTTGGCCAAGAATTTCTAGTCGATGGGGGCAGATTTGCTTACACGGGAGAAGTAGCTAAAAAATTCAGGAGTTATGCACGCGGAAGTTCTGGTCATAATGTAATACTAATAGACGGAAATGGACAGGCACCAGGACCAAATCTTGCTAATCAACCTCTTAATGGAGGAAATTTTACAATATCGGAAAAATTCGACTATGCATGGGGATCGTTTAATAAGTTTAACGATACGGAAGGAATATGTGATCATACGCGTGCACTATTATATGTCAGAGATAAGTTCTGGATTGTTGTAGATCGTATAAGCACAGATCGTCCCCGGAAAATAGAAACATTATGGCACTGGCACCCCGATTGTACAGTCGAACCTGATGGAAAAAACTCAGTTTCTGGAAAAAACAGTAAGGGGAACCTGGAGATTATCCCGGTTGGTTTTCGACGACATAATCTGTCCTTTGTAAAAGGGCAGGAGAAACCTGTTATCCAAGGATGGTACAGCAAGCAATATAATAGTGCAGTACCAAATGTCACAAGTATCTATTCTGATGAAATAAAAGGTAATACTACATTTGTTTGGATATTGTATCCCTCATCAGGTAAGTTACAACCCATAAAAGCAAAATTGGTAACTGAGAATGAAACTGATGTGAATATCAGAGTTACAAATGCAAAAGGTGACAGATGGGAAATTACGATACCATTTTCAAACAGTAATAAAGTTGTTTTAAGATCAAATCATTAATATGCCATTGATGAAATTAGTGTGGCATTGTAATCTTGAGGATACAAGGAAATAAATCACATATTTATTTCTCCATTGCATATTGTTTTTTGTATTCTTCCCAGATTTGCAGCGAACGTGTTAAAGTTTCAACAGCATCGCCGGAAAGATGATAACATTGAAGGCCTATGGGCCCGCGATAACCATTGTCTCTCAGTGACTTCACAAAATGATAAGTATCAAATGATCCCTGACCTAATGGTTGTATCAACCGGTCCCATCCCATGCTTTTGGTGTCCCCATTATCAGCACCGCATATATTTACCGCAAACAAATATGGAGCAAATTCTTTAATTTTTTCGTCTATTCCTTCAGATCCTTCGACCTTAAGTAAATGGCAAAGATTCATTGCAGAACCGTAGTTTTTCCTGTCAACCATTTTCGCAAGTTTCACACTATGTGCTACAGTTTCACAGTAAGTTGACAGATGTGGATAAATGCACAACTTAATACCATAAGGAAGTGAATAATCAGAAAGATCACGTAATACTGCGACGATTAATTTATCACCTGTCTCTTTATTATTCTTATAAGTATTACTTTGAATATAGAAATAAATTATACTTCCATTTGAAGATGATTTAATCATCGTTTTAATCTCATTAGCCGAGGTATCATCAAGTTTCCCATCTGCATTAAAATTTAGTGCGACATAATTAACAGGCATCTTTAGACCTTCTTCATCAAGTGCTTTTTTAAGTTCAAAAAAATCTTTATATCCGAAACCTTCTAAACCGTCATACCCAATGGTTTTTAATAATTTTGCCTTTTCAGATGCAGTTTGTGGTGCATTCTTGAACCATTTTAAAGTGTTTTGAGCATAAAAAATATTATTCAGCTTTTTTTTAGGGTACGCAATACACGAAACCAGAACTAAACTGAAAATTACGATTACAAACATTTTCATTTTCATATTTTGTTGATCTAGGAATTAATTTGTTTCAACATATCTATCATAGCTACTAAGTTTTCAACAGGAACGTTGGCTTGAACATTATGCACTGTGTTAAAAACAAAGCCCCCATCCTTCCCCAGAATCTCACATTGCTCTTTCACTTGTTTCTTTACATCTTCAGGTTTTCCGAAGGCAAGTACTTTTTGGGTATCGACACCTCCACCCCAAAATACCAGCCGCTCGTTATATTTTTGTTTTAACTGAAGGGAATCCATTCCTTCAGCGTTGATCTGGACAGGATTCAATATATCAAATCCCGCTCTAATGAGGTTTTCAATTAAAGGTTCAACCGCTCCGCAAGAGTGCTTGAAAGTTTTCCACCGTGTATTTTTATGAATCCAGTTATTTACCTTACGATAAAAAGGTGCATATATTTCCTCAAAATCTTCTTTAGAACAAAACTGGGAGTTTTGTGTACCAAAATCATTGCCACAAATATAAACAGCATCTATTAGATCCTTAGAATCTCCTAATATATTGATGATTTTATGCAGATTGCATATGGCTATATCTGTCTGTTTGTCAAATACATCTATTATATAATCTTTCCTCATGAGAATAGACATATACCATTCTGAAACATCTCGTATTCCTTTAGGATTTATAAGTCCTGTACCGGGTACCAGCCCAATATCTCCGATTGCTGTTCCCCCAAAATTGACAATTATTCCCTTCTTAGTTTTAGAAGCCTTTAACACCTGTTGGTCCCAATATGTTAGATCTTCTTCAGTTATATAACTAAATTCTTCCAGATTATCTCTGGAATCTAATGCTGTTTCATTAATAGGTTGCTGACGTATTATAGCATCGAAGAAATATCCGCTTTCTGGCATACGACCGCTCGGTGGAACTTCTGTATTGCCCTGGGGATATAGCAAAATGCTCTTGTTTTTATCATATGTTGTACAAAATTTCCCGGGTACTAATACCGTTTGATTCCAAAAGGTTTTAAACTCTTTCCAGTTTTCATTTGCAAAACCAAACATATTAATACGGGGACTTATCCCTATTACATCGATACCTAAAACTTCCTGTAAATCAGGTTCTATTTCACCCAACATTTGAAAAGGCTCGATAACTTTAACAGGATTCATCGACAAACCATAATACTTGCGCAAATTTTCGACCGCAAGAACATGTATTCCAGTTGTTGGCGTACTACCAAAATCTACTACAATTCTGTCAGCTTGTTTATGCTCCAAAACTGTTTTTACTCTTTGCCTTGAATTCATATTATAAAACAACTTTATATAAACATGAAATAAGCAATTAATTATCTGTTTTCTTTACGTTCCAGAGCTGTTCAATTTCTTCCAATGATTTTCCTTTTGTTTCCGGCAAATACATATAAGTAAATAGCCATTGAATAAGAGACATCAGAGCAAGGAACATAAAGGTAATAGCTCCACCAACCGACGCTAAAAAATATGGGAAAAACAGCACTATTAAAAAGTTGAATATCCATTGAGTAAATGAAGTAAATGCGACTGCCGAACCTCTGATTTTATTTGGATATATCTCTGCAACAAGAGTCCAGAAAACAGGACCAATGCAGGATGCAAAAAATGCACAAAAAAGCAAGATACAGACTAAAGTTATCATGTTATCCAGTTTGAAATAAAACGAACAGGCTAACATTATTAAAGTCAAAGTCATCCCCATTGAACCTATCAGATAGAGCAAGCGTCGCCCTGTTTTATCAATTAGCAATATTGCAATAAAAGTGAATAAACAATTAATAAGGCCGATAAATGAAGTATTGAGTAGTGCATTCTTTATTCCAATCCCTGCTGTCATGAGAATTTTTGGGCCGTAGTCGATTATAGTATTAATCCCGCTAATCTGTACAAGAACAGCTAAAAAGAATCCGACCAGGATCACTTTTCGCGAATTTGGTTTAAATAGCTGTCCAATAGTTACTGATTTCATATCCCCTTTTATAGAATCAGCGATCTCTTTGATTTCGATCTCTGCCAAATCCTTGCCTCCTATTTTGGTAAGTATTTGAAATGATTTTTCTTTTTGTCCTGCCCTAAATAGCCATCGCGGGCTTTCAGGTATGAAAAATAGTCCAATGAAAAATAATAATGAAGGGACAATTCCGGTTGCAAACATCCATCGCCAACTATTATCGACATTGTGTAACCAATAATTGATTATATATGAGACAATTATTCCTATCGTAATAGCGAGTTGATATATAGCTACCAGCATTCCCCTGTTTCTGGATGGGGCGACTTCTGCCACATACAAAGGACAGAGAACTGAAGCAGAACCAACTGATAATCCACCAAATAAACGTGCAGAAATGAACATGGCTGAGCTAATGGAAAGTGCCGTAGCTAAACTTGAAAGTGTAAAAAACAAGGCAACATATATTAGAACTTTCTTGCGACCGTATTTATCAGCTAAAATTCCAGATCCGAAAGCTCCGATAATTGCACCAACTAATAATGAGCTTACTCCCCAACCCAATTGAAGTTCATTCCAATGAAAATATAATTGTATAAATGGTACTGCACCTGATATTATAGCAATGTCAAACCCGAACATAAGGCCTCCCATTGTTGCTATAAAGCAAATAATGTATATATATGCGCCTTTATTTAACATACGTTTAATTTAACTAAGCAATTGAACTTTCATAATATCTTTCTATTTGAGGCAATTTTATCCTCTTCAATAGTTTTATTTACCTTTCAAGTGGTACTCGAATAGTCATCTTTTCTCCTCCAGAGATTTTGAAAGACTAAAGGTATTATCCTAATAAATGAACGCGTTTTTATTGATAACAATCTAATATGATATTAACAATCAGCTGGTAAATATTTTTGTTTTATACTGAGTGCATTCCACTATAATATTTTTGCGTCAAAATTAAATAGTTGACTTTTTCTCAAGAAGAATTGATTAATTTACTTCTAAAACAGGTTAAGAAAATTGACCAATATTTATATTAAATAAGCCTGATGGGCAAGTTAGAGAGGCATATTTGGTAAATTCCATCCCTCACGATAGGTGTGCTTAATATATTCATTTGTAGATTCCACTGCATTAAATTTAGCATACTGCGTGTTGAAATTCGGGTGACCACCTATCACTTTAAATTCATTGGAAGTAACAATATTCAATTTATCGGTAGCTGAAATATTCGTAAAACGCATATTAACAGCATCCCATTCAAGAGATTTATTGAGACTTTTTAAACGAATTGCCAGTACACCTAATAGCACCATTTCATTAAATGGACCAGCATAAGAAAAATCAGATGTAGTTTGCATCCTGTTTTCAGGCAATTCTTTGCAAGCACGAATCCAGTCTTGTTCATGTGGACCATTTATATAACCCGTTGCACCGGGAATCCGACGTAGATAAGGCTCTATATCAGGAACACGACCTGACTTCAATCTAGCTCGAAAACCGCCACAATCAGTTATAAGTACATCTTTAGTACCAACAAAAATGCATCCCCCTAATCTGTCGGCCATCAGGTTTTCATTTTCTGGTACAAGTTCAGAAAAGTTTGGCAAAAGCCCCCCGTCATACCAGTAGATTTTTACCGGAGGCATAGCAACTTTAGGTAAATTCTCACGCTTAGGAAAAGAAAACTCAACTGTCTCAGCTTGAGGTGCAGATTCAGTATTAAACGTAGTAGAGCTGCCTCGAATTTTAGTTGGATATCCTAATTTTAGTGCTTTATAAACTGGATCAAGAACATGGCACGCCATATCACCAAATGCGCCAGTGCCAAAGTCCCACCATCCCCTCCAATTCCAGGGAGTATAAATATAATTATAGGGTCTCATAGGAGCAGGACCTATAAACAAATCCCAATTTAGTGTTTTTGGAACCTTCTCAACATTTGTAGGCCTTTCCAAACCTTGTGGCCATATAGGTCGGTCCGTCCATGCATGTACTTCGCTGATCTCACCTATTTCACCATTCCAAATCCACTCACAGACCTGACGAACACCATCACCAGAATTACCTTGATTTCCCATTTGAGAAGCAACCTTATGTTCTGCTGCCAGTTTGGTAAGTAAACGTGATTCATATATCGAATGAGTAAGTGGTTTTTGACAATATACATGCTTCCCCAATGAGATTGCTGTCGCTGCTATCACTGCATGAGTATGGTCAGGAGTAGCAATCATCACACCATCTATTGAGTTATTCAATTCATCAAACATTCTTCGCCAATCCCAATAACGCTTTGCATTTGGAAAATCCTTGAAACAGGACTCAGCATATTTCCAATCTACATCGCATAATGCTACAATATTTTCACTTGCCATTGCACCTATATTAGGGTGCCCTTTTCCGCCGATTCCAACACCGGCAATGTTAAGTTTGTCACTTGGGGCTTTGTGTCCTAAGCCACTGATGACACTACCAGGTAATATGGTTAATCCAGCAGAAATAGTGGCGCTTTTCTTAATGAAATCGCGACGAGAAGCAATAGATGATGACATTTTTCAGGATATTTAAGTTTATAATTCTTTTATTTTAATGTTGCAGTACCAAACTTTAGTCCCATGATTTTGAAGAGAAATACACCCTTCATCGAATTTCCCATAATCGGGGTAATCAATCCATTTTCCACTATTACGACGCTTTTCCCAATCATCTGAATATTTAGTATATTTTACAACAATTTCCCCATTAAGGAGTTGAGTAACGTTGTTTCCATCAACAACCAACAGGGCATTATTCCATTCTCCAAGTGTTTTATAAGGTCTTACCATAGGTGGATACATTGCATAATTTGCTCCACATATTTGCCAATCCTCCAAGGGATCAGACCAGTTTTCATGATCAATAATCTGAAATTCAGGACCTGTTTCATATGGAAACTTGTACTTAAGATTCTCAGAGACCTGATATAATATACCGCTATTAGCCCCTTTTGAAAGCTTAAAATCAACACTCAAGGCAAAATTTTTATATTTTACGTTGGTAATAATATCCTGATCCTCCTGCGCCCCAACACTATTCATAGTTAAAGTACCCTCTTCAATAGTCCAACAATCGGGAAATCCAATTAAATTATATCCATGCCAACCTTTATTAGTAGTCCCATCAAATAGTAATTTCCAGTTCTTCTTTTTTTCTAATTTAGTTATAGTATTAGGCTTTGAATCTTGGGTTAACTCTGAATAGAGTATAAGAGGATCTTTGCTCTTATTTGCACAGCTAAAAATGATGGTAAATGCCACCGTACTTAATAATACTTTCGATTTCATTTTAATGACTCTAAAACAAATTATACAACTTATTTTACAAATTAATTATTCCTTAGGAACATTTTCTTAATCCTTTGGTTTCTCACATGCATATATTATATCCATAACAAAAATGATTCTCATATATTAAAACCATACTTTTTTACTTATGATCTTTTTTGTATCTAGATTATGCTAGAATGCTTATGAAACACTTGTCAGTAACACATTACTTTTAATATTTTAATCTTCGATCCGCTTCCAGGTGCCATCACCAAGCTGGTATGTCTGTTAGTAACCAGAAGTTTATATTAATTTCTTATGCTGAACTCACATTAGATTAGTACAAGTAAGATGTTATGAGATTATTTAATTGATATTGTCAATTAGAATTATTAAATGTCTTTTAGAACAGATATGAATTACCTTATATAGTTGTCAATTTGAAATCAGAGTTACATAGGAATTATTTCTTAAGTTATCCTGTGTAGGATTATTCTTATTCAATAATATTTGAAAAAAAATTGTACTCTCCGGATTCAACATTAAAAATGGCATATTCATTTTCCATCTTTAAAAATGAAACGTTCTTATTTTCTATCGCAGGAGATGAACCTTCCTGGATCTCTTCAGGTGTTTTTGCCAATATATATACAGTTGCTGTCGTTCCTACCGGAATGAAGACTTTTAAACTAAGGATTCCTTTTTGTTTGGTCCATTCCGATCGGATTGTACCACTGATTGTTTTAACAGATGCTTTAACCCATGACAAATCTGAAGGAACATAAGGTTTGATAATAAAACTTCTGAATCCGGGTGAATTTTCATCAACCTGAATCCCTCCTAATATTTTATAAAACCAGGAATCAATACTACCAAACATTATATGGTTATGTGAGTTCATGCCTTTTTCTCCCCAATGTTCTGATAAGGTGGTCTTGTTTCCGATCATATTTATCCAACTTGGGTAATCACTTTGTGTTGCAAGCCCCCAGGCAATATCGTTCCTCCCCTCACGAGAAAGGGTTTCCATCAAATACTTGGTGCCAAAAATACCTGTAGTCAAGTGTCCTTCCCTAGATATGATATCATTGATAAGATTGTTTAAAACATCTTTTTTAAAATCTTCAGGAACGATTCCTAAGAACAATGGAAAAGAATTTGCGAACTGACTACTATCATCATATAATTTAGCATTGACATTTAGAAATTCTTCATTATAAGCCTTCTTTATACTGTCTGCAAGCTTTGAATAGGCTTCTGCATCTCTTTCGTAGCCAAGAATCTTTGCAACTTTAGTAACAATAATCGCACTTGAATAATAGAAACCGGTTGATAAAGATAAAGGATCACCTCTTTCCCATCCCTCTCCTTCAAGAGGATTTGCCCAATCGCCATATTTATCCTTAGGTAAAATAAAGCCTTTTGCCATTGTTGAGAGGAAATCTACATATCGCTTCATTGATTCGTAATGATCAACCAGGATTTGTTTATCTCCATAATAAAGATAATGATACCAGGTGATCAGATGATAACCACTACCATAAGAAAATGTAAAATCCCCTCCGGTGGAAATTGGACGAGGCGCAATATATGGGATATATCCATTTGAATCTTGATTGGCCTTAATGTCATTCAACCATTTCTTGTAGAATTGATTCATGTCGAAATTATAAATGGCTTCTTCAGCACTAATATGGGCGTCTCCCAACCATCCAAGCCGTTCTTCCCTCTGAGGACAATCAGTAGGGTAACCCATTAGATTAGATCTTTGTGACCAAAGGATTGCCTTATGGACATTGTTAATCTGCTCATTACTACACTCAAATTCACCATTTGGTTCAACTGCTGAATGAACAACAATGCCATCGATATCGCGAGGCGATAACTTATAACCTAAACCTGATACTTCGACATATTGAAAACCATGGTAAGTAAAATGTGGTTCATAAGTTTCTCTTTTACTGCCTTTTGAAATATATGAATCTGTTACTATGGCTAAATGATTACTTGTTGTATCAAGCATTCCATTTTTTATATCCTCAGCATATCTGAATACGATGCTTTTACCTTTCTCTCCTTTTAATCTGATTCTAATCCAACCAGAAAAATTTTGTCCAAAATCTACGACGGTGATGTTATCATCAGGATGTGTTACTGAAACCGGTTTCTTTAATTCGACTCGCTTTATTGCAGGTAGTATTTGAGCTGTTAATTTGCCCAAAGGCGGTTTGATTAATTTTGCATTTACCCAATTAGAATCGTCAAAACCCGGCTTATCCCAATCGCTTAATTCTTTTGTCGCGTCATAAATTTCTCCATCATACAAGCAACTACGACGAACCGGACCATCAGCCAATTTCCAGGTTTCATCGGCAGCAATGATTTCGGTACTACCGTCACAATAAATTATGTGCATTTGCATCATGCATCGTTTTTCACCAAACCACTGCATCCTCCAGCTCCACCATTTTGGAATGGGATTGAACCACCCATTCCCCAACATAATTCCAAACGCATTTGTTCCCCTTCCAAGAGAATTTGTGACATCGTAGGTATCGTACAGGACAATTCTATTATAGTTAGTTTTTGCTGGGTTTAAGACTTTGTCCCCTATTCTTTTTCCGTTGATCGTTAATTCATACAGGCCCAAACCGCATATATGAACAAGAGCTTTTGCAATGGGTTTGGAAAATTGATATTCTTTCCGTAAAAGTAAGGAGCATTCATTATATTTTATTGAATCCCCTTCATCATCTATTTCCATTTTATTCTGATAAAAACCCTCTGCATTGATAGGATCCTTACTATCTCCCTTCCCAATCCAATTTGCCTTCCATAATTTCTGATCAAGAATGGAAGTCGTAAACCGTGCTGATTTGCTGAATTTGGTAGGTTGTCCATCCTCATCCCATATCCTGATTTTCCAGTAGTAAAACTGGTTACTCTTCAAAGTCTCACCTCCGTAGGAAGCAACTTTTGAATTATCTGAGTTTATTTTCCCTGAATCCCAATAAGTCCCCTTGTTATGACTGATATCCTCTTTGTTATCAGCAATTATTATTTGGTACGCACTCTGCTGCTTCCCTCTTTCCAGGCTTTCCTCAGTCCAGCTAAATGTTGGATAATCCATATCAATTCCTATCGGATCGACGGCTGATTGGCATTTAAGTTCTGTTATTTTAAGTGATGATCTTTCTTTACAACCATTAATTACGAGTATATTTAATATAAAACTAATAAAATAGATGATTTTTATTTTGTTCATTTTTTGTATCAATTATTAGTTAAAAAGTAGATATCAGAATAGAATAATAGTTGGTCGATTCTATATAGCATATTGACACTTATAAATATTTAAGGTTTTAAAGACTCGTTCTGTTAATTATCCTTTCTTTAAATCATTACATTATATCCATAAACAGAATCGATCTCATATGAAAAGTATCTTTTTTTAGATAATTAGTGTTTTTTCTTTGAATAATCGGAATGTAGAAATACTGCTAAATATATTGCAAAAGCCGGGCATATTGACCACATCTTGCCGGTTTTCATTTCATTTTGAAATATATTAATTAATAATAATTTAGCTCCGGCTACAGATGGTCAATCCCATCCGGCGAAAAGTGGTCAAGAGCAACGGCTTTTCAATCTAATTAATGCATAGAGATCATTTAGCAGTTAAGGAAGATGGATTATGATTATTACTGAATCTGATCAGTAATTTCTTAACAGTTAGAATAGCTGAAAACTCATCAAAAAAGAAAAAGTGTACAGTGTGTTTCATTTGTCTTTCGACTGTACAAAAACTGTACACTTGACTTTTTTTGATCTTCGCAAACCCTGTCGGGGTGATCTGACTCGAACAGACGACCCCTTGCACCCCATGCAAGTGCGCTAGCCAACTGCGCCACACCCCGAATTATTTTTTTCGCCCCGGCCAGACGACCCTCCCGACCCATGGTCGTGATGCGCTAGCCAATCCCGAGTATTCGGGACCACACCCCGCTTCGCACACCGTAGCTTTAGCGAAGGCGGTCAATACGCTGCAAAAATAATCAACTATTCCGATTCTGCAAAAAAACAGCTACCGGCTACCGGCAACAGGCTACCGGCAAACATACCTCATTACCCTGCGCCCTGCGCCAAATAAATCATGATATTTAATTATATTTGGAATCAAAACTATCCTTCATGAAACGAAAACCTCTAAGCCGCAGAAAATTCGTCAGTATACTTGGCGCCGGCAGCGCTCTCCTTGCAGCAAAGCCTCTTGCAGGAATTACATCTGAAACAATCCAGCCAAAACCGAAACCGGCAACAAATATCAGTGATGCAGCCAAAACTCCAAGAAAACCGGACTCTATGCCGGGAATATATCCTGGTAAAGTTATCCTGGTAAGTCATCAGAATACAGTTGTCAATAATGAACCTGTTGAGACGGTTGCTTATATCATGCTTCAAAGAGCAATGCTGGAGCTTACGGGACAGAAAAGTCTGAAGAAGGCCTGGAGGACATTTGTAAGCCCGGGCGAAAGGATCGGACTGAAGGTGAATCCGGTAGCAGGCAAAGAGCTTTACACAAGCCATGCAGTAGTGAAATCCGTTATTAAACAATTGACAGAGAGCGGAATAAGGAAAGAAGATATAATCATCTGGGACAGAAGGGATATGGAGCTTAAAGATGTCGGCTTCACTGCAGAAAACTACCCCGGAATAAAGATCAGGGGTACGGAGTGTAAGGATGAAAACGGTTCATTCTATGATAAGGATGGAAAACTGTACGGGGAAAGGAATATTGATAAGGATTGGTTCTACCGGGCTGATGTGGAAAGCGAATATGATGCCGAAACAATGCCTTACATGATAAATACTGGCAAGTATTCCTATTTCAGCAAAATAATAACTCAGGAAGTGGATAAGATCATTAACATCCCGATACTGAAGAATGCCGGCAGCTCAATCACCAACGCCATGAAAAACCTGGCTTTCGGATCAGTATCCAACACCGGCCGCCTGCATGCGCAATTGTGGAACGAAACCTGCGCCGAAGTATGCGCATTCGCTCCTTTACGTGACAAAGTTGTTCTTAATATAACTGATGGACTCAAAGGATGTTTTAACGGCGGTCCGGGTGCAAATCCCCAGTTTATATGCAACTACAATACTCTCCTTGCCGGATCCGATCCTGTAGCTATGGACAGGATCGCGTATGATATAATTGCTGAAAAGAGAATCGCTGAAGGCTTGCTTAAAGAACCAAATCCGGATGTACTCACCTTCCTTAAGATGTCTGCTGATCTTGGCCTGGGCATCTGGGAGAAAGAAAAGATTGAACTTAAGATATTTGAACTGACATAAAGAGGTGAACGATCAAACGTTCAAACGATCAAACGATCGAACGATCGAACGATCGAACGATCAAACGATCAAACGATGAACAATTATGAACAGACTTCTTATCATACTTTCACTCCTTGTTCCCCTGGCCTGCTACCCGCAGATCCCTGCTAACTTTCCCGTCATTGATAAAAATGATCTTCCCGATGCAAAACTCCAGCCTGCAAGGCACTTTACGGGAGAATCTCTTTTTGGCTATATGAACGGAGGAGCAGAACTATACAGGGAGTATGGAATAACTGACGCCGTAATAACGGAATTTGACCTTGACGGCGGGCATTATAAATGCGAGGTATTCAAAATGACAGGACCCGAAGAGGCTTTTGGAATCTATTCTGTATCAAAATACAGGTGCTTAAGTTCTCCCCGCATTTCACAATACACCTGCCAGAACAGGTATCAGCTTCAGATCTGCAAGGGTCCATATTATATAAGTATAATTAACCGGTCCGGGACAAGCGCCGATTCAGTAGTTCTACTGAAGACGGGGAAGATTCTTGAAGCTAAGATAAATGAGTCCTCTCCTGATCTGTCGGCTTTCATTCCCGATGCTGATTCTAATGACCTGAACCTTAATTCAATACTGGCAAAAGGAAAACTTGGTCTGGTAAATGGAGCGGCTGACTGGGAAGATTATTTTAAGGATGTGACCGGTTATTATACCCTGATATATAAGACACAGGAAAGAACCTTCGTTTCTGTCAGGTTTAAAAGACCTGAAGATTTCAAATTGTTTATAAATTTCCATGGTTGGACCATCTGTGATTTAAGCGCTTCCGATGTTAAAAAAGCAAACGGGGAAATCCTGAGAATGCTGGGAGAGAATCATATACTTGTAAGATTTAATAATTGATTATTATGGATATGTTCAAACAAATGGACGTTCAGCCCGGTTCAAATAAGGGTGATCATAATGAAACAGAAAGGGTGAAATGTCTGATAATAGGCTCAGGTCCGGCCGGATATACGGCAGCAATTTATGCTGCCAGGGCTAACCTCAATCCTGTTCTTTATACCGGAATGGAAATGGGAGGGCAGCTTACGACGACAACAGACGTTGAAAATTTCCCAGGATATCCTGATGGAATAACAGGACCTCAAATGATGGAGGATTTTAAAAAACAAGCCGAAAGATTTGGAGCAGATATTCGATTCGGCGTCGCGACAGAGGTTGATTTTTCGGGTATGAATCGAAGAGTAATAATTGATGGACACACTATGGTCGATGCTGATGCAATTATCATAGCCACAGGCGCAACTGCGCGTTACCTTGGACTGGAAGCAGAAAAGAAATATGCCGGGATGGGCGTTTCAGCCTGTGCAACATGTGACGGTTTTTTCTACAAACAGAAAGATGTTGCTGTTGTGGGGGGAGGAGACACTGCTGCAGAAGAAGCGACATACCTTGCGGGATTGTGCAATAAAGTGTACTTGATCGTCAGGAGAAATGTCCTCAGGGCATCAAAGACAATGCAGCAAAAAGTGATGAACACTAAGAATATTGAGATCCTCCGGGAGCATCAGGCTGTTGATCTTTTTGGAGAAAACGGGGTCGAAGGAGCGGTACTTGTAAAGGGAAAAGGTACCCCGCTGGAGAAGATAGTAAAAATAAAAATCGACGGATTCTTCCTGGCAATAGGACATACTCCGAATTCTGATGTTTTTAAAAAATTTATTGAGACAAATGAAGCCGGGTATATAATAACTGTCCCTGGAACCTCAAAAACAAATGTCCCGGGAGTATTTGCAGCAGGTGATGTGCAGGATCCTCATTACAGGCAGGCGGTTACTGCTGCAGGCTCAGGATGCATGGCTGCCATCGACGCAGAACGGTATTTATCAGAGAAGAAAAACAACATATGAAAACATTTAAAAAGACATTTAAGATAAATGCTGAATCATCTGATGTGTATTCAGCTCTTACAAATCCGTATACAATTGAATTATGGTCCGGTTATCCTGCAGTGATGTCTGAAGTCCCGGGCAGCGAGTTCTCACTCTGGGAAGGTGATATCACCGGGAAAAACCTTGAATTCATCAGGGATAAGAAAGTTATGCAGGAATGGTATTTCGGCGAGCAGACTGACAAATCAATTGTCACTATATCAATTCAGCCCGAAGGGGAAAATTCACAGGTTACTGTCGAACATACTAATATTCCGGATAAAGATTTTGCTGAAATTGCTGAAGGATGGAGGGAATATTATATTGGTGCAATAGTGAATTTCTTCAATCCCAATTTCTGATCCTGATCAGGAAAAGATTTTATAAAGGTCTTCAACGCCTGCATAGATAAGAGTTCCGATGCCTTTATAGCAATGTGTGTGAGCATATTCCTGCACATCCTCGTTCCACCTTGGTATCCACGATAAAAGATACTGGTCAATATACCGCAGGATCTCCTTTCTCATCTCACAGCAGCATGGATCATCATCAAGTACCATATATTTATCCACAAGCTTCGTAAGAAAAAGAAGCTCTATGCCGAGATGATCATCAGGAATTTTATTCA
This sequence comes from Bacteroidia bacterium, assembly GCA_026391215.1. Classification (GTDB taxonomy): domain Bacteria; phylum Bacteroidota; class Bacteroidia; order Bacteroidales; family VadinHA17; genus LD21. The sequence goes on from JAPLDX010000108.1 coordinate 42,582, forward strand.
AAGGCTTTAACTGCCATCCATACGAGTGATAAAACTCATTGACCTTTTTTCCGGCATTCTTCTTATCGGCAAGATAAATAGAAGACTGGGCAGGAGCCAGGGGCAGCCCGGTTACTGCAAAGAGCCGGTAATAATCTTCTTCAAGTCTTTTTCTGCACGTTTCTTTATCATCACACGAATCCTTTAAAAGGGATGCTGCCTTTATGAATCTTGGATTTGAGCTAGTAAAAGGGAGTTTCTTCAGATTGCCGCTTACCCAGAAATCGATCACACATTCGTCCGTGGGTTCATTCATTATCATGCTTCCGGCAAAATATAGCAGCATGTTATATCCCTTGAGAAGATTCTTTCGATCCGGTGTTATGTTATTGTTTTCAGGTTCCATATCAGGAGGAAGTTCCGGTATTTAAAAGTGTATAACGAATGGCAGGGGATAATGTTCAAAAAAATCCCCCTCCTTGCGACAGCAGGGAGGGGGTTATAGGGGATGGGTACGTGCACTATATTTATTTTGAAAAATCTGCTACCTCGTTGGGATACAAATTGTTATCGATCTTTCTCTTGATTTCAGAAAATGCTTTTACAGTATATTCAACATCCTTTAGAGTATGTTCAGCTGTCGGGATGAGCCGCAACATGACCACATCTCTGGGGACAACAGGGTAAATGACAACCGAGCAGAATACGCCGAAATTTTCTCTCAGGTCATATATAAGCTGTGTTACCTGGAATAGCGGGCATTTGAAGAATACCGGAGTTACAGCAGATTCAGTGCGGCCGAGATCAAGTCCGGCTTCCTTTAAGCCTTTCTGAAGCGCATGGACAATAATCCACAGCTTCTCTTTATATTCAGGATGAGCCTTGATAAGCTCAAGCCTCTTGATGGCACCAAGCGTCATGGCCATAGGGAGTGACTTTGCATAGATCTGCGACCTCAGGTTAAACCGGAGGTAGGTCACAATTTCTTTTGTGCTTGCCACGAATCCTCCGATTCCGGCCATCGATTTTGCAAAAGTTGCAAAATAAATATCTATCTGATCCTGAACTCCAAAGTGCTCCCCTGTACCTGCGCCGGTGGGTCCCATTGTTCCAAATCCGTGAGCATCATCAACCAGGAACCGGAAATTATATTTTTTCTTCAGTGCAGCAATCTTGTCAAGCTTGCCGAGATCTCCTGCCATTCCGAAAACACCTTCCGTAATTACAAGGATACCTCCTCCTGATTCTTCAGTCAGCTTTGTTGCACGCTGAAGCTGTTTTTCACAGTTTTCAATATCATTATGCGGAAAAACAAATCTTTTACCGAAATGAAGCCTCAGTCCGTCCATGATGCATGCATGAGCTTCAGAATCATATACAATAACATCATGCCTGTCGACAAGGGAATCAATGATAGAGACCATTCCCTGGTAACCGTAATTGAGAAGATATGCAGATTCTTTCTTTACAAATTCTGCAGCCATCTTCTCGAATCTCTCATGATTGGTGGTCTGTCCCGACATCATTCTTGCTCCCATAGGATATGCAAGTCCGTACTGTTTGGTGTACTCAGCGTCTGCTTTCCTTACTTCAGGATTATTTGCAAGTCCAAGGTAATTGTTCAGACTCCAGTTCAGTACTTCTTTTCCCCTGAACATCATCCTGGGTGCAATCTCTCCCTCAAGTTTCGGGAACATGAAATAGCCATCAGCAAGTCCTGAGTACTGCCCGAGGGCACCCTTGTTTGATTTGATTTTGTCAAAAATATCCATGATTATTTTGTTTGAATAAAATTTTCCCAAAAGTAAAAATTAACACCTGTTTCCTGATACCTATTTATACCTAATTTATAAACACAACCCTTTTTCTTATTTATTTTGAAGGACTACCCTTTTTTACAAATTACTTTAGTAGAAATTGTTAAGGATCTTGGGGATTCCTCGCTTCGCTCGGAATTGTAAATGTTAGATAATTCGTAGACAATATTTACTTTATACTTAAAATGAATATTTAGTCTATGAGAGATAATACAAGTAATCTGACTCTTACAAGAAACTATCTTCAGAAGTATCGATTCTTAATTAGAG
>JAPLDX010000109.1 GCA_026391215.1 Bacteroidia bacterium
AGCAAGGCGAGATTCTTCAGAAACCAGGAAAAACTGAAAGAGATACATATTGAGCAGGATCTGAACAAAGCTTTAGTTAATGCTGAAGCTGTAATTTTCGCCGTTCCTCACAAAGCATATCAGAATCTGGATCCTGAAAAAGTTGTTAAATTAATAGGACATCCTGCAGCAATCATTGATTGTTTCGGAATCCTTACAGATGATAATATAAGACGTTATTTCCAGCTTGGCTGTGAGGTCAAGGGACTTGGACGCGGTCATATTCAGCGAATTAAGGACGAAATACGCAAAGGATAGAATATGCCTATAATTAATATTATGTCAAATAGCAATAATTATAATATAGAGAAAGATAATCAGAGAAACGAATTGTATCCACTACCCTTTTGTGCGATAAATTGAAAAAAAAGAGGGATGCTAACCTGTATCCCTCTTCTATTATATCATGATAAGATTTTATTTCTGTTCAGCAGCGCTAAGTTTTGCCCTGATTTCATCATACTTGGTACTTAATGAAGGATCCTTTTGTTTCAGTCTGTAATATAATTCAGACAGGCTTCTCATCGTATAAATATCATTGGGATTTAGCTCATGAGCTTTTTCCATATAAGGAAGTGCTTTTGCATATACTGCATTTGCAACATCAACTGCCTTGGTGTATTCCTTCACATCCATGATGTCATTAGCCTTAAGTATCATATCAGCTGCCTTGTTAATATATGCAGCACCAAGGCCATATTGAGAATCAAAAAGATCTGATTTGAGTTCAACTGATTTGGTGAGCTCAGAAATTGCTTCATCAAATTTCTCCTGGTTGAGGAACATGATACCGGTTGCAAAATAAAGACTGAAATTGTTTGGATCAATCTCCTTTGCGACTTTTATATATTTGAGCGCTTCATCAAATTTGCCACTTTTCAGATACAGATCGATCAGCTGAAGAGTAATTGTATTATCACCGGGGAATTTATTAGGCAGATCAAGAAGGTACGCTTCCGCCTTGACAGTATCACCCTGTCCCAAAACACTTTCATAGATCTGATAATACGGGGAAATTCCCATATATTTCATTTCAGCGCATGTTTCAAAGAATTTAATAGCTGCATCATATTTTTTGCAATTGACTGCAGCAAGTCCTGCATTATAATACATACCGGTGTCAATAATTCCGGCATATTTATCACTTTCAGTTATTTGGATTTGCGTTTCAAAGGATTTAAGCGCTCCTTCATACTCCTGTGCCTCGAAGTGCTTGCTCCCCTGGGCATAAAGGTCAAGAGCCAGTGAATTATAGATCATATTGGTTATGATCCTCTTCTTTATTCCACCCTTAGTATCAAGTTCCATAGCTTTTTCGTAGGCAGCGTAGGCTTCTCCCAGAGGATCAGAAAAATACGAATTGAATTTTGGATTATCAGCTTCATATACCGCCTGGGCCAGCTTACCTTTAGCAAAATATGTATTAAACCAATTCTTTGACTTCTCGTTTGCAAAGGCCTGGTCAAGGGATTCCTTGGCTTTATCAAGAGCACCCTGATCAATGAAACTAAGGGCACTGGTTACTTTTCCCTTTTGTGCCATCGCCCCTAACGAGATACTTATAACAGCTATCAGCAGAAAAATCTTTTTCATGATTATAATTTTAATTTGTTTAGTTTTTCTAATAATTTTTCAAATGTATAACATTACTTATTAATCTTCAAATTCTTTGCCATTTTCCTCAGTTTTCTCATTATTTTCATCTGAACCGTTTTTTTCTTCTTCTTCCTCGTCATTAACTTCAACACATGCAACAGATGCTATAGTATCATTCTCCTTCAGATTGATCAGCCTTACTCCCTGCGTTGCGCGGCCCATAACCCGTAGAGCTGAGACAGGGCTTCTCAGTATATTTCCTGATTGTGTAATTATCATAAGATCATGATTATCAGTAACATCCTTAAGAGCAATAAGGGAACCTGTCTTTTCAGTTATGTTTATGGTCTTCACTCCTTTCCCTCCACGGTTGGTGATTCTGTAACCATCTATATCTGACCTTTTTCCGTATCCTTTTTCAGCCACTACCAGGATATCCTTTTCCTTATTCTCAACTGTGATCATGCCAATTACGAAATCTGATTTTTCATCAGCCAGCCTGATACCCCTCACACCTGATGCAGTTCTTCCCATTGGTCTTACAGAGGCTTCAGGGAACCGGATAGCTCGTCCGGATTTGACAGCCAGCATTATGTGATGTTTACCGTTTGTCATTCTTGCTTCAAGAAGCTCGTCACCCTCCCGTATAGTAATGGAATTTACTCCATTTACCCTGGGCCTGGAATATGCCTCAAGTGATGTCTTTTTAATGATCCCCTTCTGTGTGCAAAGCACAATATAATTATTATTGATATAATCCGAATCATTCAGATTCTTGACATTGATATATGCTCTTACATTATCGTCAGGCTCAATATTTATAAGGTTTTGCATTGCCCTTCCCTTTGAGGTACGGGAGCCTTCTGGTATATTATAAACTTTCAGCCAGTAGCATTTACCCTTGCTTGTAAAGAAAAGCATGGTGTTGTGCATTGTTGCTATATAAAGGTGTTCAATAAAATCTTCATCCCTGGTTGTCCCTCCCTTTGCACCTGTTCCTCCCCTGTTCTGTCTTCTGAAATCAGTCAGGGGTGTTCTTTTAATATACCCCATGTGCGAAATTGTAATCACCATTTCCTCATCGGCATAAAAGTCCTCGGGATTGAACTCTTCGGCATTCGGTATTATTTCTGTGCGTCTTTTATCTCCATATTTTTCCTTTACTTCCAGCAGTTCATCCTTTATTATCTTCATCTGCAGCTCTGTACTGGCAAGGATATTTTTCAGGTAGTCAATTAAATCCATGATTTCCTTAAATTCGGCACGCAGCTTGTCCTGTTCAAGTCCGGTGAGCTGGCGAAGTCTCATTTCAACTATGGCTCGGGCCTGAATGTCGGAAAGACCAAATCGTTCCATGAGCTTTTCCCTTGCCATGTCGGGGGTTTGGGATGATTTAATGAGAGCTATTACCTCGTCTATATTATCGCTGGCAATTATCAGTCCTTCAAGTATATGCGCCCTCTTTTCAGCCTGATCCAGATCATACCTTGTCCTTCTTACAATTACATCGTGCCGGTGGTTTACGAAATAGTGGATAAGTTCCTTGGTATTGAGCATCCTGGGCCGGCCTTTGACGAGTGCAATATTGTTTACACTGAATGCGGTTTGCAGTGAAGAAAATTTATACAGGTGATTAAGAACGACATTTGCACTTGCATCTTTCTTCAGTATAATGACAATCCTCATTCCGTTCCTGTCAGATTCATCATTGATATATGATATCCCTTCAAGCTTTTTTTCATTTATAAGGTCAGCGATCTTGCGGATCATTTCGGCCTTATTGACCATATAAGGAATTTCAGTTACAATAATGCATTCCCTTCCTGAATGTGTCAGCTCAATTTCGGTTTTAGCCCTCATCACGATTCTTCCCCTGCCTGTTTCACAGGCTTCCCTGATACCCTGTTCGCCGTAAATAATACCACCTGTCGGAAAATCTGGTCCCTTGATATATTTTAACAATTCATCTGTTGTTATATCGTTGTTGTCGATATAAGCAACTGTTGCATCAATGATCTCTCTCAGATTATGGGGAGCCATATTGGTTGCCATACCTACGGCAATTCCTGATGCTCCGTTAAGCAGGAGATTCGGGATCCGTGTAGGCAGCACTGTTGGTTCCTGGAGTGAATCATCGAAGTTAGGCTGAAAATCCACTGTCCCCTTATCAATATCAGCAAGCGTTTCTTCAGCAATCTTCCTTAGCCGGGCTTCAGTATAACGCATAGCTGCAGGACTGTCGCCGTCTACTGAGCCAAAGTTTCCCTGACCGTCGACAAGCGGATACCTCATTGACCAGTCCTGTGCCAACCTTACCATTGCATCATAAACCGAAGTATCGCCATGAGGATGGTATTTACCCAGCACCTCTCCCACTATTCTTGCTGATTTCTTGTAACCTTTATTTGAAAGAACACCCAGTTCCGACATCCCGAAAAGCACACGGCGATGTACCGGTTTAAGCCCGTCTCTCACATCAGGTAAAGCTCTTGATACAATAACCGACATTGAATAGTCAATATAGGCCGATTTCATCTCCTCCTCAATGTTTACCTTTACTATCCTTTCTCTTTCCGCCATAACATATTAATAATTAAATAATTACATAAGCAAAATCCCTTAATGTATTTAAGTTACGAAAATAGTGATTATTTGCCTATTTTTGAGCTTTTCAGAGAGTGAATTTTTAACATTTGTTGTTCATAAATGGGCATAATTATTGCCATACATAAAAATGGCATAATTTAACTTTGATCTTTCATTAATATGTACTTTTGTCGGAAAGTATCTGACAGAATGGCCGGCAGAAGGTAACTAAAAGATTATTACACATTTAATATATGGATTCACAGTTTTCACAAAAGGTAAAGGATATTCTGGGTTACAGCAAGGAAGAAGCTATAAGGCTGGGGAACAGCCATATAAGCCCTGAACATCTTTTCCTCGGCATTTTAAGGGATGGTGAGGGGGTTGCGGTTGAAATACTTATCAGCCAGGGTATAGATCTGATGGTATTAAAGGGATCTCTTGAGAAAAGCATTAAGGTTGAGAGTCCTGTTCCTGTAGCAGATCATGAGGTCATACCTCTTTTGAGAAGCACTGAGAGGATCCTTAAGCTTGTATATCTTGAAGCAAAGGCTTTAAAAAGCGTCACAATTGAATCCGAGCACCTGCTGCTGGCAATTCTTAAGGATGAAAATGCCCTTGTTACCAGGTTCCTGTCTGAAATGGATGTTGATTACCAGTCAGTGAAGAGAATGGTAGAAGCCGGATCTCCCAGCTCAAAAGCTGACTATCCCCATGATGAAGATGATGAAGGACAGAGTTTCGGTCCCCAGGGTAAAGGCCAGTCCGGTTCTTCCTCGTCCCCTAAATCCTCATCTGACACGCCTGTTCTTGATAACTTCGGCATAGATCTGACAAAAGCAGCCGAAGAAGGACGTCTTGATCCTGTTGTAGGAAGAGAGCGTGAGATAGAAAGACTGGCCCAGATACTCTCACGAAGAAAGAAAAACAACCCGGTCCTTATCGGCGAACCCGGAGTAGGTAAGTCGGCTATCGCTGAGGGCCTTGCCCTGAGAATTTCTCAGAAGCACGTATCACGGGTATTGTTCAACAAACGAGTTGTCGCACTTGATCTGGCATCCATAGTTGCCGGGACAAAATACAGGGGACAATTCGAGGAGAGAATGAAGGCTATACTTAATGAACTTTCAAAAAATGACAATATTATCCTGTTCATAGATGAGATTCATACTATTGTAGGCGCAGGCGGGGCAACAGGCTCACTTGATGCTGCCAATATGCTGAAACCGGCGCTGGCAAGAGGTGAAATACAATGCATCGGAGCAACCACTCTGGATGAATACAGACAGCATATTGAAAAAGACGGAGCCCTGGAAAGAAGATTTCAGAAAATTCTGGTTGATCCCACCACCATTGAGGAAACATTGCTAATTCTACACAATATTAAAGGAAGGTACGAAGAGCATCATAATGTGATATATACAGATGAAGCTATTGATGCTTGCGTGAAGCTTACAAACCGCTACATCTCTGACAGGCACCTTCCCGATAAGGCCATTGATGCACTTGATGAATCAGGTTCAAGGGTACATATCTCCAATATTGTCGTTCCGGAAAAGATACTGACACTGGAAAAGCAGCTAGAGGATACAAAAAAAGAGAAGATGACTGCTGTCAAAAACCAGAATTTTGAAAAAGCAGCAAGCTTCCGGGATCGTGAGAAGGACCTCCTTGATGCAATTGACCTTGAGAAGAAAAAGTGGGAAAAAGAACTTGCTGTTAACCGGGAAACTGTTGATGCAGATAAAGTTGCTGAAGTAGTAGCAATGATGACAGGTGTTCCTGTGCAGAGAATTGCACAGACTGAAGGCACAAGGCTGCTCCAGATGGCTGATGAACTTAAAGGTAGTGTAATAGGCCAGGACGAGGCAATCCAGAAAATAGTAAAATCGATCCAGAGAAACAGGGCTGGACTTAAAGATCCAAATAAACCTATAGGTACATTTATTTTTCTTGGTCCTACCGGTGTAGGAAAAACACAGCTAGCAAAGGTCCTTGCCAAGTTTCTGTTCGACACAACAGACAATCTTGTAAGGATAGATATGAGCGAATATATGGAGAAATTTTCCGTTTCACGGCTTGTCGGAGCACCTCCTGGATATGTGGGATATGAGGAAGGAGGCCAGCTTACGGAGAAAGTGAGAAGGAAACCTTACTCGGTTGTTCTTCTGGACGAGATTGAGAAAGCTCACCCTGATGTTTTCCATATCCTACTGCAGGTGCTTGATGAAGGCCAGCTTACCGACAGCCTGGGACGACGTGTTGACTTCAGGAATACAATAGTGATCCTGACTTCCAACATCGGAACCAGGCAGATTTCTGAGTTCGGTCACGGAATAGGGTTTGATACGCAGGCGAAAAAATCAACAAGGGATGAACAAACCAGAAGTATTCTTCAGAAAGCGCTTCAAAAGACCTTCGCGCCTGAGTTTCTTAACAGGATTGACGATGTTGTAATGTTCAATTCCCTGGGGAAAGAAGAGATTAACAAGATTATTGATCTCGAGCTTAAAGGATTGTTTGACAGGGTCCAATCTCTTGGTTATCAGCTGAAGATCGCCCCAGCTGCCAGGGATTATATTGCCGAGAGAGGCTTTGATGCCAACTACGGAGCCAGGCCGCTGAAAAGAGCAATACAGAAATATCTTGAAGATCCGATGGCAGAAGTGCTGATCAAAGCCGGTAAAAGCGATGGTGATATAATAAATGTAGGATTCAACAGCGCCAAATCGGAGATTAAGATCAAGATACAGAAGAAGAAAGAGTCAGATGATAAGACGGATGATTCCGAGGAATAACACATTGTTGAGCGTAGTTTAAAACTACACTCAACTCGTTTTATATCAGCTTTGCTCAGCTCAAACAGGTTTCCCGAATAAATCAAAATCAACTGATTGTGTGATGAACACCTGGCAAAAATTACCTGGTGTAAGATTGTATTCCACGGGAATGAGCACTTCCTGGTCGACTTCCGGACTGTCAAATTCAGTCCTTCCGGCAAAAAACTTATCCTCTCTCCTGTCAATGAGTACTTTCATTATTTTCCCGATATGGCCTTCATTGAGTTCAGCAGATATCCCCTGTTGTATTTCCATTATCTCTGATACTCTTGACTCCTTAACTTCTTCAGGGATCTCATCCTCATAATTATTATATGATGGCGTTCCTTCTTCGTGGGAATAAGCAAAAACCCCAAGCCTGTCAAACCTGAATTCCTTTACAAACTCTTTTAACTCAAGAAATTCCTTTTCTGTCTCTCCCGGATGTCCGACTATCAGAGTAGTACGGATGACTGATCCTGGTATCCCGTTCCGGAGCTTACAGAGAATTTCTTCTGTCTCCCTGCGGTCATGCGATCTTTTCATTAGACTAAGCATTTTATCGCTGATATGCTGTATCGGAATATCAATATAACGACATATAACCTTATTATCCCTTATAAGCGGAATTAGCTCTTCCGGGAAATCAGCAGGATACAGATAATGAAGCCTTATCCATTCAAAATGTTTGATTTTCAGAAGCTCTGAAACCAGGTACGGAAGCTTCTGCGCTTTATAAAGATCATAACCATAGTAACTTAAATCCTGTGCAACAAGGATCAGCTCTTTCACCCCCATCCCGGCAAGATTTTCAGCCTCTTTTACCACATCTTCAACCGGAAGCGAAACACATTTGCCTCTTATCGACGGAATAGCACAGAAAGAGCATGTTCTGTCGCACCCTTCTGAGATCTTCAGATATGCATAATGTCCGGGAGTTGTAAGTGTTCTCTCAGTCATAAGGTCCTGTCTGAACCTGGTTCCCGTAATTTCCAGGATATCACTGATATTCCTGACACCAAAATACCTGTTCACTTCGGGTATTTCAGCTTTAAGAGCATCCATATACCGCTCTGACAGACAACCCATTACGTACAGGTTTCTTATCTTTCCTGATTCTTTTGCCCTGACAAACCTCAAAATTGTATCAATGCTCTCCTCTTTAGCATCGTTAATAAATCCGCATGTATTTATAATGACAGTATCGGCCGAATAATCGCCGGAATCATGAAGGACATTATAACCACCTGTCTGAAGCTGTCTCAGAAGCTTTTCGGAATCTACGATATTTTTAGAGCAGCCGAGGGTTACTATATTGATCTTTCTGCGTTTCATAAAGACAATTTATTCCCCTGTTTATTTACCGGAAGCAAAGAGGGAATCGACGAATTCGGCACGGTTAAATATCAGGAGATCAGTTAATTTTTCACCAATGCCAATATATTTTACAGGTATTTTAAACTGGTCGGAAATGCCGATCACTACGCCTCCCTTGGCAGTCCCGTCAAGTTTCGTGATTGCCAATGCAGTCACATCTGTTGCAGCAGTAAACTGCCTTGCCTGCTCAAACGCATTTTGTCCCGTAGATCCGTCCAGTACGAGGATAACTTCCTGAGGAGCACCCGGGAGAACCTTCTCCATGACCCTCTTTATTTTCGACAGTTCAACCATCAGGTTTGCCTTATTGTGAAGCCTGCCGGCTGTATCAATGATAACAACATCATAACCTCCTGCCACTGCAGATCTGACAGTATCAAATGCAACCGAGGCAGGGTCTGATCCCATCTGCTGCTTTATTACTGATACTCCTGCCCTGTCTGCCCAAATCTGAAGCTGGTCAATAGCAGCAGCCCTGAAAGTGTCTGCGGCGCCAAGCAGTACTTTTTTACCAGCATTCCTATACTTGAAAGCAAGTTTGGCAATGGTTGTCGTTTTTCCTGAGCCATTAACACCTACGATCATTATTACATGCGGTGAGGATCCAAGCGGTGCTGAAAAATCAAATTCAATACCTGCACTGTTATCATCAAGGAGTGCAACGATCTCTTCTTTTAAAATAGCATTCAGCTCACTGGTATTCAGGTATTTATCTTTTGCAACACGAGCTTCAATACGTTCAATTATCTTCAGTGTGGTTTCGACTCCGACATCAGATGAAACCAGCACCTCTTCAAGGTTATCAAGGACTTCGTCATCGACTTTTGACTTTCCCACAACAGCTCTTGAAAGCTTGGTAAAAACGCTCTCCTTGGTTTTTTCAAGACCCTTGTTGAGACTCTGCTTGTTTTCCCTTGTAAAGAAACCCAGTAAAGCCATATAAGTGAATTATTGAAAAACAAATATAAAAAAAGCTTCCTTCGCAACGAAGAAAGCTTTGGATATCTTCCTGTTAATGTTATTGTTATTTCTTAGTGAAAAAGTCCTTTATATGATCGTTATGGACTATTTCTTCCTTGAACTGGTAAGAGCCACTTTTTTCAGACTTAAACATTTTGATGCACTTTGTAAATGTCTTACCGCTACCTGTTTTAAGTGATGCAACAACTTTCTTTGCCATTGTATGATTTTTTTACTTTATTTCTCTGTGGAGCGTATATTTTTTCAGTACCGGATTGTACTTCATTCTTTCAACTCTGTCAGGAGTATTTTTCCTGTTTTTAGTAGTGATATATCTTGACATTCCGGGAAGTCCGCTTTCTTTATGCTCGGTACATTCCAGAATTATCTGCTGTCTATTGCCTTTAGCTTTCTTTGCCATTTTCTATCCTTATTAATAATTCGCAATGTAACCTTTTTTCTTTGCTTCTTTCAGCGCTGAAGTAAGACCTTTCTTGTCTATAAGACGAATGCCTGCAGCTGAGATCTTGAGTGATATCCATTTCTTCTCTTCCGGAATGTAATATCTTTTTTCAAAAAGATTGGGATAGAATTTCCTTTTGGTCCTTCTTTTTGAATGTGAGACGTTGTTCCCGACTATTGCTTTCTTCCCTGTAACCTGACAAATCTTTGACATTGATGTTTATTTTACTTTTCCGAAATAATGCCTTTAAAAACGAAGCGCAAAATACGTGATTTTTATCTGATTGACCAAATATTTCAGCTACTTTTTTTAAACAGTGTCAATAATATGGATTTAACGCCTGATTATTTGATTCCTGAGCAGGCTCAGTGCCGCTGTTGAAAACCTGTCGATGTTCGATATCCTGTCGTACCAGAACAGGTGTTTTTCTGTCACTATTCCCTTCACTGAAGCTACGGCTATCCATATAGTTCCCACAGGCTTATCTTCAGTTCCTCCGTCGGGTCCGGCAATTCCTGAGGTGGCTACAGAATAATCGGTTTTTAGCAGTTCCCTTGCCCCTTTTGCCATCTCTTCGACCACCTCTTCGCTGACAGCTCCATATTTTTCTATCTTAGTCCCGGGGACTTTTAGAACTTCAATTTTTACCTTATTATCATAGGCTATGACAGATCCTTTATAGTAAGCAGAGCTTCCGGAAATGCTTGTAAGCAGCTGGGCAATCCTGCCTCCTGTACAACTCTCAGCCGTACAGATAGTCTGTTTCTTTTCCTTCAACAATTTGCCGATGACCATTTCGAACGAATCTTCGTTCTCACTAAAAATCAGTTCCGGAATCATTTTATAAAGCTTTTTGACCTGTTCTTCGATACTTTTGTCAAGCAGTTTCTTTTCCTGTCCTGTAGCAGTAAGCCTTAATTTAATGATACCTGAACCGGGCAGGTAAGCTATCCTGATCTCAGGAGGAAGATCTGCCTCAAAGCCGGTGAGAAGTTCAGCAAGTCTGGCCTCAGGCATCCCATATGTCATTATATTCCTGTGGATGATTGCCTGTGAAGTAAACCGGTGCCCTAATTCCGGAAGGACGTGTTCCGTCATTATATATTTCATCTCATGCGGGACTCCTGGCATTGAAACAAATATCGTTCCCTTATTTTCAAACCACATTCCGGGCGCTGTTCCCCTCTCATTTTTAAGTACCCTGCATGATTCCGGTATTTCAGCTTGTCTGCGGTTATTTTCATTCATTGGGAAGTTGCGTCGTTTCATCATCGTCTCAACCATCTTAAGTACCTCAGCATTTACAACAAGATGTGTATTGAAAAAATCGCAAAGAGTCTGTTTTGTGATATCATCACTGGTTGGTCCGAGACCACCTGTAATCAGAACCAAATCCGATTTCCCCACAGTATTGCTCAATGCTTCAAGGATATCTTTCCTGGTATCATGAACAGATACTATACGATAAACATCGAATCCCAGCCTGCTTAATTCTGCGCCTATCCAGGCAGAGTTCGTATCAATTGTCTGCCCGATAAGCAGTTCATCCCCTATTGTTAATATTTCTGCCTTCATGATTATGGAAAAATATAAATTACAAAAATATATTTTGTAAGTTCAACGGACAATTAAATTACAAGAAATGAATAAAGATCTGGTGGTCAGAAAGGTTGAGGAGTACTCAAAAGGGAGTGTCAGCCTATTTGACGGGGGCCACGACTGGTGGCATCTGCACAGAGTGCGGAACATTGCATTGAATATTCAATCAGCTGAGGGTTACGGTGATGGTTTTTTGATTGAGATTTCAGCTTTACTCCATGATATTGATGATAAAAAGTTCAGAAATGGTTCCGCATCCTGTGCAGAAGAGAAGATATCATCTCTTTTAAAGGAGCTTAATGTAGATGAGAACATAATAAGCGAAGTTGTATTCATTAACAAGAATATCTCTTTCAGTTCAAAGACACAGCCTTCATGTAAATCGACAGAGTTAATGATCGTGCAGGATGCAGACAGGCTGGATGCAATTGGTGCTATTGGAGTTGCCCGGGCATTCAATTATGGCGGTTTCATTAACAATCCTGTATATGATCCATCCGGGCAGTTTCCTTCTACAGTAGGTCATTTCTATGATAAATTATTAAAGCTCAAAGGATTAATAAACACAGAAACAGGCCGGAGACTGGCAAATGAAAGACATGAATACCTTGAGGCCTTTCTAAGGCAGTTTTACATTGAATGGGAATTTGCCATGCAGAGATAAATTTGATAGTCCCTGTTTGGTAAGAACATTTTTTACAATAAATTTGCAGCCAGTATGTATTGGTTTATTAGGCTGGAATAGCTCAGTGGTAGTCCCGAATCCTCGGGATCCCAAGCTTAGGGTCGTTTGATAATAATGCGGGAATAGCTCAGTGGTAGAGCATCAGCTTCCCAAGCTGAGGGTCGCGGGTTCGACCCCCGTTTCCCGCTCAATTCCCAGAGCCTCCAATGGGACTCGAACCCACGACCTGCTCATTACGAATGAGCTGCTCTACCAGCTGAGCTAAGGAGGCATTAATTGCCGCAAATATAGAAAATTTCAATCCAATTTATCCAGCCTCTGTAGCAAAGGAGGATGAGAATAGTGAAAAAACACATAAACCGGATGAGGCAACATATTGGAAAGGTTTTTCACTGATAGCTTCTTTAAAGCTGAGGCAAGCATATCAGGATCATAAGTTTCCTTAACAAACCTGTCAGCAGCAAATTCATTTTTTCTCGATATAAAATTGGATATAAGTCCTATTAGCAATGACAACGGACTGTAAAGTATCCCGAACACTATAAGTCCGAGGTGAAAACTTGGATTTTCAGCACCCAGAGCCTGTGATAATTTCGGATTATCAACTACCAGCGAAAACAGGAAGAGCATAAATCCTGTAAGCAGAACTGAAGAAGCCAGTGTCCGGAGGACATGTTTCTTCTTATAGTGTCCTATTTCATGAGCCAGGACGGCAACAATCTCATCTTCAGTAAATTCTGTCAGCAGAGTATCGTACAGGACTATCCTTTTCCTGGGCCCGAATCCCGAAAAATATGCATTGCTTTTTGTACTTCGTTTTGAGCCGTCAATGATATATATATTCCTCAATTTAAATCCGGTGCGGATAGCATATTCTTCTATCTTGTTCCTTAAAGCACCTTCTTCAAGAGGGGTTTGCTTATTGAAAAGAGGAACAATAAGCTCGGAATAGAAGAGGTTCATAAATATTGAAAAAGCCGTGATCAATCCCCATGCATACAACCAGAACATGCTACCTGTCTTGTAATAGATCCATGTTATCAGGCTGAGAACAGGCAAACCAATAAGAATAACCAGGAACCACGACTTAATGTTGTCTGTTATAAAAGTTCTGACAGTCATAGTGTTAAATCCGTACCTTTTTTCGATGACGAAAGTATCGTAACAGCTGAAAGGGATATTGATTATCTCAGATCCAAAACCTATGATTCCAAAAAATATCAATGCAATGACAATCAGGTTTGCGCTTAATGACCTGGCAATACCGTCAACGAAGGAGAAGCCCCCTGCAATTATCATGGCAAGTATAACAGCCAGGTTGAATGCAGAGGACCAGAATGATAGCCTTGTATTGTCCTTTTCATACATCTGGGTCTTCCTGTAATCTTCCTCAAGACATATACCCTTCAGCTTTTCCGGAAGGGTATCGGACCACATTCTCCCGTTAAGATATACAAGATACCTCTCAAGAAGAAATCCTGCTAATGGGAATATTATGATCAGAAAGAAGATGGTATTGTACATTTCAGCACCCATAAAAAAAAGAAGCAGGGTGTCCGTTTAAAATAAGTGTGGAATAAATATGTCTCGCTGCATTTCCTCGTGCTAAAAGGATAGACACCCTGCGGACTGTAAATATAATATATATTTTTAAGTTAACATACCTCCGCAGACATGAATTGTTTGTCCGGTTATATAAGACGACAGGTCGGAAGCCAGGTAAAGCGCTGTATTTGCCACATCCTGAGGGGTTCCGCCGCGTTTCAGGGGAATTTTATTTGCCCAGTCCTTTTTTACCTCTTCAGGTAATTTTTCTGTCATTTCAGTCAGAATAAATCCCGGCGCGATGGCATTGCATCTTATGTTTCTTGAACCGACCTCTTTTGCAATACTTTTTGTAAAACCAATGATCCCTGCCTTGGAGGCGGAATAATTACATTGTCCCGCATTTCCTGATACTCCTACCACTGAGCTCATGTTGATTATTGATCCGTTCTTCTGTTTGAGCATGACCGGAATTATGGCTTTTGTAACATTGAATACAGACTTCAGGTTGACGGTAATAACTGCATCCCACTGATCTTCAGACATCCTCATAAGCAAATTGTCGCTGATAATTCCTGCATTATTGACCAGTATATCTATTTTCGTAAAATCCCTGACAACCTCATTTATTACTTTTTGCGAATCTTCAAAGCTGGCTGCGTTGGAGACATAACCTTTTGTCTTTACCCCCAGGGCTTCAATTTCCATTACAGCAGCTTTGAATTCATCATCATCGGCAATGTTGGTAATAGCGATATCAGCGCCTTCCTTAGCATATAACATGGCTATTGACTTGCCAATACCTCTTGATGCTCCGGTAATGAGCGCTGTTTTCCCATTTAATAGTCCCATCTTTTTTTTTATAAGTAGGTGCAAATATAGAAATTTTTAACCCAGGACTTTCTTCACAGTTATCCCAATATCAGCGGGTGATTCAACTACATAGATTCCGCATTTCTTCATAAGCTCCATTTTTGCAGCTGCAGTATCGTTCTTCCCTCCTATTATTGCACCGGCATGACCCATTCTGCGTCCTTTGGGAGCCGTCTGTCCTGCTATGAAGCCTACTACCGGCTTTGTGCCATATTCTTTGATCCATTCGGCGGCTTCATTTTCCATATTCCCTCCGATCTCGCCTATTATTACTATCAGTTCAGTTTCCGGATCATTCATCATAAGCTTTACGGCTTCCAAAGTAGTGGTACCTACGACGGGATCCCCTCCTATTCCAATGCATGTTGACTGTCCAAGCCCAAGTCTGGTAACCTGATCAACAGCCTCATAGGTCAGGGTGCCCGAACGCGAGATAATTCCTATAGTGCCTTTCTTATGGATGAAACCCGGCATGATCCCTACTTTTGCCTCACCGGGAGATATAACTCCGGGACAATTGGGTCCGATAAGACGGCAGTTAAAAGATTTCAGATATTCTTTTACCATAACCATATCCGAAACCGGTATCCCTTCAGTAATTGTCACTATAAGCTTTATACCCGCATTTGCCGCTTCCATAATAGCGTCAGCAGCAAATGCGGGAGGAACAAAAATTACTGAAACATCTGCTGAAGTCTCTTTAACAGCCTCTCTCACAGTATTGAAAACAGGTAACCCGAGATGTGTCTGTCCACCTTTTCCTGGAGTAGTGCCGCCAACCACCTTTGTACCGTATTCAATCATCTGGGTGGCATGAAATGTACCCTCGCTTCCAGTGAATCCCTGTACAATAACTTTTGAGTCCTTGTTTAACAAAACGCTCATAAATATCTTATTATTAATAAAATAAAGATAAATACTTTAGAATTGATATAATTTTTCTCATAAGAGGTCAGTTTCAAAAATACCGAATTATTGTCTGTTTTCACTATATTTGATTATTAAAATTATTTAGCATGATCAATCTGGATCCCATATTATATATAGGTATATCTCAATCGTTTTTTGCAGGAGTGCTCATATCAACAAAAAAGCCGGCAACAACGGCAAACAAGCTTATGGCGGCATGGCTTTTTCTTATTTGCACTGAAATGATTATTGCTTTGATCAATTCCAATGTCATTGAGATGTATGCGTTTCCTTTTGTTGTATTCACGTATGGTCCGCTGCTCTATTTATATGTTCAGTTCATGACAGATCCGGAGAGGAAATTCAACTGGTTGTCATTGATCCATTTCATTCCTTTCATTGTATTCCTTTCTGTTTCAGTTGTATTCAGGGATATAACACTGGTTAAAGATCTAAGGAGCTTTTTCGCTCCTGACAGGTTTATCTCATTAAGGATCATCTACAGTACATGTTTCTTCCTTTCAGTTACAGTATATAGCATCCTCTCATTTATTGAGATAAGCAAACACCAGAAAAAGCTTAAGGACCTTATTTCATATACATCCGGGATGATCACTCTTAACTGGCTGAAGATATTATCAATAAGCTATTATGTGGCATTCCTTATACTTTTCATACTTGGAGGACTCAACATGATTGGCGATTTTATCCCGTTTGATCCATATTTTGTAGTGTTTGCATTTATTACCATCTTCTCCTTTGCATATAGCTTTTACGTTATTAAGCAGCCGGTTATATACGGACAGGAAGTAAAAATTAAGGAAGAAGACAGAAAAGAAAGCGAAAAGTATGCAAAGAGCGGACTGAAGGAAAAACAAGCAACAACTTATCTTGATAAGCTGATCTCAGTCATGGAGACTGAAAAACCATATCTCAACAGGGATCTCAGCATCCAGGATCTCTCAGATATGACTGGTATTCCCCGTCACCACCTAACACAGGTACTGAATGAGAAGCACAGAAAGAACTTCTTCACATTTATTAATGAATACAGGGTACAGGAAGTCATTTCAAGATTCAGTAATCCCAGGAACAATAATTATACTATCCTTGCAATTGCCTATGATGCCGGATTTAATTCTAAAACCACCTTCAATTCCATTTTCAAAAACCAGACTGGAATGACTCCCAGTGAATACAGGGAAAAATCAACCGGAATCAAAGAATAGGCGACCGGCAACTGACATCAGGCATCAGGTATCAGAAAATCAGTATAATATGAACAGTAGCTGGCAGCCGGACTCAGGTAGCCGGAAGTACATTCCAAGCGGGACGAACAAACTGATGTCATTTTACAGGTTCGGGAAAGCCGGATGAGACGACGCGTCTTAAATTATATTATTCTTTTGTACAAAAAAGTGTTTTCATGAATAATATAATTGCACGACTTACTCTGATATTTTTATTATTCCCGTATGTTCTGAACGGACAGTCTGATCCGGAAAATGCTACTCAATCTGAAGCAAGCCGAATTATATATGGATTTGTACGGGGTGGACTTTACGGAGGAATTGATAATGAGGATGATGATAAACCTTACATCCCCAGTGCATTTGCTGATCTTGGTCTCAAGATAGAAACCGAAGAGGGAAAGATGTTTAATGCATATGCTGATCTTCGTTTCCGCTACGGGACTGAGTTTCGTGAGCCCGTCAACAGGTTTGATATCAGGGAAGTATACGTCGGGATAAATGGTAAGAAATGGGATATTACAGCAGGCCAGAAAATTATCAAATGGGGCCGCGCCGATTTTACCAATCCAACATCAAAATTCAGCCCGCAAAACCTTATCTCCCGTTCACCGGACAAAGAGGATATGGATATGGGCAACCTGCTTGTCAATGCCAGGTGGCATCCGTTTCCCCAGCTTACTCTTGAGGCTGTGGTAACCCCTTACTACAGATCGTCGGTTCTGATGATAGATCCTATACCACTTCCCTCTTACGTAACAATAAATCCCATAAATTCCCTTATGACCGGGAATGATATGTTCGGTTACGGATTAAAAGCCAATATACACTTAACAGGTGCTGATATGAGCCTTTCATGGTTTGATGGTTATGACCCTATGCCGGGAACTGCCCTTACGCGTTTCAGTCTTAATCTCACAGATCCTATACCTGTTCCTTATACCGAGCTAACCATGAAACCTTATAAGATAAGGAATATTGGTTTGGACTTTGAGACAACTTTAGGAAGCATAGGTATAAGGGGTGAAGCCGGATGGTCACTACCTTATGATTCATACAAGACTTTTGAATATGTAGCCTGCCAGGAACTGGAATGGGCTGCAGGAATCGACTGGATGCCCGGAAACTGGAGAATTACTGCTGAATATTCCGGAAAGTTTATACCAGATTTTGAAGAGTCTGCTGTTGATCCCATAATCGGATCAGAATTGGACCTCTCCCAAATGGGTGCATTAATGGCAACACCTGGATTTGACCTTGCTGAATATGTTCGTCAGCAGGTAGGCGCCTTCAACCGGCTATACAATTACCAGCTTAAAAAATTGTATCATTCAGCTGGAATAAGGATTGAAACCGATCTTTTGTATGGCAAGCTGACTCCGTCGCTTACCTCACTGTTTAATTTCACTTCCCGTGATTTTCTTGTAATGCCGGAAGTTATTTATAAGCCTGCTGATGGCCTTACGATAAGTCTTGGTGGTGAATTTTACTCAGGCAGGGAAGGATCTATTTACGATATAGTGGATGAATTTATGAATTGTATCAGGGTATCCCTGAGAGTAGATTTCTAAAGTTATGGCTGATTTTATAATAAAATATCGCTGGCTCATCATCATTTTTTGTGCGGTTCTGGGAATCTCACTGGGTTCTCTGATTCCACTTTCGGAAACTGATCCGGAAATAAGGAATTATATCCCCTCGTCAATGCCTTCAAAGATTGAAACCGATAAGATTGAAAAGGAATTCGGAGTGCAGGATATGGTCGTGTTGATTTTCAAAGACTCTACGATACTGACGGCTGAAAACCTGAAAGAGATTAAAGCTGCAGACCGAGAGATTTCCAAGCTGACAGGTGTTACAAGCCGTACATCTCCTTTTACAGTACGGAAGATAACAAGCTCGGAGGGAATGATGGTGGCTGATCCAATGATACAGAGAATACCATCAGACTCAGCAGGCTTTGCTGAGCTCAGGGAAGAAATCCTGAACAACAAGTTTGCCCGTGATATTGTCATTTCATCGGATATGACTTCAGCTTGCATTACAGCAACGATAAACAGTTCTGAAGTTGAGGATGTCACTTTGCAAGAGATTGACTCGATATTGAGTGTCCATTCAGGTTCAGCAAAAATATTAACAGGCGGACTTCCTTATGTCAGGCATCATCTAATGAAGGATGTGCGTAAAGATGCGGTTTTTCTGGCACCGCTTGCACTGGTGATTATGCTGATAGTATTGAAATTAAGCCTTGGTGAATGGAAAAGTGTTCTGATGCCTTTCAGCGTGGTGGTGCTTTCAACAGCTGCATGCATGGGAATGATTCCTCTGCTTGGATGGAAATTGTCGATAATAACCCTGCTGGTTCCGATCATACTTGTCGCTGTTGCCAACAATTATGGAATTTACCTGGCTGCCAGATATCAGGAGATAAGCATTAAGGGAGGCTCTGATTCACGGAAAGGTATTATCAGGGAGCTATTAGGCTCACTGAATATGCCTATTCTGTTCAGCGGACTGACAACCATTGCGGGAATACTGGGATTACTGACGCATTCTATAATACCAGCCAGGCAGGTTGGCATCCTTTCTGCAACAGGCGTATCAGTAGCACTGGCAATGAGCCTTCTTTTAATACCTGCACTTATTTATCTGCAGGGAAAAGAGAGCAATGTCCCAAAACCCGTCAAAATAAGGACAGGCAGATTTGACAAGTTCTTAAAATCACTGGCAGAGCTGATCATAAAGCATCCAGGAAAAATAATAGCCGGATTTGTTATAGTTACAATAGTTATTGCTACCGGAATGACACTTCTGAAGATAGAAACCAACCAGGAAAAGTACTTTTCGAAGAAACATCCCGTCCGTATGGCCTCAGAAGTAATTAACAGCGAGTTTGGAGGTTCGCAGACTGTTTCTGTGATGATATCAGGAGATATTAAAGACCCTGCAGTAATGAAGGGAATCGACGTGCTGACAAACCAGGTTGAAGGGATTGAAGGTGTAGGCCAGGTATTCTCCATTTCACAGGCTGTCAGGGAGATGAGTAAGGCTATATTCAGTCCCGAAGAAAGCGGTTACGATCAAATTCCCGGATCAAGAGAAGCTATAGCGCAGATGTTTGAACTTTATAATATGAGTGGTGATGCAAATGATTTTAGTCAGGTGATGAACCTTGAAAACACGAAAGCTCATATTCTGATCCGGCTCTCAAATCCTGAGAATAGTGTAATAAAGAACGTCAAGTCAACAATATCAGAGCTGACAAAAGATTTTCCAGCCGAAATAACTATTGGAGGTTATGCAATGATTATGATCGATTTTGCCTCTTCCATTATTAAAGGACAGGTGTCGTCGCTGTTGTTTGCCCTGGTTACCGTATTGATACTGTTGACCATAGTCTTCAGATCATTTAAAGGAGGAATGGTCGGCTCCATCCCGCTTGCGGCTTCAATAATCATCGTTTTCGGATTTATGGGATTTACTGGTATAGCCCTCGATGCTGCTACTGCCCTCCTCTCATCAATCATGATCGGTGTGGGAGTCGATTTCACAATACAATATATATGGTGTTTTAATATCCAGATAAAGAAAGGATTGTCATATGAAGAATCCACAAGAACAGCTATTGGAACTATTGGCAGGAGCATAATAATAAATGCATGCAGCGTCATGGCCGGATTCTCAGCTTTAATGCTGTCAGGATTCACGTCAATACGATTTTTCGGTTACCTGGTGATAATTTCCATAGGATCGTGCCTGGCGGGTGCGTTATTACTAATACCCGCAATCCTGATAAGATTCAGGCCTGGCTTTGTTGAAAAAGACATGAGTAGTAAAAGAAACAAGATAAAAAAAACAAAAAACAAAAAAGATGAAAAAGCAAGTATTCCTATTGGCGTTACTTCTGCCGCTTTTGCAGGCATCGGCTCAGCAGCCGGACGCAGGACAGATAATGAATAAAACCCGTGATCTGAGTATTATCAGTTCAATGAGTGCCACGATTAACCTCTCTATCACAGAGAAAAACGGAGCATCCAGGAACAGGACCATCTCAATGACTTCAAAAAGCTTCCAGGATGGTCTGGAGAAGAGGTTCATCAAGTTTCTTGAGCCTGCGGATGTCAGAGGCACATCAATGCTTGTGGTGGATAACAAGAACATTGCTGATGAAATGTGGATATACCTCCCGGCACTTAAAAAGACGCGCCGCATAGTCTCATCCGAAAAAGGGAAGAGCTTTATGAGCTCTGAATTCTCCAATGCAGATATGAGTTCACCTCCCCTCGCCGATTTTGAAAACCGGCATTTAACCGGATCAGGAACTAACAACCAGTGGATCATTGAAAGTGTTCCCATTGATGAAGATAAAGCAGATGAATACGGTTACTCGAAGAAGATCAGTTATGTGAGCATGGACAAGTACCAGGTGAAGAAGATGGAATTCTATAATTTTGATGATGAGCTGTTTAAAATAATAGAGATCAAAAGCATCCAGCCAATGGCTGACGGAAAGTACATGATAAAGAATATGATAGCAAGTAACCTTGTTACCAGCAGGAAATCAGAAATACTCTTCAGTAAGATTGATGAACAGATAAAAGTGGACGATACATTCTTTACCGTCCAAAACCTTGAAAGATAAACACCGGTTGCTTTGCCAGCAGTAACTTCCGTTAAGGCTGGCCGGTAGCCGTTTGTTCGTATAAGTTTCATACATTTGTCTAAAGACAGATGTTGAAATATGTTTAGGACAGACGAGACGATCTGTGCTCCTGCAACATCAGGAGGAGGCGCAATAGCAATCATAAGGATCAGCGGTTCGCAAAGTATCAGTATTTGCAACAAGATATTCTTTCCCTCCGAAATAAAGATAAAACTCTCTGAACAAAGAGGTTATTCTATTGTATATGGTGAAATACGTTCTGGCGAAGAGATCATTGATGATGTACTTATAAGCATTTTCAGGGCTCCTCACTCCTACACCGGCGAAGATTCCATTGAAATATCCTGTCACGCTTCAAAATATATACAGCAGAACATTCTTGAGCTGTTGATTAATAATGGAGCAGTTCCGGCACAGCCAGGCGAATTCACACAACGGGCTTTTCTGAACGGAAAGATGGACCTGTCACAGGCTGAAGCTGTTGCTGACCTGATCTCTTCTGAATCGAAAATGGCTCACAGATTAGCAATTAGCCAGATGCGGGGAGAATTCTCAGATGAGATAAGAATTCTGAGAGCTGACCTTTTGCATTTCGCATCCTTGATTGAACTTGAGCTGGATTTTGGAGAAGAGGATGTTGAATTTGCCGACAGGAAGAAGCTGATTGAGCTGGTTTCAAAAGTTTTGTCAGTAACAGAAGAATTAACTTCTTCTTTCAGTATAGGCAATGCTGTTAAGTATGGTGTACCTGTGGCAATTGTGGGGAATCCGAATACAGGTAAATCAACACTTCTGAACCGCCTGTTAAAGGAGGAAAAAGCAATAGTTTCTGAGATACCGGGAACGACCAGGGATGCCATAGAGGATACTGCGATATTAAATGGAATTCAATACAGATTTACAGATACTGCAGGGCTTAGGGATACTAGTGATATCGTTGAAAACCTTGGAATACAGAAGACACTTGAAAAGATAGAAGCTGCCATTATTATACTGCTGGTTGCTGATGTGAATGATGGATATCCTGCGTTAAATGAGGCGCTGACCAAGGTTCGTAATATGATAACAGGTAAAGAAAAGAAGCTCATAATACTGGTAAATAAATCGGATTTTGATTTGCATGGAAAGCGAAATGAAATCCTGGATAGTCTGATCTTAAAACAGGATGAAATCCTTCTGTTCATTTCTGCAAAAACCGGAGATGGCATTGATAAGCTAAAGGAAAAAATATGTGAAGTAATGGATAATAAGAAGCTTTCTTCCGAAAGTGTAATAATCACTAATATAAGACATTATAAAGCTTTATCTCAAGTAAAGGAGAGTCTGTTGAGAGTAAAAGAAGGACTTCAGAATAATTTGCAGGAAGATCTCATTGCAATTGATATCAGGCAGGCTATACATTACCTGGGTGAGATAACCGGCGAGATAACCACCGATGAGATACTTGGGAATATATTCAGGAATTTTTGTATTGGCAAATAAATCCCCTCAAAACAAATCACTAAATAACTACTAAGAACGCCACTAAAAGTGCTGTATCTGATGTTTTTATTACTTTCCAAAGTTAATATGTTTATTTGAATTGTTTATACATTTTTTGATATATTTTGTACCTTTTTTGTATCTTTGTCTCCGAGGTACAAAAAATGAGGACTTCAGATAAAATAAGTTTGCACTCTTTTGCATTTTGTTGCACGTAAATATAGATAAATGTATTAAAACAGGGGAATGAGCTCTAACATCAGGATAGAAAAAACGTGTGAATACTGTTCCCGGACCTTTATAGCGAAAACAACGACTACTCAATATTGTAGTGATGATTGTGCAAAACGGGCTTATAAGGCAAGGATCCGGGAAGAAAAAATACTTAAATCAAAGCATTCAGCATATATAAAGAAAGTTGCTCCTATTCAGGAACTCCAGACTAAGGAGTTTTTAACTGTCCGGGAAGCAGCTGCATTGATCAGCTGTTCGGTCCGGTCCATGTATTATTATATTGAAAGCGGACAAATTAAAGCTGCAAATCCTTCCTCCAGGATGACAAGGATCCGGAGATCCGAAATTGACAGGTTATTCACTTAAATATAAACAATGGCATCTAAGGTAACATTACGACAAAAGGAACTGAAAGGAAACAAGCTCAGCTTGTACCTGGACTTCTGGCCCCCTATCGCGAATCTTGAATCAGGTAAAAAGACCAGGCGGGAGTTTCTGAACAAATATATCTATGCTCCGATAAGATACAAAGAGAAACGAACACGGGCCGGGAAAACCCTTATTCCGATTTACAGTAATGAGAAAACAGTAAATGAAGAGCTTACACTTCACAATGAAAATGAATTGCGCACCGCTGAAGAAATAAGGCGACAATGGGAAAACAAGTTAAGCAAACCTGAAATTTATAATTCCTTTGAAATTGAACAGCTGAAAAAAATACGGATGGGTAAACAGGATTTTGTAACGTATTTCATGGAACTGGCTGAAAAACGGACCGGCCAGAATCATGACAGCTGGATAGCAGCTTCAAAGTACCTGGAGAGATTCACGGCCGGTAATCTGAAATTTGCAGACATAAATGAGAAACTTTGTAACGACTTCCGGGAATTCCTGCTTACTGCAAAAAGCAACAAGAGCATTAAAACTACACTTTCGAATAATTCGGCTGCATCCTATTATAACAAATTTAAAGCCACTTTAAGGCAGGCTTACCGTGAAGGATACCTGACCTTAGATCTCAATCAGAACGTTAAAGGGATTAAAGAACACGTGCCTCAGAAGAGTTTTTTAACCATTGAAGAGCTTAACAAGCTTGTTAAAACCAATTGTAACAATCCCCTTCTTAAAAAAGCGGCTCTCTTTTCAGCGCTTACCGGGTTGCGGTTTTCCGATATACAAAAGTTGAAATGGAAAGAGATCCAGCATAGTGGGGAACATGGATACTATATTTCGTTCATTCAGAAGAAAACCAGGGATCCGGAAGAAATGCTGAATATTCCTGATCAGGCTTTCGGGTTGCTGGGAGATCCCAGGGATCCTGAAGCGAATGTTTTCGATGGACTTACTTATTCAGCATACTCAAATAAGCACTTGTATCAGTGGATCGGAGCTGCAGGCATAACAAAGGATATAACGTTTCATTCATTCCGTCACACTTTTGCGACCCTGCAGCTGGCCATGGGAACTGATATATACACGGTGTCGAATCTTCTTGGTCATAAAAGCCTTAAGACAACTCAGATCTATGCCAGGATAATTAACAAGACAAAGCGTGAAGCTGCCGGCAGAATAAAACTGGACCTCTAATTTTCATCTTCATAAACATTGGCATTCCAGGAAACTTAATTCTTTTTTATTATGGCAAATATTTTGGATAAATCAAGCGTAAGAGAAATCTATATCAAGATATTGGAAGTGCCCTCTTCCATTGATGTTTTAAGCACCTATGAACGCGATGAAGTGCTCGGGTTTGCAAAAGACATAAAAAAAAGTCGTGAGAAAGGTGTTTATGATTTATTTAACCAGGCTCCACAATATATAGAGTTAAAGAAAGATAAATTAATCTCAGAAGGAATAAAGGAAGAAAACTTATTTGAATATCTTTTGAATGAAGACTCATTGTACTCGCAGGCTTCTATTGTCGTCAAAAACATTGAATTTTATAAGAACAAAGAATTGAGGACACGTATTAGTAAAAAGGATAGCGAACTTAAATTACTGGATTTGGCAAATCCGGAAAATAAGACCTCCAAGGTCAAAAGAACCCCCAGACTAGAAAGAAACATCAGCATTAATACGTTCAAAGAAATGTTTGAAAAAATAACATGGGAACCCGTATATTTTGATGCTCTCATAGAGATTGACCTTATCAAGAAAATCCCAAAAGGTTCTGATAAGTTTGAATATGAATATATGGGACCTAATCAAAGCAGATTTTGGACAGTTAAAAAGATTTTTGTCATAAAAGATATAATAAAGAAGGGTGTTGCTATGAGACTCTTTGCCGAACTTCTAAAAACAAAAATTAAGGGTATAGAAAACATGTCTTATACCGCATTTGGTAAGTGTTCAAAAGATCCTGATGAGCAGTATATTAATAAAAAGATTGAAAAATTTCTTTCCGTTTCCCTGACCGCACAATAAAGGCACATTCAATATTTATTCTACATGTAGAACATATGTAGAACTAAACACTTGATAATTATTAAGATATAGAGGAATTTTGTCCATGTTATGAAAATATATCATGGATAGAACAGTACTCATTTCCCTTTCCATTCCGGAACTACAGTCAATAATTATCGATAGCGTTGACGCCTGCCTGAAAAAAAGGCTCCCGCAAATTCCTGAAAATAATATAGATACTGACCGTTGGATGGATATCGATGAGCTCCGCTCCTATCATCCGGACAAACCCTCACGGGCCACGGTCTATGCCTGGACCCATAACGGTCTGATTCCTTATCACCGGTCCGGGAAAAAACTCCGCTTCTTTAAGTCCGAAATTGACACCTGGTTGCTGCAGGGCAAAAGGAAATCTGTTTTAGAAATACATAACGAAGCTGCAAATCATATTAAAAGTAAGACCTATGAGTAATTCTTATTGGATTCTATAACCCGGACAAAATATAGAAAAACCTGACTTCAAATAAAAACTAACCCGAACCTATTGAAAACCAAAGAAGAAGAATGAATGAAACTAAAACTTTAATACACGGTCAATGGGAACAGTAATAAGCAATCTAAAAGCAAGGTTCGGAGTCGACACTTCCGACTTTAAGAAAGGTTTGAAGGACGGCGATAAGGCTGTCGATGATTTTAAAGGAGCTGCAGGAGCTACCCTCGACGAGTTCGCTTCGATGTTCGGCGTGAACATGGGAGTTGTAACCGATTCGGTAAATACGGCTTTTAAATCTCTTAACTTTTTAGGTCAGTCTCTTACAGCTGCCAAGTCAAGTAGTGAAAAATTTGCTATCGGACTGAAGGTTCTGAAGTTTGCTCTGGTATCCACAGGTATTGGGGCTATTGTGGTCTTGCTTGGATCTGTCATTGCTTATTTCCAGAAAAGCGGAGAAGGTGCCGATAAGTTTGCGAAGGTGCTTGCCCAGCTCAAATCGGTTCTCAATAATGTGGTTGAACGTTTGGTTGCATTTGGTAAAGGTATCGTCGATTTCTTTTCCGGTAAGTTTAAGCAGGGAGTTGAAGAGATGGGGAAAGCCTTTAAGGGCATGGGCGATGAGATTAAGGAAGACTGGAAGGCTGCCGGCGCCCTGGCCGACCGTGAAGACGCGCTTGAAGATCGCGAAATTGCCCTTATTAATTCTCTCGAAGAGCGCAGGCAAAAAGTTTCAGAGCTGCGTTTATTGGCAAGAGAATCCCAGGATGACCGGAAAAAAGAACTTGATCTTATCCATCAGGCTGAAGGTTTAATAAAAAGTGTTTATGCCGATGAGATAAGTCTTGCGGAGGAAGGCCTTGCAATATTTAAAGAGAAACTTGCCCTGCAGACATCCGATCCTACTGACGAACAGCGGCGCGAAGTAGCAGAGCTGGAGGCAAAGATTTCAGGATTATACCGCCAGCAGGCCGATGAACTAAGGGCTCTTACAAGAGAAAAGAAAGCAGCAATAGAAGCTTCTGAAAAAGAATTTGAAGTATTAAAGAAAAAAAACGAATTAGAAAAAATAGATATAAAAATACCTGACTTCAGCCAGGTTGTTTCAAATGCACTTGCCCCGTTGGGGAAAATACAGGAGGCTGTAAAAAGTATGACAATCGGAATGACAGTGAATATTACCGATGCCGTCAATGCGGCATTTGAAAATATGGCTTTAGGATTCGGGGAAATTGTAGGGAACCTCGTTATTGGTGATAAAGCTTTAGAAGAAAGTATACATAACGAACGTGAACGTCTCCGCATTATGAAGGAGGAACTTTCAGATAAATCCGGCAATGCTTTCGCTGAGCAGCTCCTCAAGATTACAGAACAGGAAGCTAAAATAAACGATTTGCTTAATGAGCGGCCGAACATTGGAAAAATGATTACGGGTGTATTTGCCGAACTCGCCATAAATGTAGGGAAGATTATTGTTGCAATGGCGATAGCTAAGGCTGGAATTGAACAAGCCCTAGCAATTCCTGGTATGTGGCCGGTTGCCTTGGCAGCGGGAACTGCCCTGATTGCGTTGGGAACCGCATTAAAGGGATCAATGAGCGCACCAGCCTCGGGTGGCGGTGGCGCTTATGCGAATTTATCAGGTTCGACACAGAATTACATTTATGATACGCGGGCCGCGGCACAAACCTTCAAGATCTCGGGTTCAGTTGAACTTGTCGCCAGGGGACCCGATTTAGCTGCTACAATTGACCTTGAAAAACTTCGGAAAGATATCATCACTTAAATCATTTGATATTTATGAACAAAGAATTTTTTACCGGGCTTTTTTCGTTGGCATTAGGATATATTCTGGCACTTGGAGGCATAGCATTTTTTATTGTAGTTCTGTGGAATTTTGTTGTCCCCCGGATTGGAGGTCCCAGAATCAATATTATCGATGCAATTCTTTTATATGGATTATTCAGGCTTTTCAGCCATAACTGGATAACTACATTCAATCAATATATTCAATCAGTAAAGAAGAAAGATTAATCATGAGCCAGGCTGATAACAATATTCAATCCCCTCCCAGCCCAGGATGGATCCGGGTGAAGTTCCTGAAGCTGCTCTGCTTTCCAGAACATTGGAGCAAGAAATTAATGATATAACCACAAAAATAAAGAAGCAATTACTATGAAGAAAATAAAAATTTCTTTTGGTTCGAGAGGGAGCCTGCCCGCAGATGCTGAAAAGACCAGGGAAGTATCATTTATACTTTCAACTTATACCAGGGACCGCGCCGGTACAGTACTGAACCAGGCCAACTGGGATCTCAAAAACTTCAGAAAGAATCCTGTTGTGGGTTACATGCATTCACCGATTGATATACCAATTTCCGGGCCGGATCCTGACTATGTTATTGGCCATGATCTTAACCCACATGTTGAAGGC
>JAPLDX010000074.1 GCA_026391215.1 Bacteroidia bacterium
GAAATTTATCTCCTTCAGCTCAGAACTGATCTTTTCAGCTATTTCAGGATTGAGCGCAAGGTGGATTTTTCGGTTGAGATATGTGAAATCGGTAAACGGAACCGTCACTGTGTCTTCTCTTACTGAAAGCAGGCCGTGTCCGGGAGTTGCACCGGTACTTACCTGGATACCATCGTTCATGCAGCTCAACGGAGGTATGGATCCTGCATAAGATGTTACTCTGAATTCATCAACACCCGTGTCAAAATATTCCCTTGCCCTGATCCCCATCTTGACCCCTATGATCGCAAATACTCCGAGATGCCTGTGAAGCTCATTTGCCAGTACGCCCGATGTCCATTCATCAATTCCGTATTTGCTGACTATCTCATTTACAGCCGGATTTATATCATCAAAATAAAATGAAGGATCGACCGGGAGATTCTTTATTACCTGGTTTCCCGGAACAGTTTCCCTTTTCAGAATCCGGATAATGCCCTCCCTTATTCCGGGAAGGTCGGAGGGTGTGCAGTCAGTAATATTTCCTAAAGTTTTATTGATAAAAAGATCAGGATAATGGATGAAAACGGCAGCCATATCATCAGTGCCTTCAAACGAAAACTTATGGTTTCTTGACGGATCTGCAGTAAAAAAGGATGTTAGTTTCTTTGCATAAGGAGTATATACAGAGCTTATTGAACTGATGAAATCAGCACTGTAAAAGGCATCACCGGTGAAACTGAATTTTCTGACAATCTTGACAGGTATTTCCTGCCTGAGCATTTTAACAGAAGATTCCTTATCTATATTATAATTGAATCCAACCTTGTCATCTGCTCCGTCGGCGCTCCATATGAAATCTTTAACCTGGCTGCTGAAAACCGGAATTCTTCTGAGTGCATTCCATGCTGTCGACATACTTCCAAGACTGATAAAACTTATTTTTGTTTTTTCAGCAGAAAGCACATCACCAATTAAGGTTTTAAAATCAGCTGCCTTCTCCGGATCAATGCCTGATTCATCACCCCAGATGGTTTGCAGGGCAACAGGAAATTCCTGCGATTTGTATCCGCTGATACGGTTCATTCCTACCGGTATCCCTTCGTGGTAAAATGAGTTCATCAGACTCTTAACTTTTATATATGCGTTTTCTGCTGAAAGAACCCCGGGCGAAACCGTTATTGCCAGCACTCTTACATCCGGAGATGCCAGGAGCATGGTAATGGCTCTCATATCGTCCACACCACCATCGGTGTCAACTATAACATAATGAGATGGTTTCCATGGATGAGCAGAAAGAGTGAGAGTGAGAGCGAGAGTAAGAAAAAGGGAATATAATCGTTTCATAAATTCAGTGATTTGAAAACATAAAAGTATTATTATTACTATAACCTTAAAAATTTAATCACTGATAACGAAAAGTTCTATAAATTCCGTGTTGGTCCTTGTCATCCGTGGTGAAAAAATATTTATCTTCAACCGGTTAATATTTTTCCATGAAGAGATTCCTGATCTGGTTTGTTCCGGGGCTTATTGCAGGTATATTAATTATTCTTGGGGGAGGGAAATTAATTAACAATACCTCCGTAAATGATTATTGTATTTCGTGCCACATTCATCCTGCTGCCGATATTTCCTGGAAACGTTCAGTTCATTATGAGACAGAATCAGGTTACAGGGTAGCCTGCGTGGAATGCCATCTCCCTCCGAAAGGAGAGAAATACCTCTGGGAAAAAGGAACAACGGGATTACGGGATCTATGGAGCTACTGGACCAAAGACTCTGCTTCATTTGACTGGAATGAACGGGGGAGGCTTGAAGTTGCGAGAGGCCATGTATTTGAAAGCAGCTGCATAAAGTGCCATGAGAATCTCTTTCCCCTGCTGCTGACAAAAGAAGGGGAGGATGCACACCTCTATTACAGGCAGACTGAAAAAACTCCGGAACTGCACTGCATAAACTGTCATCTTAATGCCGGCCATTACATTGAAGGATATACTCACGGAAGCAACACGACCTTCGGAATGGCTCCGTCTGCTCCTAAGGAAATATTTGCAGGACCCTCAAAGGTTACTGAATTTACCTCGTTTACAGAACAGATCCCGGGTTCATCAGTCTCATTCAGCATGGTTGCCATTCCTGGAGGAACATTTAAAATGGGAAGTCCTGATGATGAGCCATTCAGGAAAGAAGACGAAGGACCGGTAAGGGAGGTTGAAATAAGTCCTTTCTTCATGGCTGAGGTTGAAGTCACATGGGATGAATACTTAGCATTTTATGCCCAGACCTCCGCTGAGGGCAGATCCACTGATACTGAAGGCCTGAGATCTGGTCCGGCATCTGAAACTGATGCAATATCGGGAGCCACCCCTCCATATGGCCAGCCTGACCAGGGATGGGGAATGGGAAAGAGACCGGCAATTTCCTTCAGCTTTCATGCAGCCGAAACTTATTGCAAATGGCTTACTTTAATCACCGGAAAGACGTACCGGCTGCCAACTGAAGCAGAATGGGAATATGCCTGCAGGGGAGGGACAACAGCACCCTATTTCTTCCCGGGTGATCCGGAAAAATTTGAAAAGTCCGGACTGAAGGCTAAGCTCTCAAAGAATGATACTGCAGTAATCAATTCATATATTATTTATCGGGGCAACAGCCCTTCAAAAACCCAGACGCCTGACATTGTCAAATCAAATCCGTTCGGACTTAAAAATATGACAGGAAACGTTGCTGAATTCTGTTCCGACTGGTATCAGACTGATGCTTATTCCAGGTATCCCGGAGGGTTGGTCAAAGATCCTGAGGGGCCGGAATCGGGCGAGGAGCATGTGATCCGCGGAGGTTCATTCATGGATATGCCGGGCAGGCTTCGCAACGCAGCACGTAGTTATACACATACTGCCGAATGGCTTAAAACCGATCCCCAGATACCAAAAAGCATGTGGTGGTATTCCGATTGCTTTAATGTAGGATTCAGGGTTGTTTGTGAATTTGATGAAAAGACAGGAAAATTGTAAATTTATAACTTATAAAATCCTACTAAAATGAAAAAATCAAGTATCTCAAGACGCAATTTCATCGGCAAGGCTGCGACAGTTGGTGCAGCAGGCATTATTGTTCCTTCAATTATCACAAGCTGTGCCCGTGAAACCAAAAAAGAAGTTCCGGCAGTTTCATGGCTCGACCAGGCTCCGGACGGACCGGTTCTTAAAGCCGGTGTTATCGGATGTGGAGGTCGCGGAACCGGCGCCGCAATTAATTTTCTAAGCGCAGGGCCCAATCTCCAGGTCGTTGCATTAGGCGATACCTTTAAGGATCGTGTTGAAGGCTGCAGGGCAAGCATTCTGAAGGAAAAGGGACAGGAAGTCCCGCTAGAAAATTGCTTTGTAGGTTTTGATGCTTATCAGAAAGTTCTCGAGGCCGGTGTGGACCTTGTGATCGTGGCTACCCCGCCATATTTCCGTCCCGAACATCTGGCTGCAGCAGTGGCTGCCCGCAAGCATATTTTCTCCGAAAAGCCTGTTTGTGTTGATCCTGTTGGAGCAAGATCTTTGATGGCAACAGCACTTAAAGCCAAAGAACTGAGCCTGACAATAGTAACAGGAACGCAACGCCGTCATCAGCGTAATTATGTTGCAACATGGCAGCAGGTTCTGGGCGGAGCCATAGGCGATATAGTAGGGGCTAATGCATACTGGAACCAGTCAAAGCTCTGGCATCGCGATGCGAATAAGGACTGGACAGAAATGGAATGGATGATACGCAACTGGGTTAACTGGACATGGCTGTCAGGAGATCATATCGTAGAGCAGCATGTGCATAATCTCGATGTAATTAACTGGTTCACAGGCTCACACCCGGTTAAGGCAGTCGGAATGGGCTCAAGGCAAAGAAGAGTCACAGGTGACCAGTATGATAATTTCTCAGTCGATTTTGTATTTGAGAATGGAATGCATATGCACAGCATGTGCCGCCAGATAAACGGTTGTACAGATAATGTTTCCGAGAGAATCCAGGGGACAAAAGGATTTACCAACTGTAATGATACAATTTATGATCTTGCAGGTACAGAAATATGGAAGTATGAATACCCGCTTGATGATCAGGGTAAGCCTTCCTCCGGGAAAATGATGGATCCGTATGTTCAGGAACATGTCGATATGGTAACAGCTATACGTAACGGCAAATCATTTAATGAACTTGAGAATACTGCTGTTTCGACACTGACTGCCATTATGGGCCGTATTTCTGCATATACAGGAAAAGAAACAACATGGGATGAAATGATGAACTCCGACCTGAAACTTGGTCCGAAAGTATTTGAATTCGGCCCTGTTGACATGCCCAAGGATGTGCCGATACCCGGAGAAGCCTATGTTCCGCAGTCATAAAAAGGACGAACTATAAAATCTTAAATTATGAATAACTCACGAAGAGATTTCATAAAAAGAGCAACTGTAACAGGAGCAGCCCTTATTGCTGCTCCTGCAGTTTTCGGAGCTGAAGCCGGGAAGAAAAAGCAAAAAGTTCAGGATGCCGTTGCACCTTTTAAACTGAAATATGCTCCCGGTTTTGGAATGTTCAGCGAACATGCCGGCGCCGACCTGGCAGATAATATAAAATTCTGCCATGATATGGGATTCAGAGCAATGTTTGACAACGGCCTGATGGGACGCCCGGTGGAAGAACAGGTTAAAATTGCAGATGAGATCAGCCGTCTTGGTATGGAACTCGGTCCTTTTGTGCTTTATGCCGATTTCTCAGTCACCTCTTTTGTTCTTAATAAGCCTGAAATACGTGAGATGCTTATCAATAAAACAAAAGAAGGAGTGGAATGTGCAAGGAGAACAGGTGTTAAATGGGCGCTTATGGTTCCCGGCAGATATGATGAAAGACTTCACAGGGATATTCAGACTGCCAATGTAATTGACAATCTCAGGTATGTCTGCGATATTGCCGAACCGGCAGGACTTATTATTGTCCTTGAACCACTGAACACCCTCAGGGATCATCCCGGACTTTTCCTTACCGGAGTTCCTCAGACCTATGCCATCTGCCGTGCTGTCAACAGGCCGTCATGCAAGATCGTCGAGGATATCTATCACCAGCAGATCACCGAAGGGAACCTGATACCAAATATCGAAGCGGCATGGAGCGAGATAGCTGCCTTTCATTGCGGCGATAATCCCGGGCGGAATGAACCAACAACAGGAGAGATAAACTATAAGAATGTCTTCAGGTTTATTTACAGCAAGAAGTACGACGGTGTAATTTGTATGGAACATGGCATAAGCAATCGCTCCAAAGAGGGTGAGGCCCGTGTTATTCAGGCATACCGTGAGTGCGATAACTTTGAACTTTAACCTCACCCCCCTCTGAGAACATGGACCCATCCCCCAACCCCCTTCCCTACTTCGTAAGGAAGGGGGCTAAATAGCTAAATATTAATGTGTTTCCCCCTCATTGCGAAGCAGAGGGCCGAGCGTTAAGAAATAGCTCGGCGAGCTATTTTAGCGAGGAGCCAGACTGCAGGGGAGGGGGACGGGAGGGGGTGGGTATGTGTGACTAAAAAGAGACCAGACAATGAGAACTATATATTCGTTTGCACTTCTTCTGCTTTTATATTTTACTTCATGTTCTGACCATAAACAAGATAAGCCCTACCTGCAAATTCCTGTTATTGACCTTGACCAGGAGACATTTCGCAAGGTAGTTGTTGACCGTGAAGAAGGTCAATATCTTGGGCATCCGACTACTGTGCTTCTTGAGGACGGAAAAACAATCCTTGCAGTCTACCCAAAGGGACACGGCAGGGGCGCAATAGTTTATAAGAAAAGCTCTGACGGAGGATTGACCTGGAGCGACAGACTGTCGGTCCCTGAAAGCTGGGCTACTTCACTTGAGGTTCCTACAATACACAGAGTTGTTGATCCTGAAGGAAAGAAAAGGCTCATAGTTTTTTCAGGACTTTATCCTGCCAGAATGGCCCATTCTGAAGATGACGGCCTGATATGGAGCGAGCTTGAACCTTCAGGTGACTGGGGCGGTGTGGTGGTTATGAGCTCAGTGATTTCCATTAATACCGGGAAGGGCCACTATATGGCTTTGTTTCATGATGATATGAGGTTCATGACAAAAGATGGAGGAGAACTATATGCTGAAGACAGGAAGAAAAATGATCAGGTTCTTTTTACACTTTATAAGACGTTTTCTTTTGACGGAGGACTGACATGGTCATACCCCGGGTCGATACTGAGCAGGAGAGATATGAATCTTTGCGAGCCGGGTATCATAAGATCACCTGACGGAAAACAACTGGCTGTCCTGCTGAGGGAAAACAGCAGAAGAGCAAATTCACAGATTATATTTTCGGATGATGAAGGAAAGACCTGGAGTTCACCCCGGCCGCTTCCCAATGAACTCACAGGTGACAGGCATGTTCTGAAGTATTCAC
This sequence comes from Bacteroidia bacterium, assembly GCA_026391215.1. Taxonomy (GTDB): domain Bacteria; phylum Bacteroidota; class Bacteroidia; order Bacteroidales; family VadinHA17; genus LD21. Next base: position 6,434 of record JAPLDX010000074.1, read on the forward strand.
CTGATGGTCGTATTCTTGTGGTTTTCAGGGATGTCCCTGCCGACGGACAGGAGAGCCCGACAGAAGGTGACTGGGTCGGCTGGGTCGGTACATGGAATGATCTTGTCAAAGGGAAGAAGGGACAATACAGGATAAGGTTCAAGGATAACAAATATGAGCGGGATTGCTGTTATCCGGGAGTGGAGCTGCTTCCTGACGGAACATTTGTAATTACTACCTATGGTCACTGGGAGAAGGATGAACAGCCATATATATTAAGTGTAAGAGCTACACTTAAAGAGCTCGATGATAAGCTTAAGAAGATAAAATAACATATTTTCATATCTGATGAAGAAAGGACTTAATCTAATTTACTTATTTTTACTTTCTATGGGAATAATAAGTACAGGATGCAATGAAAATCCCAAGCTGTTTGCAGGGGGATATTCAGAAGGAAACGCAAAAGGTTTATCCGTTTTTACATTCAATGAGAAAGACGGGAATCTTGAACTTTTAACTGAGTCGGATGCCGGGCCGAATCCGTCATATTTTTGCTTTTCAGGAGAAAATAGCCTTATATATTTTCTCAATGAAGTAGACGAGTTTAATGGAAAAACGGGAGGTGGCCTGACAACATTGAAATATAACAGCAAAACCGGTATATGTGAAAAGCTGAACGAACTGGTTGTCCCTTTCGGAGGGCCCTGTTATATTTCCAGGTCTGCGGATAAGGATTTTCTTTTCCTGGCAAACTATGGCAGTGCTTCTGTTGCTGTCGTAAAGCTTAGTAAAGCCGGAATTCCGGAAAGAGCGACTGATTCTATATTATACGAAACAGACAGTACAAATGTTTCACATCCGCATATGATCCAGCAGGATCCGGCGGGGAAATTTGTCTATGTTACTGACCTCGGTCTGGACAGGATAATGATATATGATTTAAATAAAAACACCGGAAAACTGAATCAGAAAAGCAATGGCATCTGTAATGTTCCAAAAGGTTCAGGACCAAGACATTTTACATTCAATGCTGAGGGATCAAAAATGTACCTGATCAATGAGCTGGGTTCAACAATGATGGCTTTTAAAGTCGATGCAAAAGGAGGATTGGAATTGATCCAGACCTTATCTACAATAGAAAAAGGTTTTGAAGGGAAAAGTTTTTGCGCTGATATTCATATGAGCATGGACGGTAAATTCCTGTATGGATCGAACCGCGGAGAAAATACAATAGTCATTTATAAGATAGAAGAAGATGGTTCACTGACTGTTGCAGGCCGTTCAACGTGCGGCGGTGACTGGCCAAGGAACTTCATAATTGATCCGTCAGGGAACTTTCTTCTTGTCGGAAATCAGAGATCAGATCAGATATCGGTATTCAGGATCAATACGAAAACAGGTATCCCTGAGGGACCAGTCAATAATGTGAAAATGGAAGGAGTGGCCTGCCTTAAATTTGCACCCTGAACTATTTCTTATTCAAAAACTCCTCTGTGCTTTCAACGATTGCGTAAGAGCGCAGTGTACTTAGAGTTGCATAATGCACATCCTCTGATTTGATAACCCTGTCACCGAATTTCAGATCTTTTGTTGCACAGGCATCGTGGACAAGAATGCATTTATATCCCAGATCGCTTGCAGCTCTGACTGCAGCTTCAACGCACATTTGTGTCTGCATGCCGCAGATCACAAGAGTATCAATTCCTGCAGACTGAAGGAATTCCTGAAGCCCCGTTCCCTTGAAACTGTTTACATCACTTTTTGAAATAATCTTTTCATCAGGCAATGGTCTGACAATGTCGTTGATCTTTCCTCCAGGCTCCGAATTGTGCCGCACATGGACAACAACAAGATCTTTATTCCTGAATCTTTCAAGAAGCAGAGCAGAATTTGATGCAGCTTTTTCCGGTTCAACAAGCTCCGACCTGCCTCCCGGGAAATAAAAATCCTGGATGTCAATAAGCAGAAGAGCAGTCTTTTTCCCCTGGGCTGAAATATTCCAGCACATAGTCAGAGTTATTATTACTGTAAGAATTAATCTTTTAATCATAAACTTCCAACGGAATTTTTTGTTAAAAGTATAAAAATAAAATTACCAGAACTTTTCAAGTATATTTGAGAAGTGTTCATCAGAATCAATGTTATGGCAGGAAGAAGGCTTAATTATATGCTGCTTTGCGGATTAGCGCTATTGCTTATCCTTCCCGATTTCAGAAATGATAAAAGAGAGCCATATAAGAACTACGTCGTCATGGTATCAATGGATGCTTTCAGATGGGATTACAACAAGATATACAATACTCCAAATCTCAACAAGCTGGCAGCAGAGGGAGTAAAGGCAGACAGACTGATCCCATCATTTCCCACAGTAACTTTCCCTAACCATTATTCTATTGCTACCGGGCTTTATCCTGATCATCATGGTCTTGTCAATAATAATTTCCCTGCTCCCGAGCTGGGCCTTTATTACAGGATGGGAGACAGGACAGCCGTTGAGAATCCGGCATTTTATGGGGGAGAACCAGTATGGATAACTGCAATGAACCAGGGAATTGTTTCGGCATCCTTTTTCTGGGTGGGTTCCGAGGCGCCTGTAAAAGGAAAACATCCGACATACTGGAAGAAATATGATGAGAGTATAACTTATGAGCAAAGAATCGATACAGTGATTAAGTGGCTCTCATATCCGCCGGGAAAGCGTCCGGGTTTTGTCACGCTCTACTTTGATGAACCGGATGCAACCAGTCACGATTCAGGTCCGGTATCAAAGGAAACCGGAAAAATTGTTGAAAGACTTGACAGCCTAATTGGAGTGCTTCGTCTGAAATTATCTGCCCTTCCTTTTTCAGACCGGATAAATCTGATAGTGCTTTCTGATCATGGGATGGAATCTATATCGCCTGAGAAATATGTAAACCTGAAATCCATCGTTCCGGAAAGAATGATCGCTTCGATGTTCGGAGGGAACCCGGTTTATACAATTAATGCAGCAGAAGGGAAGAAAGATAGTGTGTTATATTTTCTGAACAGGACCAAAGGCTTGAAGGCTTATAATAAATCTGAAGTGCCTGCCCGGCTTCATTACGGGACGAATCCGAGAGTACAGGATATAGTTGTTATTGCTGACAGCTCATGGAGCATAGGCACA
>JAPLDX010000051.1 GCA_026391215.1 Bacteroidia bacterium
GGACTCGTTGCTGCATCAATACTCTTAATTGTCGCATTTGCGTACCAGCAGGTCGTGATTTTGAAAAGGGTAAACAATCTGAACCAACAGGCAATATTTATTGAAAGTCAAATGATTACTGGGAGTCAGGATTATTCATACACGGATTTATTATACAGAATGGCAGGACGGAAACTGCCTTCAGGGAACAACACAGTTTCCGAAAAGCAGATGAAACAAATATTAAAATCGTACAATGAACTGGAGGAGAAGTATAAGGACCTTATCAAACTGATCGAAGAAAATCCTGAGCTGAAGGTTTATGTTGAAGAAAAACTGATGGAAAGTAACAAGAAGAAAATTAAACTTTAATATCATGAAAAGAAAACCTTTAAAAATTGTCGTCTCTTTGATTCTCGTTATGGTAGCATCATGCGGAGAACCGGAGACTGTTGTTACAGATATTGTCCATCCTGACGGATCTGTGACAAGAAAGCTTGAAATGAAAAACGGGGAAAATAATTTTAAAATTTCTAATGTCCAGGTACCCTATGATTCAACATGGATCATCAGGGATTCCCTTGAGATCAGCGAGAAAGGAGATACAACTTACGTAAAACGGGCTGAAAAGTTATTTGCCAGTATAGATGAAATTAATAAGGATTATCAGACAGACAGCAGTTCAAACAAAGATGTGTCACGTAAAGCGGAATTCAGAAAGAAATTCAAATGGTTCAATACCGAGTACAGGTTTGCCGAAACAATTGACAAAACAATGTCTTATGGTTATCCTGTCACAGATTTTCTTAATAAGGAAGACCTGTCATGGTTCTATTCTCCGGATTATGTGACCGAAGAAAAAATAAATGGTCCCGATAGCCTGAAATACAAAACATTCAGTGATTCAGTCGATATTAAGATAGAAAAATGGACAGTAAGAAGTCTTATTTCAGAGTGGATAGGTGAATTTTCAATGCTTGCTAAAGGGAAAGCCGAAGGTGATATGACCTATGAGGCCTTAAAAGCGCGTGAAGACGAGTTCGTGGAGATTATAAAACAAGGAGGTGATAGATTCGACAGCCTCTGGACTAACGGTATTATCCTTAAGAAGTTCATCGGGGAAGAAAACGCCCTCAAATATCAGACAGAAGCCGATTCATCTTTAAATATTGTATCTGAACATCTCTGGGTCGATTTTGTCCGGTATACTCAAAGGATTGTTATGCCGGGCGAGATAATTGGAACTAACGGATTTATCGATTCCACAAAAACTCTATTATGGCCTGTTCATTCCGATTTCTTCATGGCAGAACCATATGTAATGTATGCAGAGTCAAAGATCCCGAATAAATGGGCATGGGTCGTCTCAGGAATCTTTCTGCTGTTTGTTTTGGCAGGTATAATATTCAGGATAACTAAAAAATAAACAAATCTTACCTGGCATAATCCTTAAGCATAAGCATAAGTTTCTGACGTGTAAAAAATATTCTGCTCTTTACTGTCCCGATCTTTAATCCGAGTTCATCAGAGATCTCTTTGTACTTGTACCCATCAACATGCATTTTGAAGGGTATCCTGAATTCATCTTCAAGTGAATTGATCGCCTTTTCAATTTCCCTTTCGAAATAACTCGATTCAGGTGATATGAATCCTTTATCGTGAGGCTGATTAATATAATAGAGATCCTGAGTGCCGTCAATTATTGTATTTTCCTTCATATTTCTTCTGTAATTGTTTATGAAGGTGTTCTTCATTATTGTAAAGACCCAGGCCTTGAGATTTGTAAAATCTACAAATTTATCTTTATATGTGATTGCTTTTAAATAGGTGTCCTGAACAAGATCCAGCGCGGTATCCCTGTCTGACGTAAGGCTCATGGCAAACCTTTGAAGATTAGGTTTCAATCCGATAAGCTGACTGTTGAATTCAAATGCTGTCATAATTCCTGATTTTAAATGTTGATACAAATGTAAATACTTAAATAAAGATAAACAAATCTTAATATCTTAAAATCCTTATATTCTTAGATCATTCTAAATAGCAGACTTGATTAAAACTCAGATAATGAATGGAATAGGAAGAGAGAAATAAATTCTTTATAAATTACATAAAAGACGACTTATTGCCTCTCTTTGTGCCTTTGTGGTTAAGTTTTTTGTACTTTTAAAGAAAAAACGCATGGAGTACAGTATCAAGCTTAAGAACGGACAGGTGTTGAGGGGTTTTATAGCAAGTCCGAAACAAAAAACCCGTGCAAATATAATTTTTGTTCATGGTCTGGGCGAGCATATTCAGCGCTATACAGCCTGGGCTGAACAATTCAGTATTGAAGGCATTGGCTTCACCGGAGTTGATCTTCCCGGTCATGGGCGCTCTGACGGTGGCAGGGGAAATATCAGAAGCTATGCGCTCACCGATGAAATGATTGAAATTCTTAGCGAAAGCTCAAAAAATACATTCCCGGGGATCCCGGTTTTCCTTTATGGGCAGAGCCTTGGAGGAGGGATACTCATTGATTATCTGTTGAGGGAAAAACCTTATCTGAAAGGAGCTATAGTAACATCTCCCTGGCTGAAGCTCTCTTTCGAACCCGACAAATCCAAAATCAGGCTGGCATCAATAATGAAGAACATATTACCTGGCCTGGCTCAGCCGTCAGGACTTATAGTTGATCATATCTCTCATGACAGGGAAGTGGTTGAGAAATATGCCGCTGATCCTCTTGTTCATGACAGGATCTCGTTAAGCCTGTTCCATAGTGCCATGAGCTCCGCAGCTCATTCTCTGGCCCATGCCGGTGAACTTGAAGTTCCGCTTCTTCTGGTGCATGGCAGCGATGACAAAATATGCTCTCCCGAGGGCAGCCGGATTTTCGCATCAAAAACTTCACTGGCCGAACTGAAAATATGGGAGGGAGGATACCATGAACTTCATAATGAGCCGTTTAAGAAAGAGGTTTTTGATTTTATATTAAACTGGATCAATAAGAAACTCATCTGATTTCTTAAATAAATGGAACTCAGGACCACATTTAAAATAGATCCTTCAGCGGAAAAGATAACATACGATGACCCGGTAATGTTTATCGGATCATGTTTTGCTATTTCTATTGGCAAACAGTTTGAAACTGGACATCTGCCCGTCATGATCAATCCATCCGGGACAGTATATAATCCTGTATCTGTTATCAATACCCTTGATACGATTCTTGACTCGAAAGAATATACTGATAAAGATCTGTATAATGACAATGGAACATGGCTGAGCTTTAATCATTATACCGATTTTTCATCTGATAATAAAGAGGAAATCCTGAAAAACATCAATGACAGGTCACGGGAAGCGCGGGAATCTCTTTCTAAAGCAAAATTCCTTTTTATCACCTTCGGCACGGCCAGGGTTTACAGATGGAAAGAATCCGGTAAAATAGTCTCTAATTGCCATAAGATACAGGCATCTCAGTTTACTCATGAACTGCTTGCAGTTGAGGATATAGTTAATATGTGGACAAGGCAGCTTGACAGGCTTAAGTCACTGTATCCCCGTCTCAGGGTTGTTTTTACAATTAGCCCTGTCCGTCACTGGAAGGATGGCCCGCATGGCAACCAGGTGAGCAAGTCAACCCTGTTCCTGGCTGTCGAAAAGCTCCTTGATCATCCGTCACATCCCGGTTATTTTCCTGCATATGAGCTTGTTATGGACGACCTGCGGGATTACCGTTTTTATGATAACGACTTGCTTCATCCTTCGGAAACAGCTGTGGAATATTTATGGAACTCATTTTCAGATTGTTATTTTGACAATGAAACAATTGAATTATGGAAGGAGATTGACAAAATTGCCAGGGCAGTCTCTCACCGCATCGGTACAGGTTCATCCGAAAAAATAAAAACATTTGCAAAATCCATCCTGAAGAGAATCGATTCTGTATCAGCAAAAAAGCCATCCGTAAACCTCGCTTCTGAAAGAAAATATTTTCTTGACCTGATTGAGGGGATTCCTCGCTGACGCTCAGAAGGGGGAAATGAATGAGGAATCCCCTTCTTTTAATACAGTTTTAAAAGAAGTTTTTTAAAAAATTACTTTTGGTCGAATTTCCCCTGAACAATTTATTATTGTTTGTTGTTAGTAAAACAAAAATTGCTTTACATGAAAAAATTATTTCTGGTAAATTTATTTATAATAGTAGCATTTCCTGTGTTGTGGAGTCAGGCAAATTCAGGAGTCATCAAGGGAAGGGTTTTCAATTCCAAAACAAATGAGGGCATTCCTTTTGCAACTGTTCAGATATGGGGAACAATCGTTGGTTCAATAACCGATTATGACGGTAATTTTCTGTTTACCGGCATTAAACCAGGCTATATTGAACTTAGGGCATCATCAGTAGGTTTTACTCCATTCATTACCTCAGCAATTCTGGTAACAAACAGTAAAGAAGCTAATATTGAGATACCTCTTGAAGAGATGGCAGTCGGATTAGGAGAGGTAGTAATTAAGGCATCACCATTTATAAAGAAAGTTGAAACGCCTGTTTCGGTAAGAATAATAGGTATTGACGAGATTGAAAAGAATCCCGGAGGGAACAGGGATATTTCAAAGGTGATACAGTCATTTCCCGGTGTCGCGTCCACTCCTGCTTTCAGAAATGATGTCATAGTCAGGGGAGGCGGACCAAATGAGAACCGGTTTTATATCGACAATGTTGAGATCCCTTATCTCAACCATTTCTCGACGCAGGGATCATCCGGTGGACCTGTAGGCATTATAAATGTTGATTTTGTTCAATCGGTGGATTTTGTTTCAGGAGCATTTCCTGCATCAAAGGGTAATGCACTAAGCTCTGTCCTTAATTTCACTTTTCTTGATGGCAACAGGGAAAAGATGAAATACAGGGCAACCGTCGGAGCTTCTGATCTTGGGCTGACAATAGACGGTCCTGCCGGAGAGAACGGGAGTCTGCTGGTTTCTGTCAGACGCTCATACCTGCAGTTTCTTTTCAGCGCTCTCCAGCTTCCGTTTCTTCCGAATTACACGGATTTCCAGTTTAAATACCGGGTAAGGCTTGATGAAAAGAATGAACTGACCCTCATCGGACTTGGAGCCAAAGATGATTTCAAGCTTAATCTTAAAGCCAATGAGACTGATTATCAGAGATATCTGCTTGATAATATCCCGGTGCAGGAGCAATACAGCTATGTAACCGGGCTTGTATACAAGCATTTCAGGAAAGGAGGATATGACACCTGGGTGCTCAGCCGCAATTACCTGAATAACTCACAGTACAAATATGCAGGAAATGTTGAGGCTGATACAAACAAGATTCTTGATTACCTGTCAGGAGAAGGAGAGATCAAATCACGGTTCGAAAGGACAATATTAGGTGATAAAGGACTGAGAATGAACTTCGGAGCCGGTTATGAGTATGCTCACTACAGGAATTCGACCTTCAGGCTTATTTATACGGGTTTGGGAGAAAATGAGATCAATTATGATACAAACCTGAAACTTGGCAAGTTCAGCATTTTCGGACAGATCAGTAGATCTTACTTTGAAGAGAGATTGAGACTCTCTCTTGGTGCCCGTACGGATTTCAATACTTATTCTGAATCTATGCTGAATCCATTGAAACAGATATCTCCGCGTTTTTCTGCATCATATTCAATCAGTGAAAAAGTAAACCTGAATTTCAATGTTGGCCGTTATTTTCAGATACCGCCTTACACAGCACTGGGATATATGAACAGTGCAGGAGTATTTGTAAATAAGGAGAATAATCTAAGGTACATTCAGGCAGATCATCTTGTTGGCGGCCTTGAAATAATTCCGACAGAAAATATCCAGGTTACCCTGGAAGGATTTTATAAAAATTATTCAAAATATCCGTTTTCAGTACAGGATGGAGTACCTCTTTCAAGCAAAAGCGCGGGCTACGGTATATTCGGAGACGAGGAACTTATCTCAACTTCTGAAGGAAGAGCTTACGGATTTGAGCTTCTTGGGAGATTAAAAGAGTTTTACAAGACCAACCTCGTATTTTCTTATACATATGTCAGGAGCGAATTCAAAGATCTTGCTGAAAATTGGATACCTTCTTCGTGGGATAATCGTCACCTGTTCGTTATAACAGCAACAAAAAAATTCAACAAAAACTGGGATCTCGGCTTTAAATGGAGATTTGTCGGAGGAGCGCCCTATACACCCTATGATCTTGAGAAATCTGCACTGAAAGCTGCGTGGGATCTCAAGGGACAGGGATATCTCGATTACACCAGGTTCAACAACGAGCGTCTTAAAGCATTCCATCAACTCGACTTAAGGGTTGACAAGCAATACTTTTTCAAGGGCTGGTCCCTGATGTTGTACGCTGATGTACAGAATGTCTATAACCATAAGGCTGATCAACCTTCAATACTTGTGAGGGAGTCAGACAGCAGCGGCAATCCTGTCAGTGATCCGTCAGATCCGCTTAAATACTCTTTAAAATACCTTGACAGTGAATCTGGAACGGTATTGCCTACAGTAGGAATAATAATTGAATTTTAAATTTTGTAAGATGAACCGGGTATTATTACTTATAATAGCATTAGTTACAGGCGCCTGCACAACAGGGGCGCTGAAGAGCAAGAATCAGGCTCAGGAAGAGAAGAGCACATTAACTTCAAATGCCGGAGGAAAGGGTTCTGAGATAATTGTCGAATTATCCAGGGGAGAATCTTTCTATTATCCTCTTTTCGCAATATGGCTTGAGGATATGGACGGAAAATATATCCAGACACTTTATGTAGCAAAGTCTGTCGCTACAGGGATTTTCGAATATGCAAGGCAGGAGAACAACAAATGGGTCACGGATATAAAAAGAGCGCCTCAGACATTACCATACTGGGCCCATAAAAGAGCAGTTACAGCGGCTGACGGTCTCTTTATGCCTGATTCCCGGACTACAGTCCCGGATGCATATACAGGGGCCACTCCACAGACAGGTTTTGTTCTGACATCTCATGCTGACAGCCCACTGCCGGAAAAGTATAAAGTTATGATGGAAATTAACCAAAACTGGGACTGGAACGATTACTGGACCAATGACAAATATCCTGAAGATGAGAATTACAAATGGTCATGCCAGCCTGCTCTAGTATATGAAACTGTCATTGACAGCAGATCAATGAAGGATTCATATAAAATGGAACCTGTCGGGCACAGCCATTATTCAGGGAAGACCGGAGAATTATTCACAGATCTCAGCACTCTGACCACGGCATTGCAAATCGCCGATTCCGTGATAGTCAGGATAAAGTAATTATTTCATCCCGTCAATAAACTTTATAAAACCGGAAGGATCCCTGGTCATTATAAGCTTTTCATAGTACTTTCTGTCAGTCTCTTCAGTGGAATCGGTATATATTATCTTTTTGATCATCAGTGATTTGCCCAGGCTATTGAAGTATGCTATCTGCTTCCGGGCAAAATCGGAACCGCTTGAATTCACGATGAGATAATCGAATGGCTTGATCTTGTAAATTTCAATAACTTCCGATGCAGGAAGTATGCCTCCGGTGAAGATTACATCAAATCCGCGCTTTTTGAGAGCATATTTGTAAAAAAGGAAATTATTATCGGTAAGGCTGTCTGTAGTATTTATCATTGCCACAGTAGCCATTGCTTTTCCGGAACGCGGTTTCAGCAGGTTGTCCTCAATAATTATCAGCTGCTTTATGACATTCTTTATAAATTGTCCATGTGCCCGTGTCAGGCTTCCTGTCTGCCACAGAATTTTTACTTTCTCAAGCAGAGGGTAAAGATATCTGGGGTAAGCTTCTTCAATTCCAAAATTCCTGATATACGGTATGAGTGCCTCCTTAAGCAATTCTTCATTGAATTTTATTGCCGCCATAAGGATTTTACCTGTCTGATAATCCTGTGTAGCATCATCCCTGCTGCTTACAGATATTACCTGCCGGGAAAGCTCATCCTCATCAAGTCTGGCAATCCTTGAAATTTTCAGTCCGTTCCTGTTCAGAAAAGACACATTTAGTATTTTCTTTAATTCTGATTCGTTATAAGTTCTTATGTTTGAATCTGTCCTGTCAGGATCAAGTATCCGGTATCTCTTTTCCCATATCCTTATGGTATGGGCTTTTATCCCCGAGAAATTTTCAAGATCCCTGATTGAAAAAACACTAGTTCCTTCTTCCATGGCTAAAAATAATAAATATCAAAAACTTAAACTGTCCCTGCAAAATAAACAACCTTAATAACAGTATTGTTTATCAAAATACTGGTGATAATGCACTAAAATAAAAATATTAAGCTGCGGAAAATTCCCCCTAAAATCCGCCGTAAAACCGTGAAAATTATTATTTATTCAGATTGTTCAATCATTATTTTTTTCACAACTCTCACATTGTCACTGAAGATAATGGTAACAAGGTACATCCCACGTTTCGGATTATCAAGAACAATCTTAGTAATAGTCTGAGGATTATTATATTTAGCTCTGAAAATATCCTGGCCGATAATGTTGGTAATCTTTACAAAAGCGATCTCCCTGTCACATTTAATGGTGAACCTGTTTTCCCTGACTGGCACCGGGTAAATATTGATATCTACATTTGCAGCTTCTGCAGACGTATTTTTCTGTATAACAGGAGTGGTATAATTAACGGTATCCTTCTGAGCCTGAAGGCTTATGGTATAAATGACAAATAAAACAAAGAGTAAACTCTTCTTCATAGATACCGTTTTATGATTTACATCAAAAATTGTGCTAAAGTTAATAAATTTTCAGTTAAAATGATCAAGATGCTTCAAAGCCCGCACCAGATCATCGGGCGTATCAACACTTATACTTTCCCACTGCGTGACTGCCGTCCTTATCCTGAAGCCGTTTTCAAGCCACCGGTTCTGTTCAAGTGCTTCAGCTTTTTCAAGGGAACTTGCCGGAAGTTTTGTTATTTTATTAAGCACGTCCGTTTTGTAAGCATACATACCGATATGCTTATAGAAAACATGTTTCTTCGACCAGTCTGATAAGTCATAATCCCTGATGAACGGAATAGCTGCCCTGCTGAAATAGATTGCATTTCCTTCTGAATCAAGCACTACCTTTGGCTGGTTAGGATTGAAGATATCTTCCCCGGATTCAGTTTTTCTTATAAGAGTAGCGATTTCCACCTTTCTGTCAGTAAAGCATGATTTCAGGAGATCAATCTGCTCAGGTTTGATAAAAGGCTCATCACCCTGTATGTTAATCACGATGTCAATTTTTTTGCCTGTTCGCTCCGCAATTTTATCCACCGCCTCAGCACAACGGTCAGTACCGCTTTGATGTTGCGGAGAGGTCATCAGTGCCTGTCCACCGAATTTCAGAACTTCATCATAGATCCTCTTATCATCGGTGGCGACAAAGACAATGTCAACTGATTTGCTAGCCTGTTCATATACTCTCTGAATCATAATTTTCCCGCCGATCATTACAAGAGGCTTGCCCGGGAATCGCGTTGAAGCATAACGTGCCGGTACAATGCCGGCAAATTGATATCGTTTCATGCAGCGAATTTACAAAAAATGCATTTCCCAATGTCTTAAAAAAATCTTAAATTCGCGCATTCGTTTTACAGTATATGAAAGATCTCCAAAATATCAAGCAACGGTTTGGCATTATTGGTAACTATGAGGTACTTGACCGGGCAATTGATATTGCAGTCCAGGTTGCCCCCACAGATCTTTCTGTACTCATTACAGGAGAAAGCGGGACAGGCAAGGAAGCTTTTCCACAGGTTATCCATAATTACAGTACCAGGAAGCATGGACCATATATTGCAGTAAACTGCGGCGCAATTCCCGAGGGTACAATTGATTCAGAATTATTTGGTCACGAGAAAGGTTCATTTACGGGAGCAACTGATAGCAGAAAGGGTTATTTCGAAGTTGCAGATAAAGGCACCATCTTCCTCGATGAGGTTGCAGAACTACCGCTTTCAACACAGGTCAGACTGCTCAGAGTGCTTGAAACAGGAGAATTTATAAGGGTGGGATCATCAAAGCCCCAGAAAACAAACGTAAGGGTAATTGCCGCCAGCAACATGGATATCGCGGGTGCTATTGATCATGGCAGGTTCAGGGAAGATCTTTATTACAGGCTTAATACAGTACCGATCAGGATACCTGCACTGCGGGAGAGAGGTGATGATATTTTTCTGCTGTTCAGGAAATTTGCTGTCGATTTCGCTGAGAAATACAGGATGCCGGCCATTAGGCTTGAACCAGATGCAAAAATTATACTAACGAACTATTCCTGGCCGGGTAACGTAAGACAGCTGAAAAATATAACCGAACAGATATCAATAATTGAAAGGGAAAGAGAGATTAAAGTCTCTGTACTCAAAGCTTATCTGCCTGATTATGACGGAGTAAAGCTCCCTGCAATCATAAAAAAGGATGATGATAAATCCTTTTCATCCGAGAGGGAGATTTTGTACAAGATCCTTTTCGACATGAAAAGCGATATGAATGATCTCAAAAAACTGGTATATGATCTTTTGCAGCACGGAGATGTTGGAGTCAACATTGACGAGTCAAACTCAAGGGTTGTGAAGAATCTGTTCAGGGAGGCTGCAGAAAGAAGAGGCACGGATGTGCCTCATGAATCTTCTGCTGAATTTTCACCCCGACAGGAAAGGGACGATATTCAAGACACTGAAGAGATTGTTGAAGAATCTTTATCGCTTGCCGACAAGGAGGTTGAGATGATAAAGAAAGCTCTGGAAAAATTCAACGGAAAACGTAAGCTGGCAGCGCATGAGCTGGGTATTTCTGAAAGGACCCTGTACCGTAAAATCAAGGAATATGGAATTGAAATGTAAAAAAAATATTTTTCCGGTAGCAGCCATTCTTCTTATTCTTACCGGCTGGATTTTCCTGCTGAACGGATGTAAGATCAGTTACTCCATGAGCGGAGCCAGAATATCTCCAGAGGTAAAAACATTGAGTATTCAGTATTTCCAGAACAGGGCAGACCTGGTACAGCCCATGCTCAGCCAGTATCTTACCGATGCCCTGATTGACAAATGCAAGGCCCAGACAAATCTCGGGCTGGTAAACGGTTTGGGAGACGTGGATTTTGAAGGTGAAATATCCGGTTATAGTACGGTCCCGCTGACTGTCGCTGCCGATGCGCAGGCTGCAACAAACAGGTTTACCATTTCTGTGAGGGTGAAATTCACAAATTCAATTGAGCCGGAATTAAGCTATGAGCAAACATTCTCGCGTTACGAGGACTATGACAGTAGTCTGGACCTTAATCAGGTTGAGAAAGAACTCTCTGATAAAATTGTTGAACTCCTGGTTGAGGATATATTCAATAAGGCTTTTGTGACCTGGTAACTGATATGAACAGAAACGATTTTCTGAGGATGATTGAAAATTCGGGTCCTGCCGATCGCCAGACGATCGGCGAGGTCAGCGAGCTTATTGATATTTTCCCATATTTTCAGAGTGCATATATGCTTTTGCTGAAAGGACTAAGAAATACCTCCGATGTCAGGTTCGAAAATCAGCTCAGGATATCTGCTATGCATATTGCTGATCGTGAGGTGTTATATTATTTCCTGAAAAAAGAGAATGTTATAAAGGATAAGTCGGAAACAGTCATTCAGCAAAGGGCAGATTCCTCCAGCATTTCAGAAGAGAGTCAGCAGGTAGTGATCGAAACGGCCAGGAACAGCGAGGATCTGATAAATGAAATAGAAAAGAGTGACGAGGCAGGTACGCATGAAGAGAAAGCCGCAGTAGTTCTTCAGGGTGCACATCAGTCTGTATCCATCCAGTCTGATCCTGAGGGAGGCGAATCAGTTGCCACTGTATTTGTTATTGATGAAGATTCCGGTTTAGAAGAGGAAAGGGTAATATTTATGGATCCCGGATTTTCTGCACCGGAAGGAGAACAGGAAGACCTTCTTGAGCTTGAAACAGAAGAAACTATTATACAGCCTGAAGCGGAGATGTCAAAAGAGGATCAGCAATCTCCGGCTGATTCAGTTGACATTAAGCAGATGCAATCGGAGCTGATTGACAAATTTATTCTGACAAATCCAAGAATTGAACCTGCAAAGGAAAAAACGGAAACGGCACATACAGATATTTCAAAACCTTTTGTTGAGGAAAGGGGAGGATTTGTAACAGAAACACTTGCAAGAATTTATGCCAACCAGGGCTATTATTCAAGGGCAATTGATATTTATGAGAAATTAAGTTTGAAATTTCCGGAAAAAAGTAGTTACTTTGCATCTCAAATTGAAAAAATAGAGGAGTTATTAAAAAAGTGATAAGATGGGAATTTATATTTTTGTTTCGATTGTAATCATAGTTGCGTGTATTATTGAGGTACTTATTGTTCTTGTTCAGAATTCAAAAGGAGGGGGGCTTGCTGCCAATTTTACATCGGCAGGACAGTCAATGGGCATACGCAAGACAGCTGATTTCCTTGAAAAATCGACCTGGACAATTGCCGCTACGATCCTGGTTCTCTGTATCGTTGCAACAGCCGCTATTCCACGCGGCACAGAATCTGAACGTTCAAGAATTCAAAACCAGATTGACAATGCAGTTGATCCAAATGCAATTCCTACACTCCCGACAGCAGTTCCCCAGACAACAACAACTCCTTCGACCGGACAGGAACAGCCAGAAAACTAGAAACCTATGGAATTACTATATAAAAAGTGTCAGTTTGTCATATTCTGACACTTCTTTTTTCGTTAATGGCACATTTACCGGTTTGGCATAAAATATGCACAAAAAGGAATCATCAAAGAAAATCTAACTTTAAAACTAAATAAAAATGGCACAACTAAAAGGTAAAATTCTGGCAGGAAAGGTTCTTGTGAAACCTGATGAAGCTGAAGCTAAAACTGCCAGTGGAATCATTATACCTGATTCCGCAAAAGAGAAACCCCGTCAGGGAAAGGTGATGCTAGTGGGAGCAGCAAAAAAAGATGAGGAAATGGAAGTCAAGAAAGGCGACGTCGTCCTCTACGGAAAATACTCCGGGCAGGAGCTTACCATTGATGGTGTTGACTATCTGCTTATTTCACAGTCAGATATTCTTTTTATAGCTTAATTGGAAACCAATAAATCTATTCATTATGGGAAAAGAGATTAAATATAATATTGAGGCACGCGCCCTTCTGAAAGAAGGTGTTGACATGCTTGCAGACGCTGTTAAAGTGACCCTCGGACCAAAAGGCCGGAATGTTGTGCTTGAGAAAAAATTCGGAGCACCATTGGTTTCGAAGGACGGTGTAACAGTTGCCAAGGAGATTGAACTGTCAGATCCATACAAGAATATGGGTGCACAGATGGTAAAGGAAGTCGCTTCAAAAACCGGCGATATCGCGGGTGACGGAACTACAACCGCAACAGTGCTTGCACAGGCAATAATAAATGTGGGACTTAAGAATGTCACTGCAGGTGCAAACCCGATGGACCTCAAAAGAGGTATTGACAAAGCCGTTGAAAAAGTTGTAGAACATCTTGCATCTCAGGCACAGGTAATCGGCGATGACCTGAAGAAAATTGAACAGGTTGCAAGGGTATCTGCCAATGATGATGAAGAGATAGGCAAGCTTATAGCTGAGGCAATGAGCAAGGTGCATAAAGAAGGTGTAATAACTGTTGAGGAATCAAAAGGCACAACTACTTCAGTAGAGGTTGTTGAAGGAATGCAGTTCGACCGCGGATATATTTCAGCATATTTTGTTACTAATGCTGAGAAAATGGAGTCTGAGCTGGAAAATCCTTATATACTTATTTATGACAAGAAAATCTCTTCAATGAAGGATATGCTTCCTATTCTTGAATCTTCTGCACAGACCGGCCGTCCGTTGCTGATCATCTCTGAAGATATTGAGGGTGAAGCTCTTGCAACGCTTGTTGTTAACCGTCTTCGCGGTTCTCTCAAGGTGTGTGCAGTAAAAGCTCCGGGTTTCGGCGACAGGAGGAAAGAAATGCTTGAGGATATTGCCATACTGACAGGAGGAACCGTAATATCAGAAGAAAAAGGTCTGAAGCTGGAACATGCCACGCTTGACATGCTTGGAACATCTGAAAAAGTCACGGTTAACAAGGAGAATACAACAATAGTCAATGGTGCCGGCGATAAGGACATGATCAAAGCCCGCATCAACCAGATAAAACAGCAAATGACAACCACGACATCTGATTATGACAAGGAAAAGCTTCAGGAGCGTCTTGCCAAGCTGGCAGGCGGAGTTGCTGTACTTTATATCGGCGCTGCTTCCGAAGTTGAGATGAAGGAAAAGAAAGACCGTGTTGATGATTCATTGCACGCAACGCGCGCAGCAATCGAGGAAGGTATTGTACCGGGCGGCGGCGTGGCATATATACGAGCTATTGCTGCACTGGATAAGCTTAAAGGCGATAATGAAGATCAGAATACCGGGATTGAAATTATCAAACGCGCTATTGAAGAACCTTTACGCCAGATAGCATTTAATTCTGGCAAGGAGGGAGCCGTTGTTGCCCAGACTGTAAAATCAGGTAAGGGTGATTTTGGATATAATGCACAAACCGATAATTTCGAAAAACTCTATGCATCAGGAGTTATTGATCCTGTTAAAGTAGTCCGTGTTGCTCTTGAAAATGCAGCATCAGTAGCAGGAATGTTCCTGACCACTGAAGCTGTCGTTGTTGAGGAGAAAGAAGAGCATCCTTCCATGCCTCCCCAGGGAATGGGTGGTGGGATGCCAGGAATGATGTAAAATTTTACCCCCTGGCCCCCTAAAGGGGGTTTAAAAGGAGATATTAAATTGAATAAGAGCCGTCCCGAGTACCCGGGACGGCTCTGCACATTTTAGCCCCCCTTCAGGGGGGGTGGGGGGTAAAAAAATTCATATATTTGCACCTGATTTCGAATCTGTTCCCCGATGAACTATATCCGTAATTTCTGCATCATAGCGCATATCGACCATGGGAAAAGCACCCTGGCCGACAGGCTCCTTGAAAAGACACATACTATTGCGGAAAGAGAATATCAGGACCAGATCCTGGATAATATGGACCTTGAAAGGGAAAGAGGCATCACAATAAAGAGCCATGCCATCCAGATGGAATACATCCATGAAGGGCAGAAATATTACCTTAATCTTATCGACACCCCTGGCCACGTGGATTTCTCCAATGAAGTATCACGGTCAATTGCCGCATGTGAAGGAGCTCTGCTTGTCATTGATGCAACACAGGGAATACAGGCGCAAACAATAGCAAACCTGTACATGGCAATAGATCATAACCTTGAGATAATCCCTGTCATCAATAAAATGGATATGACAAATGCAATGCCTGAAGAGGTTAAGGATCAGATAGTTGACCTTGTCGGCTGCAACCGGGATGATATTATTGAAACAAGCGCAAAAACAGGCATGGGAGTTGACAGGATCCTCAGTGACATCGTCAACAAGATACCTCCTCCGCAGGGAAATCCTGATGCCCCCCTCCAGGCACTCATTTTTGATTCAATTTTTAATTCTTTCCGGGGAATAATAGCCTATTGCAAGATTGTAAACGGTACAATATCAAGAGGAGACCGGGTAAAATTCATGAGTACAGGTCATGAATACAATGCAGAAGATATAGGAGTGCTGAAACTGAAGCAAGATCCCCGCGAAGTTATGGGAACAGGTGATGTTGGATATATTATTACCGGCGTTAAAGTATCCTCAGAAGTAAGAGTAGGAGATACAATCACTCATGTAATAAATCCGTGTGAAAAAGCTATTTCAGGATTTGAGAATGTCAAACCAATGGTATTTGCGGGAATGTATCCTGTTGATGCAGATGAGTATGAAGATCTGAGAAACTCAATTGAAAAACTTCAGCTGAATGATGCATCGCTTTCATTCATACCTGAATCTTCAGCTGCGCTCGGATTCGGATTCAGGTGTGGATTCCTGGGGTTGCTTCATATGGAAATAATCCAGGAACGGCTGGACAGGGAATTTAATATGGACGTAATTACCACTGTACCAAATGTTTCGTTCAAGGTTTTTACAACAAGGGGAGAGGAGATAGATGTCCATAATCCATCAGGGCTTCCGCCAGTCACCAATATAGATCATATTGAGGAACCTTATATTGTTGCTAAGGTTATAACTTTATCAGAATATGTAGGTTCAATAATGAATCTATGTATTGATAAAAGGGGCACACTGAAGAATCACGTCCATCTTACGAGGAACAGGGTTGAGCTTACTTTTGAAATGCCTCTGTCAGAAATAGTTTTTGATTTTTATGATAAGCTTAAAAGCATATCAAAAGGGTACGCATCATTCGATTACTATTATACTTCTTACCAAAGGGCTGACCTGGTAAGGCTGGATCTTCTTCTGAACGGTGAAATGGTTGATGCTCTTTCTACCCTGATTTACAGGGGCCATGCCTATGAATTTGGCCGCAAAATGTGCGTGAAGCTAAAAGAGCTGATCCCCCGTCAGCAATTTGATATAGCAATACAGGCAGCCATAGGAGCAAAGATAATTGCACGGGAAACAGTCAAGGCAGTCAGAAAGGACGTGACGGCAAAATGCTATGGCGGAGATATAACAAGAAAAAGGAAACTTCTTGAAAAACAAAAGAAGGGGAAAAAGAGAATGCGTCAGATAGGTAATGTCGAAGTGCCCCAGCAGGCATTCCTGGCTGTATTAAAACTCGATTAGATAGTTGTAATATAAAACATTATCCGGTAAGCTTATAGCCACGGCCATGGACATTAATTATTCTGACCGACGGATCGTTTTTCAGGTATTTCCGCAGCCTGGTAATATAAACATCCATACTTCTGGCATTGAAGTAGTTATCATCGATCCATATTGACTTGAGGGCAAAATTACGTTCAAGTATCTCATTGCCATGCTGGCACAGCAGCTCCAGAAGCTCAGATTCCTTTGTGGTTAGCTTGACTGACTTATCACCAAAGGCCAGCATTTGCTTCAGCGGTTCAAAAGTATATTTACCGATCGTGTATTTTTCCTGTTTCTTTGGAGCTGCTGATGTTTTTGTTCTTTTTAGTATTGCCTGTATCCTGTAGAGCAATTCCTCCATCAGGAAAGGTTTTGTTATATAATCATCTGCTCCTGTTCTGAACCCTTCGAGAATATCATCTTTCTGATTTTTAGCGGTCAGGAATATTATCGGGATAGCCGGGTCTATCTTACTTATCTCCTTTGCCAGGGTAAGTCCGTCCATTTCTGGCATCATGATATCCAGTATGCAGAGGTCATATTGTTTTACTGAAAATGATTCCAGGGCACTTAAACCATTTCCAAAGAGATTGGTCTCTATATTCTTAGCTGCAAGATAATTCCTTAACAGGGAACCAAGGTTGGTGTCATCCTCAGCAAGAAGAATTCTTATATTTTTCATAGCTATCCGTTTTGAGGAATGAATAAAGTAAATTTTGTTCCTTTATTGATCTGGCTTTCAGCCTTTATTGTGCCGTTATGCTCTTCCACAACTTTCTTTACATAGCTTAATCCAAGACCGAATCCCTTAACATTATGCAGGTTCCCTGAATGTACACGATAGAATTTATCATATATCCTCTTAAGGGCTTCCTTACTTATGCCTATGCCGTTATCTTCAATTGTTATGCTAATCCCCTTTTTTGTATTCCGTGTTGAAATGGTTATCTCAGGATTTTCTTCTGAATATTTAATCGCATTGTCTATCAGGTTTGAGATTGCGTTAAGAAAGTGCTCCTCATCTACCATT
Organism: Bacteroidia bacterium; assembly: GCA_026391215.1. GTDB lineage: Bacteria > Bacteroidota > Bacteroidia > Bacteroidales > VadinHA17 > LD21. The sequence goes on from JAPLDX010000051.1 coordinate 17,764, forward strand.
GCATAACTGTTTTTTGCAGTGAAGTTCCTTTTAATCCTGCCGTTCCTGTTTTCTGTCTGCAGTGCAAAATTCTCACAGGCATTATTAAGGATAATATGAATATCCATGCCGGAGAAATCCAGTTTCATCTTCGTTTTCTCAAAGATTGCCATCTGCAAAACCTTCTCCACGTGGAATTTAAGTCTCATGCTTTCATCAGAAATGATCTTCGCCAGATTTTCAATATTTTTATTTTCATCAGGTATTGTTTTATCGGCCATCATCTGTGATGCAAGTGAAATGGTGGAAATAGGTGTTTTCAGCTCGTGAGTCATATTGTTAATGAAATCATTCCTTATTTCCGAGATTTTTTTCTGACGGAAGATCACGATGAAAGTGCTTGTTACAAGTACAAGCATCAATAGTGTGAAAAGAAGCGATAAAAAGCCCAGGCTGCCTATTTCTTCAAATTTATATTGCTGTTCATCCAGGCAATACATAACAAGCTGGTGCTGACCAGGAACAGGATCGTTGGGGAAAAGCTGCCGGATGAATTTATTTGTTCCCGGCTTATCTGTAAATCCAGGGGTTTTATAGATAATTCCTGACCGTCCGGAACGGACTGAAAACTCAAAATCGAGGCGAATCCCGGCATTATTCAGTGCAGTCCTGAGCAATGTCCGAAGATTCTCAGGGTCGATACGTTCCCTGACGTCCGGCGTTTCATTAAGGATCTTATCCATTATGGTCTCCAGGACTACAATCTTATTTGAGACCCTTCCAGTCAGCTCTGCACTTATTGATTCTGCTGAGGTCTCAACAGATTCAGCCGGAGTGAATGAGGAAACATTTTCAGATGTAATGAAGATCTTCTGTCCTGAGCTGGTTATGGCAATGGATTCATCGGGAGTATCAATCCCGTACATGTCAAGCAGTTCCGAGTAAGGCTGGTAAATACGTAATCTTTTGGCCAGAGGGGAATTCGCAGGAATGACAGCCGTAACAGGATCGGTAGTCGCTGGATCCAGCTCATCAACTATTCTTTTTATGAGCTCATCCTGTTCAAGCTGAAGTACCACTGATTCAAGAGCTTTATTTGCCTGAAGCCTGAATTGCTGGTCAGTTATAGTTATTGCATTGCGGATCCAGTATAACTGAATGAGAAGAAGTCCTGATATCGCCAGGAAAAAGAAAATAGCCAGTAATACTATGGTAATCCGTTTCATACAGATACAAAAGTACTTGTATAAAAATTAGGAAGTCACTCTTTAACTTTCTTTAACAAACAGTCTCGTTTAAAAACAAAATATTTTAACGTTTAGTTAAAATGTTGTTAATATTCAGGTATTTAGTTGAAATTATTTTTTTATAACAATTGCCACATATATATTTGCTCATGATTTGGCATGAAATTTGAATTACAATATACAGAGGTTTTTTTCATAGGTTAGGTTAGTTTTAGGGTTATCAAAAAATGAGGCTGACAATCGTCAGCCTCTTCTTTTTTTATATAATTAATAGTCAGATAACTGAAATCATGTCAGGAGATTTATTTTCGAGCTTGATGAGACAGGTTCATGACCTTTTTAACTTCCATGTCTTTATACCTGGCAGTATTAAACAGATGTTTCCTTATCAAATGAGCTTTTTTCTTTTCAATCCAGGTGAGATTAATTACACATGATGATCCGTCCTTCAGGATAAGTTTCACTTTCTTCTCCTTGTGAGGCATTTCAAGTTCTTTTATATCAGACCATAGGTATAAGTATTTTTTGGGTTTTACCAGCCCGTATTGAAACTCAATTTTATCATCATCAATAATGAAATACGAATCTTTCTTTTTGATTGTGGCAAACGTAGAGATTATGCCAACAAGCAGACTGATCCCGAATGGGGCCAATGACAGTGCAGGCTTTATTTCATGCATTTTAAAAACCGGGCTTGCCAGAAGAACTCCGACACCACCAATAAAAAAAAAGCCTGTAAAAATCCATAACAATATCTTTCTCCCTTTTGAAAACTCAGTCTCTGATAAATTGTAATTAATGCTTTCCATATATTAATGGATTAGATGATTAAGGTTTCTGTCTTTAATTGATCCAATATCAATATTAAATACTGCTGTTACACATTCAGCATCTCTAAGAGTCGAAATAACCTGATTGATATTTATTTCATTATCAGGATCATGTATCCGGAAGATGTAATCGATGTTTTTAAGCTTTCTGATAAGATAGTTTTTCCCTGAACGGTTTGAGGTCAGATCGTAAATCAGGTTCTGTGATGCTGATGAGTCCGAAAACCGGCTGAATGTCAATTCATTATCAGGCTCATCATTAATTATGACCGGGGAAGTATTTTTAAGCGAGATCTTCAGGTTTTTGTTCAGGGCAAGAGAGAGCTTATAATCAGGTTCTGAAGATACGATGCCCAGGAAACCAGATTCATCATTCTGATTTATTCTTAATTGTACCCGCTTGATTTTGGGTGTCGTTTTCATGATGATGATCTCATAACCTATAAAGATAGACAAAATTAGGAGATCATATTAAGGATTTACAGGAATATCTTTGATTCTCTGCCATGCAAGGCTTGATGCCTCCTGCTCTGCTTCCTTCTTGGATGTTCCCTGTCCTTTCGCGAATTCCTCCTTATTAAGAAAAAGGGTTGTGGAGAATACTGATTTTTTAAGATTAAAATCATATTCCTCGTTGTACGTGAAGATCAGGTTTACCTTATTTTTCTGCACCCATTCAAAAACCATACTTTTATAATCAGTATCAGTATTGATAATCTGATTAAGGTCAAGATATTTGTTCAGCACATTCTTAATAAAGAGCTTTTTGGTTTTTCTGAATCCCTTATCAAGGAATACGGCTCCCAGGAGAGCTTCAAAGGCATTCCCGGAGAGATTTTTGGTACTATGATTTGAGCTTACGTTGCTGATCAATATCTTATTGATGCCCATAGAAAAAGCAAGCTGATTAAGCACCTCCCGGTTTACGATCCTGGCTCTTATTTTTGTCATAAAACCTTCGTTGGCATCCGGGAACTTTTCGAAGAGAAAATCTGACAAAATGGCATTGAGAATCGCATCACCCAGATACTCCAGCCTTTCATTGTTTACTTTATTACCGTCGGGTAGTGTATACGATGCAGAACGATGTATAAAAGCTATTTCATATAATCTCAGGTTTCCTGGCTTGAAGCCCAGAATCTTTCTCAAACGGGAGCTGAATGTCCGTTTGTCAAGTAAATATGTACCATTTGGTTTTAAAGAGAGCAAGGATACTAGACCTCAGCTTTTTTGATGACAATTGATGCGTTATGACCGCCAAATCCAAAGGTATTGCTGATGGCAGTTCTCACTTCTCTTTTCTGAGCCTTATTGGGTGTTATATTCAGGTTTTGATCTATTTGTGGATCGGGGGTCTTGAAGTTAATTGTAGGCGGGATAATCCCATTGACAACAGACATTATGGATGCAATGGCTTCAATAGCTCCGGCAGCGCCCAGAAGATGACCGGTCATCGACTTTGTAGCGCTTATATTAAGCTTATACGCATGTTCCCCGAATACATTAATAATGGCTTTTGCTTCAGATATATCTCCAAGTGGGGTTGAAGTGCCATGAACATTTATGTAATCAATATCTTCAGGTTTCAGACCTGCATCAAGAACGGCAAGTTTCATGACATTGCATGCTCCCAGTCCTTCAGGATGGGGTGCAGTCAAATGATAAGCATCTGCAGTCATTCCCGTCCCGGCCATCTCAACATATATTTTAGCCCCTCTTGCCTTTGCATGGTCAAGATCCTCAACTATTAACGCCCCGGCACCTTCACCCATGACAAAACCATCTCGTGTAAGATCGAATGGGCGCGATGCAGTACTATACTCAGCATTGTTGGTCGACATAGCCATCATTGCATTGAATCCTCCTATCCCCGGCTCATTTATTCCAGCCTCTGAACCTCCTGTAACAAAAATATCAGCTTTGCCCAGCTTGACATAATTAACTGCATCGATCAGGGCATGAGTCGATGATGCACATGCTGAAACTGTAGCGAAATTCGGTCCCCTGAATCCGTATTTAATGGATATTGAACCAGAGGCGATATTTGCGATCATCTTTGGTATGAAAAAGGGACTGAAACGAGGGGTACCGTCACCAAGAACATAACCTCTTATCGCTTCATAAAAAGTTAATAATCCGCCAATACCTGATGACCAGATAACCCCGACCCTATCTTTATCAACAACGTTCAGATCAATTCCGGAATCAATAATTGCCTCCTCGGCAGCGATATGTGCAAATTGGGAATAGAGATCCAGTTTATTGGCCTCTTTTCTGTCGAAATATTTTGACGAGTCGTACCCTTTAATTTCACATGCGAATTTTGTTTTGAACTTTTCAGTATCAAAGCGGGTAATCATACCCGCTCCGCTTGTACCGTTCCTTAGCCCATCCCAATATTCATGTAAATTATTGCCAATAGGAGTCAATGCTCCAAGGCCTGTAATTACAACTCGTCTCATAAATGGGTATTAGCTATGCAAAACTATTTTGCATTTTCCTCAATGTACTTGATAGCATCACCAACGGTGCTTATTGTTTCTGCCTGGTCGTCAGGAATTCCGATATTGAATTCTTTCTCAAATTCCATGATCAGCTCAACAGTGTCAAGAGAATCTGCACCCAGATCGTTAGTGAAACTGGCTTCAGCAGTAACTTCTGATTCGTCAACTCCAAGCTTGTCAACAATAATCTCCTTTACTCTTGCGGCAATGTCAGACATAGTGATAAATTTTAATTAATAATAATTTTGAACCATGCAAAGAAATATATTTGTACCATATTTTTCAAGTATTTCACGTATTTTTATTTGCTCAGCAGGTTAATGTGCTGATTAACACAATGATAATCTTTTCTTCAGCAAAAAATTGAATATTAATGCGCAAATTATAATTACCTCATAATGAGAAATATAGCAATAATGGCATCCGGATCAGGAACTAATGCCGAAAATATTATAAAATATTTTTCGAATAAAAAGAGTGCAGGAGTAAAGCTTGTTTTATCAAATCGTCGTGAAGCCTTCGTTTTAAAAAGGGCAGAAGCACTTCATGTGAAAACCTGTTTTTTCGACCATAATGACTTTTATACCTCGGCGAAAGTAATGAACCTGCTGATTGAAAACAGGATTGATTTTGTTGTGCTGGCAGGATTCCTCTGGCTTGTCCCGGAAAACATCCTTGAGAAATATAAAGGCCGCATAATCAATATTCACCCTGCCCTGCTGCCCAATTATGGTGGAAAAGGTATGTACGGTGAAAAAGTACACGAAGCCGTAATAGAAAATCATGATAAGGAAAGTGGTATCACAATACATTATGTAAACAGTCATTACGATGAGGGAGATATTATCTTCCAGGCAAGATGCAGGGTTGAACAGTCTGATACTCCTGATATACTGGCAGCCAGGGTGCATGCCCTGGAATATAAATATTTTCCGAAAATCATTGAGGAACTGATACTTAATTTACCGAATCCTGCTTAAAAGTCGTCAGGAGGCTTAAAACAATAGTTTTGTTTTTCTCGAATACAGGTTTATTTTCTTCTGAAACAGGCTCAACAGGCGGGGCATCAACCTTGAGAGGATCAACAGCTGATCCGTTTTGAAAAAACCTGAAATCAAGGTGTGGTCCCGTTGAAAGGCCGCTTTTTCCTACATACCCGATGATATCGCCCTGCTTTACGAAAGCTCCCTGGGTAATTCCCGGGCCGAACTGGCTGAGATGCAGGTAAGCAGTCGAATAGACGCTATTATGGACAATCCTGACCATTTTTCCTGATCCGTTTTCTGTACCGGCAGAAGTTACCCGGCCATCACCTATGGCAAAGACCGGCGTTCCGACAGGAGCTGCATAATCAACTCCGTGATGCGGCCGGCGTATCCTGAGGATCGGGTGCATCCTGCTTGCCGAAAAACGTGAGGTGATCCTTGAAAACTTCAGCGGAGATTTTAGGAAAGCTTTTTTGAGGCTGTTCCCTTCAGCATCGAAAAAAGACTCTTTCCCATCCTGAATGAACGGTATTGCAGTTATGGTCTTTCCTGCCCATGTAAACTCTGCTCCGAAAATCCTGCCTGCTCCAAGTGATTCATCATTAATGAACTTTTCCTCATAGATTACCTTATAGCTGTCTCCTTTTTGTAATCCGAAGAAATCAACGGTCCATGCAAATATGTCGGAGAGTTCTGCAACAAGGAGAGGGTGCATTCCTTCGGCAATCATTGATTCCCAGAGAGATGTTTCAATGGTCCCGGCTGAATACTTTATTACCTTCCTGATCTCTTTCCTGTAAGGTGTTATATTAAGGGAGTCATTGAAGCTGAAGATATAGCAGGTAGTGGCATCATGTTCATAAACCAGGTATCTAGCCCTGGCTGCCGAGTCCATATCACAAAAGAGCGTATAATTATTTCCTGCCCTTACGTTCTTCACATCGAAAACAGAGGCTGAACTCCTGACAACCTGGTCAATTTCCTGCATACTGACGCCATGTTCAAGGAGTATGTGGGAAAGGAATCCGTTAGGTTTAATATGTCCCTGGATCAGGCTGAATGAATCGACCGGAATTCCGAACATAAGAACCGGAGCCTTCTGCTCCTCTGTCGTAATAGTATCTGAAATAAGGTCAGAAAGTTCTGGTTTTTCCTTATTGAAATAGCTGCAGGAAGCTGAAATCAAAAATGATAATATGAGAAAAATAGCACTAATCCTTGTGATCATCCGTTATTAAGGGTTAGTTTTAATTACGATATTCACAATCCGGTTCGGGACAACGATGATATTGGATATGCTGCCAGTTCCAAGCCATTTTTTTGCCCTTTCATCAGCGAGTACATTTTTAATAATTTCTTCCTTTTCCATATTTACCGGAAGTTCTAATTTGAAACGGACCTTCCCGTTGAATGAAACAGGATACTCAAAGACGCTTTCTTTTAGAAATTCCTCATTTACCCCAGGCCATGGTTCATAGGTTAGCGTTTTGCCATTTCCCAGGAGACTCCATAATTCCTCTCCGAGATGAGGAGCAAACGGGGAGAGTATCCGGGTAAAAACAGAAGCAGTATCTTTTGTCACCCTGCCTTTTTTCATGGCAAGGTTCAGAAAGATCATCATTGCCGATATTGCCGTGTTGAAATGAAGGTTTTCTATGTCACCCTCTACTTTCCTGATAGTCTGGTGAAGACCCTTTGATATTTCCCAGTCCTCTTCACCCGATATAATGTTTTCAGGATTTGAAAAAAATCTGCAAGTTCTTCCAAGGAAGTTGAAAACCCCTTTGACACCTTTATCATCCCATGGCTTTATGATATCAAGAGGGCCCATGAACATTTCATATAATCTTAGTGAGTCAGCTCCATATTTTGAGACAACATCATCAGGATTAATGACATTCTTAAGCGATTTCGACATTTTAGCCACAATCTGCCTTACCTCAGTTCCTGTTGCAGTATTATAGAATTTCCCGTTCCGTTCCTCCACAAGGTCAGCGGAGACTTTAGCACCTGTTTCGTTCTCATAGGCAAAAGCCAGTATCATTCCCTGGTTAAACAAGCGGGTATAGGGTTCATCAGTAGAGACAATACCCAGGTCGAAAAGCACCTTATGCCAGAACCGGCTGTAAAGAAGGTGAAGTACAGCGTGTTCAGCGCCTCCTATATAAAGATCAACGGGCATCCAGTATCTTTCCTTTGCAGGATCAAATATCTGATGCTTGCTGGACGGATCAATAAAGCGAAGATAATACCAGCATGATCCTGCCCACTGGGGCATTGTATTTGTTTCACGCCTGCCTTTTCTTCCCGATTTATCGGTTACACTGAGCCATTCTGTGGCATTTGCAAGTGGCGATTCTCCTGTTTCACCTGGAAGGTATTTCTCAAGATCAGGGAGCAGGAGCGGCAGTTCTTTCTCATCAAGGACAGTTATTTCACCATCCTCCCAGTGGATGACCGGGAATGGTTCGCCCCAATACCTCTGCCTGCTGAAAAGCCAGTCGCGCAGCTTATAGTTGATTTTGGCTTTGCCGATACTTTTTGATTCAAGCCAGGTTGTGATTTTTGTAATTCCGGCCTCCTTGCTGAGCCCGTTTATATCTATTCCCGTTGATTTGTCAGAAGAATTAATGTATTTACCGTCCTCTGTCCAGCATTCCTTTCCTGCAACAATTTTCTTTTTCTGATCCGGATCGGAAACATCAGGATCCTGGATACAAACGATCGGAAGGTTGAATTTCTCGGCAAATTCAAAGTCGCGCGTATCATGAGCCGGGACAGCCATTATGGCACCGGTACCATATCCGGTCAGGACATAATCTGCCACCCAAATCGGTATCTTCTTGTGATTCACCGGATTGATAGCATATCTTCCGGTGAATACACCCGTCTTTTCTTTAGCCAGGTCAGTGCGGTCAAGATCCGATTTTAAAGATGCTGCCTTAATATAATCATTGACAGCTTTCCTGTTTTCATCAGTGGTAATTAGTTTTGTAAGGGGATATTCAGGAGCAATCACCATATATGTCGCTCCGAATAATGTGTCCGGGCGTGTGGTAAAGACAGTTATTTTTTCGTTTAATCCGTCAACAGAGAAATCAACTTCAGCACCGGTTGACCTTCCTATCCAGTTTCGCTGCATATCCTTGATCCCTTCCGGCCAGTTGAGCTGATCCATGCCCGACAACAGTCTTTCTGCATACAGGGGGATCCTCAGCATCCATTGCTTAAGGTTCTTCTTTTCAACCTTGTTGCCGCATTTCTCATGCGATCCGTCGTAGAGGACTTCTTCATTGGCACAGACTATCCTGCAGGACGGGCACCACCAAACCTGGGCATTTTCATAATATGCAAGCCTTTTTGATCCTATATAATCTGAAACTGCTTTTTCCCCCGACTTACTGATTTCTTCAGGTATCGTCAACTCTGAAATTGGTCTTCCTTTCTGAAGTTTTTCATCGAACCAGGTATTAAAAAGCCGGATAAATATCCATTGAGTCCATTTGAAATAATGAGGATCTGTAGTATTTATTTCTTTACCCCAGTCGTAGCTTAATCCCAGTTCTTTTATCTGACGCCTGAAAGTATCGCAGTTATTTTTAGTTGTTATTGAAGGATGTGTACCTGTCTGCAATGCATATTGTTCAGCAGGCAGTCCGAAAGCATCCCATCCCATGGGGTGAAGAACATTATATCCTTTCATCCGTTTATACCTGCTGTAAATATCGGTTGCTGTATATCCTTCAGGATGGCCAACATGCAATCCGGCACCGGAGGGGTAAGGGAACATATCGAGTACATAGCACTTCCTGGGGTTAGTCAGATCATCAGGTGTTTTAAAGGTTTTGTTATCCTCCCAGTAATTCTGCCATTTTTTCTCGATATCAGTGAAATTGTAATCCATATAAACAGTTTGTAATATATCAATCTTCGCAGTAATAATTTCGGATTTATTCTTCAAAATCCGTCATCTGCAATCCGCAATCCGCAATCCTGTAGCCGGTCTTTTGGTTTGCGAAAATATGAAATCTTTGGCAAATTGTTGTAAAACCGGTGCATTGATGTTAATTTTGCTAAATAAACAGGTCCCGTAGTTCAATGGATAGAATGGCAGATTCCGGTTCTGTTGGTTGAGAGTTCGAATCTCTCCGGGATCACAAACACTAGACGCAACTTAATTGATTAATAACGAGTTGCGTTTCTTTTTTACCTTGTATTCTACAACGATTCAACAATATTTTGATAAACTGATCTAATTTTAGGATGAATCTGTTAAGCAATATTAAAAGCCCCCGGTAGTGATCCGAGGGCTGCTTATTTTAAAGGTGCTTTTTCTTATCTAAATAAGCCGTTGCGAACTTATTTACTTCTTTACTTTTTTTTTGCAACTTTAGGTTTAGCTGCCTTCACTTTTTTAGTTGCTGTTTTTTTTGTTACAACTTTTTTAGTTGCTGCTTTTTTAGTTGCTACTTTTTTAGGTGCTACTTTTTTAGTTGCTTCTTTTTTAGGTGCTACTTTTTTTGTTGCTGCTTTTTTTGTTGCTTTCATAATACAGAAGATTAAAAGGTTATAAAAAAGTTTCTATTCAATTATCAAAGATAAGCTTTATATATAACAATCTCAATGTATTTACTGATTAAGAAGAATATTCTGAAATTTGATTCGGCGGTGCTTCTTACTTCCAAAATTGACTTAAGTTTGGATATGTTTCTAATTGGGCCCATTCAGCATTACTTAGCAAATGCCATCCTGCCGGACAAGCACCCTGCACACCACTTGGATTGGCAGTACTGTTTAATGCGCCATTTGTCGCTGCAGCCCATATATATAATGCTCCATATATATCTTTGTCGCTAATGTCGTTGTTGTACCAGCAGTAAGCTTTACTGGTGTTCAGAAGTGCCCCCAAAAATTCCATAGTCTGTCACCGGAGTAGCTCCCTCACTAACAAGGCTTCCCCCAACTTTGCCTTTCCGTGAAATATCGAAAATAAATCAATAAGTTCCTTTTTGTTAATCAGCTTTCTTGACTTGCTTACAATAAAGAGATAACTTTGTGATAATTAGAAATATTAAAGAATACCATAAAATGAAATCGATTATTCCTTTAGTATTTGTCTTATTGTTTTTACCATCATGTTGTGAAAAAGAAAACCTTGATCCATGTGAAAACCTTGATCCAGACATTTGTTTTATTACTACACATAAATGGGTTTATTCATCATACAAAGTAGATGGTTATGATGTTATCAGAAACTGTGATCAAGATAATTTCTACTCTTTTAAATCAGATAGCACTTTTCAATATGAACCTGGCAAAGAGTTATGCCCTGGGGAGACTCGTGATGTTATTAATGGTAACTGGTATTTAAATGGTAGTAACCTAGTTATTGGTCATATTAATTCTGATGGCTTTCAGATTTATTATAATATGAGTTACACAAAAGAGTGTTTAAGTCGTTCATACTCTTACACCACAGCTAATTCCTATATCGGTCCAATATGGTTTGTACACATATATACTCCACAAGATAGATAAATCTCCATTAAGGAATGATAGGGCATTGTAAGGCAAACATACACCTGTGAGATTCGGGGAATTTATATAATAAGAGGGGGGTTTATAATTGAACTGGAAAGGAGTACTATAACTAACCTGGGTGGGACCACAAAAAGACACTTAAAGGCGGTTTTATTTTAAAACAATTATTGTATTTTGCCGTTATTAAATAGTTATTAAAGAAGTAATTCACTGATGCGGTTTAAATTCCTGCTAATACTGTTCTTCCTTTTAATCTCCTGTGTTAAAGAAGAATTTCATAAAGATAAGTTCGATGCTTCCCTGAACCTGACACCAGGATTGGCAATTCCGGTTGGATATTCCCATCTTGAAATTGAGAAATATCTCAGAGATTCCTCTATAACAGAACTACACATTTCAGAAGATGGATTCATGACGCTGTTTTATTCATCAGATGTTTTCTCCGATTCAATGGGCAATTTTCTTTCTTTTTCACCTGTAAGCATAAGCACATTTTCATTAAACAACTCCGGGGCAACAATTGATTTGCAGATATCGGGATCATCCGCTGACCTTTTTGACACAATTCTTATCCCGGTAACCCTGGATCAGTCAGTTGTGCGTATCGACAGCATCCTTCTATTGGGAGGCTCTCTGAACATGGATCTAAATCAAACCGGACTTAATGGAACGATAACTTTTGGATTCCCCGGAGTTCAAAGACAAGGTACCCCATATATGATTACCAGGAACATTGCAGATCCGGATTTTACACAGGATCTTGCAGGGTACTCAATTATTCCGGAGCAGAATGCAACAGGAAACCATTTTCTCCGATGTGTCCTTTCTATTCATCTTCAAAGTCCTTCAGGACCTGTAAATAACGGATCCGTGATTTTCAGTGTACAGACTGATATAAGTTCAATAAGTATTGAAACACTGTACGGGGATTTCAGTGGCCTCATAATCGATATTCCCCCATTTCATCTGAGTCCTCAGATCTTTAATGAATTCATTGATGGTCATTGTTATTTTGCAGATCCGGAAATAAAAGTGATTATCAACAACTCATGCGGTATTCCTGTTGGTATTTCATTCAGCCAGTTCGAAGTCACTGACAATGATGGTAACCAGATCTCAGTGACAGGGGACGGAGTCCCAACGATAACTGATCCCAAAATTATAAGATATCCATTACTAAACGAAGAGGGACTTACGATCAGCGATAGTCTGGTGCTGAACAGATCTAATTCAAATATTACTGATGTTTTGGCTGTAAATCCCACTAATGTTGACATTACAACAAAAGCAGGCATTGTTTCATCTGCAAATGCCGTAAGTACTTTTATCAGATACGATTCTGAAGTGGACATTACGGCTTCTTTAAAACTACCTCTTTATGGAAAGGCAGAATTTCTTGTACTGCTTGATACTATTATATTTGACTATCTGAGTACTACCCTTCCTGTACCAGAAGAGATAGAACGACTCATTGTGCAGGTAAATATTACAAACAGTTTTCCAGTAACACTTTTACCGCAGGTGTACCTTCTTGACGAAAACAGGGTATTGCTTGACAGCCTTTTTAACGGAACAGAGAAAATTGAAGGAGCATCCGACACCAATGGGGATGGAGAAGCTGATCCCCATCTTCAGGATCCGATATATATTGACCTGCCCAGGAAGAAAATTGATGCCCTGAGCGTGACACATTACCTGATAACAAAAGGGGAATTGACAACAACCGGCTATCCGTCTACAGATGTAAAATTTTATTCAACATCTTACCTCGATTACATTATCGGGCTAATTGCGCAATTACAGATCAATACAGGTGGGCGATGAGGAAACCTGTAAATAAACCGCTTGCTGCAGCTATTCTGAGAAGAACATTTGCCGGTTTTTCCCTGGCAGTTGTTTTTCTTGTTTTGCTGTCCGGGAAAACTGCAGCACAGGACAATACCATGTATTTCTTTCATGGTATTCCACAGGCAAACCAGCTAAATCCTGCAATTATATTTCCTTGTAAAATATATGTAGAGCTTCCTGTTATATCATCAGTTAAGCTGAACATACGCAATACGGGATTTGGATTTCATGATGCAGTTCATACTGGTACAGGAACCCAGGGAAATACCTATTATCTCGATCTTTCCAGCCTTGAAAAGAAATTAAGCCGCATGAATTATCTTCGGACTGATATGGATATTGACCTTTTGGGATTTGGTCTAAATCTTAAGGATTGGTTTATCACTTTTGGAATTGCCAATCATACTGAATTGAGAATAGCATATCCGGATGATGTAGTATCAGTTAAGGATGGAAACTGGCTGGTCGATGATGAGAGAGCAAATCCTGTGAGCTTTAATGGAATGGGAATCGATGCAACAAACTGGTACTCAATAGGAATAAGCGTAGCCAGAGAAGTCAGAGAAGGGCTGAAACTTGGTCTTAGAGTAAAATATATTCAGGGCGCAGCCAACATCAATACCCGGAGTTCAAGGCTTGAACTGAATACAATCACTAGCCCAATCGCTCTGGAAGCTGAAATGAAATACCGTCTTAATGCATCATTCCCCGTCAGTTTGGGTTATGCAAGCAACGGATTGGTTAACAGCGTTAGCTTTGAAGATTCCTTCAATAATATCCCGGGTGATTTTATTTTTAACGGAAACAGGGGAGTCTCTATAGATGCCGGAACGATCTATGACCTTGATGAAAAAACACAGGTTGCCATAAGTTTCACTGATCTGGGATTCATCTGGTGGAGGAAAAATGTCAATAACTTCAACGCCAGCGGAAAATATACATTCAGTGGAATAAATCTGGATGAATATCAGTCAGATCCTGATCCGGATGATTTTTTACAAGCTCTTGAAGATTCCCTTTTGCAGGCGCTCACTGCTGAGGGTACTGTCAAAAGTTATCTGACATTCATGTCTATGAAAGTTTTCGGAGGAATTTCCAGGGAAATTATGCCAAATCTCCAAGCTGGAATAATGACGAGGACAGAAATTTATGACATGCGCGTAAGACCTTCCCTGACCATGTCACTTAATTATAAACCGATCCCTGCGCTGGCAGCTTCAATTAGCTATACAGTTATGAATAATAAACTGAACCAGGTTGGAGCAGGCCTTATGCTGGGGAACCGCGGAGCGCAGTTTTACCTTGTGACAGATAATATTCCTGTCCGTTTCACACGATATTCAGGATCTTCGTGGATGTGGCCTTATAATGCCCGCATGATCAGCCTGCGTTTCGGATTCAACCTGATGTTTGGTTGTAATGAGAGGGATGACAAACAACAACTGCGAAAATCCGGTACAAATACTAAGCTGTGTCCTGCCTATTGGTGATTTCCGGATCAGTTTGGAACCTAATAATTGATACCATTCCTCAATATCTCTATAAAATCTGTAATAGCCTCTGCTTCTATAGTATCCTTTACAGGCGATAATCCTAGCAGTGCTCTCGCCTTGTTCAGATCATCTGTTGAAATGTAATCCTTACCTATTATAATATAGTATAATATAGCCGATTTCAGAGTATTGGCCTTAATCCTGAATGAATAAGGACTTAACCGGGCAGGGAACAGATGAATATATCTCAATTCATCATTATGAAATTTCAACATCCAGATGGATGTGTCAGATAAAGTAATAGTTCTGAAATCACTTAAATTTCTGCCTGCCCATTCAGAAAAGACCTCATGATCTGCAAGTTTTTTTGAGGTAAGAAATCCGTTTACCTCTATGCATATTTCACCTATTGTTAATCTACCGGTGTAAACATCCATGACAGATGTCCCTATATGTTTAAGCTCCTTTACCAGACTTTTAACATCAATCGCTTGATTTTCAGCTAATCTCTTGGAAATGAACTCCCTGATGAACAAAAGATGATGCTTCAGCGGATTAAACTGAAACAGTTCGGGTATCTGAAATTCTGTGGTCATGATTTCAATAAAGCTAAAAAGTTCGGAAAAATAAGGAAATAAAACAATGTTATATCAGACATTATGATGAAATGAATAATAGCTTAACTTTATAATACAAAAACAAAGTTGTATGGCAAGTTCGTCAAGACATAACTTCATTGAGACAATCAATCACCGTCAACCAGATAAAGTTGTTGTTGACTTCGGAGCAGCACCGGTAACAGGCATTCACGTTGTTATTGTTGAGAAGCTGAGGGAGTATTACGGGCTGGAAAAACGACCTGTAAAGGTGATTGAACCTTACCAGATGCTTGGCGAGATTGACGCGGAACTGATCAATGCAATGGATATCGATGTCATCGGACTTTCAGGTGAGAAGAATATGTTCAGCATCCCGAATAAAGACTGGAAGGTTCACAAAACGTTGTGGGGACAGGAAGTGCTCTTTCCCGGTGAATTCAACTACACCTATAACAACAACGGCGATATTCTGATCCATCCTGAAGGTGATACTTCTGTACCTCCAAGCGCTATGATGCCAAAAACCGGATACTTTTTTGATGCCCTCGACCGGCAGCTGCCTATAGATGATTCTAAACTCAGAGTGGAAGATAATCTTGAAGAATTTGGTTACGTGACTGAACATGATCTGGACTACTGGAAAAAACAGGTTGATGATGCTGATTCGGAATCAAAAGGGGTTCTGGCAAACCTCGGGGGAACAGCTCTCGGGGATATTGCCCTCGTGCCTGCTGTCGGACTTAAATATCCCAAAGGGATCAGGGGTATTGAAGAATGGTATATTTCAACGCTGACAAGGGAAGATTTCATAAGAGAAATTTATGACAGGGAAACAGATATTGCTCTCGATAATCTTGGCAAACTTTACAAAGTGATAGGTAACAGAATTGATGTGGCATATATTTGCGGAGCAGACTTTGGCACACAAAATTCTACTTTTTGCTCTCCAGATACTTTTAAAAGATTATGGATGCCATATTATAAAAAAGTCAATTACTGGATCCATGAGAACACGACCTGGAAAACATTTAAACATTCATGCGGGGCAGTGGAACCATTAATTTCCATGTTTATTGAATCGGGATTTGACATTCTTAATCCGGTTCAGATAAATGCATCAGGCATGGATCCGCAGATGCTTAAGCAAAAATACGGGGATAAGATAATTTTCTGGGGCGGTGGTGTTGATACCCAGGGAGTTTTTGCATTTGGTACTCCGGAGCAGGTAAAGGAACAGGTCAGAAGACAATGTGATATCCTGAATAAGAATGGCGGTTTTGTGTTTAACACGATCCATAATATACAGGCAAATGTTCCTTTTCAAAATGTAGTAGCAATGCTGGATGCTTTGAAAGATCTGTAGATGAAAGCAAGTAATTATAACCAGACATACCTGCTTTCAATAAGTCTGATCTCCGCCATGGGCGGGCTTCTGTTTGGCTATGATTGGGTGGTCATAGGCGGAGCCAAACCTTTCTATGAGCCATTTTTTGGAATAACCGGTAATCCGGCACTTCAGGGCTGGGTGATGAGCTGTGCCCTTACAGGTTGCCTGGCCGGAGCATTGTTATCAGGATGGCTTAGCGACAGGTTCGGAAGGAAAAAACTTCTGATATTCTCAGCCTTATTATTTATTGTTGCCTCGGTTGGGACAGGATCTGCAGGTAACCTGTCAGTATTCACTGTTTTCAGGATACTGGGAGGTGTCGGAATCGGACTAGCCTCGAACCTTTCACCCATATATATCGCAGAGGTTACGCCGGGTAGCGTCAGGGGCAGGTTCGTATCAATTAATCAGCTCACAATTGTACTCGGAATACTTTTAGCCCAGATAGTAAACTGGAGGATCGCACAATCTGTTCCGGAAGGTACAACTGAAGCTGAAATATTGCTGTCATGGAATGGCCAGACAGGATGGAGATGGATGTTCTATGCCTGCTCAGTACCTGCCGCTTTCTTCTTTATTCTAATGTGGTTTGTCCCTGAGAGTCCAAGATGGCTGGCAAGAAGTATAAATAATCATGATAAAGCCCAAAAAATACTTGGCAGGATCGGGGGACCGGAATATGCTGATAATGAAATCAGTGCTATAAAAGAGACTCTCAGGCAGGATTCAGGTAAAGTCAATTTACGGCTTCTTTTTCAGAGCGGCACTTTAAAACTTCTTATCCTTGGGATAGTACTCGCCGTATTACAGCAATGGTGTGGCATAAATGTGATCTTTAATTATGCCCAGGAGATCTTTGCGTCGGCAGGTTATAGTGTTTCTGACATATTATTTAATATAGTAATAACAGGAAGTGTAAATCTTATTTTTACGTTCGTTGGCATGTTTACAGTAGACAGACTCGGAAGGAAAGCGCTGATGCTTATTGGCACAGGAGGGCTTGCAGGTATTTTTGCAGTGACAGGCAGCATGTACTTTTTCCATATTCAGGGATGGCCGCTACTTATCATGGTGGTTATTGCAATCGCATGCTATGCCATGTCGCTTGCTCCTGTCACCTGGGTGGTTCTCTCAGAGATCTTTCCAAACAGGATCAGGGGTATTGCCATGGCTGTAGCTACATTTTCATTATGGGCAGCCTGTTTTATTCTGACTTATACATTCCCTTTATTAAACCAGATCTTAAAAGCTTCAGGAACCTTCTGGCTGTACGGATTTATTTGTATTCTCGGATTTTGGTTCATGCTGAAAAAATTACCTGAAACTAAAGGAAAATCGCTGGAAGAGATCGAACATGAATTACTTGGAAAATATTTAAAAAATGAGGAAGAATTATAATCATTTTATACATGGAGGTGCATTTATAATAAGTATGCTGTTTATTCTGGTCTCAGGAAAACCTCTGTCGTGTCAGGTAACACTTTCTGAAGAGGAATGGATTTTGCCCACATATAAAGTTAATCCTCCTGACAAGAATTCGATGTTCTTTAAAGGAGAAGGATACCAGGGGGCCGCCAGGTATGTATATCCGCTCTCTTTGCTTGATAATCTTTCAGATGAGAAATCTGATCATCCGTGGAAAGCATTAAAGCTTGCAAATGAATTCATTGAGCTCTGCATAACTCCGGAAATCGGGGGCAAGATCTGGTACGGGACCGATAAAACAAACGGCTATAATTTTATTTATAAAAACAATGTTGTTAGACCTTCAAACATTGGAATGACTGGCGCCTGGGTTTCCGGCGGGATTGAATGGTGTGTCCTTCATCATCACCGGGCATCAACTTTCCTGCCTGTCGATTATGAGATGAAAGAAAACAGCGATGGCAGCAAGACAGTCTGGATAGGCGAAACAGAACCACGTCACGGAATAAGATGGACAATAGGGATAACCGTCTTCCCGGGGAAAGCCTATTTTGAGGCAGAAGTAAAAATCCATAATCAGACCCCGTTTACACATACATTTCTCTACTGGGCAAATGTTGCAGCTCATACAAACGAAAATTACCAGGTTATTTTTCCTCCCAGCGTACAGTACGCTACCTATCATGCCAAGAATGCTTTCATTCACTGGCCTGTAGCTGAGGAAACCTACAGAGGCCAGGAATTCACAAAAGGAAAAGATATGAGCTGGTGGAAGAATTCGCCAGTCTCAAACTCATTCTTTGCATACGACCTCAAAGAGGATTTCATGGGAGGCTATGATCATGGAAGAGAGACTGGCACTGTACATATCGGCGATCACAATATTGTGAAAGGTGCAAAATTATGGGAATGGGGATCAGGCGAACAGGGACAGGCAACCGAGGCAAGACTTACTGAGAATGACGGACCCTATGTTGAAATAATGGTGGGAGCATTCTCCGACAACCAACCCGATTATAGCTGGATAAAACCTTATGAAGTGAAGAGTTTCAGACAATACTGGTATCCTGTCAGGGATATCGGTGGTTTCAAATATGCAAACCTGAATGGCGCTGTTAACCTCGAGTTAAAGGAGGATAATTCAATATTCCTTGGATACTATTCAACACAGAAAGTGAGCAAGGCAAAAATTGTGCTTAAAAACAGGGACAAGATCATCTTTGAGAAAAAACTTGAGATATCTCCGTCAGTTGCTTTTACAGGAACAGTAAGAATAAACGAAGCTTTGAAATTAACGAACCTCTATACGGAACTTATAAATATAGAAACCGGGGAGGTACTGGTTTCTTATCAACCTGTTGAAAAGAATTATGATGAAAGCCTTCCTGAAATAGTCGAAAAGCCAGCTCTGCCAGCGGATATCCAGACTATCGAGGAGTTGTACCTTGCAGGCAGCAGGATAGAGCAATTCTATAATACCAGCCTGAATGCAATGGATTATTTCCTTGAAGCACTGAAACGTGACCCGGCGGATATCAGGACAAACACGGCGGTTGGCAGCATATATCTGAAGAATGGCGATTACTCTATGGCCAGGAAACATTTTGCTGTTGCAATCAAAAGACTGACAAAAGATTATACAAGACCATCCGGATGTGAAGCACTTTATCTTCAGGGACTTACGCTGAAAGCGATGGATCTCTATGATGAGGCTATTGACACTCTTTTTCGCGCTTCCTGGGATTATGCTTTTTGCTCTGCATCATATCTTGAACTTGCAAGAATCTCAGTTTTAACAGGAAATCTGAACAAAGCGCTCAATCAGGTAAAGGAATCACTGAAGACAAATTCAACAAACAACAGTGCAATTAACCTGAAAGCAGCGTTGCTTCGAAAACTGGATGACCTGGACGGAGCTAGAGAGACACTTTCAGGTATACTTAAATCCGATCCGCTTGACTTCAGGGCATGTAACGAAAGCTATCTTCTGGCAAAAAAGGAAGGGAATCTCAATATTGCTGAAAGAGAACTTGCAGATCTGAGTGGAAAAATGAGGGATTTCGATCAGAATTACCTGGAGCTGGCTATAGGCTACCTTAACGACGGAATGCCCAATGAAGCTGAAGAGGTACTCAGCCGTTTCAAGGGAAAGAATCCGGAGATATGCTATTATCTTGGTTATATCAGTAATAAGAATGGTAAAAAATCAGATGCTGGAAAATTCTTCAAGGAGGGATCATCCCTTGCAGTTGATTATTGCTTTCCCTACAGGCTTGAATCGATAAAAGTATTTAACCTGGCATCAAGCTACAATCCTGATGATCCGAAACCCTATTATTATCTGGGGAATCTTTTATATGACAAGCAACCTGAGAAGGCAATCGGATTCTGGGAGAAAGCAGTGAAATTCGATCCTTCCTTTGCCATTGCATACAGAAACCTGGGATGGGCATATTACCAGACAAACCACGATATTCCTGCAGCGATTGGAGCCTATGAAAATGCCGTGAAGTATAAAAATGATGATCCGGTTTACTATGCAGAGCTGGATCCATTGTATGAACTGAACAACACCCCGGTTAAAACCAGGGCGATGCTTTTCGCAGGCAGTAATGATGCAGCAAAACAGCGTGATGATTCATTTATCCGGCAGGTCCTGGTGTATGTTCTTTCTGGTGAGCCTGAAAAAGCCCTGGAGAACCTGAACAGCAGGTACTTCGGATACAGGGAAGGCAGTGCAAGGGTTGCTGATGTGACTGTTGACGCTTACCTGATGCTGGGGATGAAGTATTTTTCGCAGAAGAACTACAGGCAGGCGCTTGAACAATTCATGGCTTCGCTGAACACTTTTGTCGGAGAGGAGAACAACAGGAGGATCCCTCAGATAAATTATTTCATTGGATTAGCTTATGATGCCCTTGACAGCAAATCGAAAGCCAAAGCTCATTTTACTAAAGCCGTGGAACAGTCTGTCAGGGGGGGATCAGGATATGTCAGCTATTACCAGGGTTTAAGCTGGCTACAGCTTGGGAATGAGGCAAAATCCACAGAGATTTTCAATTCACTCATTGAAGAAGGTGACAGGAGAATTAAACAGGGAACCGATATTGATTTCTTCGCAACATTCAGGGAAAAGGAGGCAGAAAATTCAATACTATCCGATGCATACATGATGAAAGGACTCGGATATAAAGGTCTTGGCAAAAAAGATCTGGCAAAGGAAAACCTTAAAAAATCGGTTGATTTTTCGAATAGCAACCTTTGGGCGGATACCGAACTACAGAATTTATAATCACTGAGATTGTGCCAGAATAAAATATATAATATTTTGATTATGAGATATTTGTTTTGTCTGATATTGATTATTGGCGGGTGCACCGCAAAACACCCGGAAGGGCTGCGAATAATATCTCTGGCCGGAGAATGGGGTTTTAAAACGGACTCTCTCGATAAGGGAATTGATGAGCAATGGTCCAACGTGAGGTTTGATGAAACAGTTAACCTGCCGGGTTCTATGGCCGAAAACGGTAAAGGCGAAGAAGTCACTGTAAACACAGACTGGACAGGTGATATTGTTGACAGATCCTATTTCACAGAAAAGAAATATGAAAAATACCGTCAGCCGGGGAATATCAAAATCCCATTCTGGCTGAAGCCAGTGAAATATTATAAAGGTGTCGCATGGTATCAGAAGGAGGTAGAAATTCCTGATAGCTGGAAAGGAAAGCGGGTTGTACTTTTTCTTGAAAGGTGCCACTGGGAGTCGACAGTCTTCGTAAACGGAAACAAGGCAGGAACTCAAAACAGCCTCGCAACACCTCATGAGTACGATATCTCTGATCTGTTGCAGCCAGGAAAAAACCTGTTAAGCATAAGGATTGATAACAGGGTTGTAATTCCGGTGGGAGTAAACTCACACAGCATAAGTGACCATACTCAATCGAACTGGAACGGAATTACCGGAGAAATATGCCTGTATTCAACTTCTCTTCAATATATTAATGATATTAAAGTCATTCCTGATATTGAGAATGAGTCAGCGAAAATCATTGTCAGCATCAAGAATCCGGGAAACGCTGATTTCAAAGGTAAGCTCAGGATAAAGGCACAATCCTTCAACTCAGAAAATATACAGAAGCTTCCCCGGAAAAATGTAAGAATTGTTACAAATGCTGACGGGCAGCAGGTGATCATTAATTATAAGATCCGTGATCCGCAGTTATGGAGTGAGTTTAATCCTGTTGTGTACAGATTATCGGCGAATCTCCGGGGACCAGGCAATATAACAATTGATAAGCAGGAAGTTGATTTCGGCATGAGGGAATTTAAAGCCAATGGAACACGCTTTGAGATAAATGGGATTCCTGTATTTCTCAGGGGAACGACAGAATGCTGTATTTTCCCTCTTACCGGTTATCCTCCGGCAGATGTTGATTCATGGGTAAAGGTACTGAGTACCATAAAGGATTACGGACTTAACCATGTGCGTTTCCATTCTTTTTGTCCACCGGAAGCAGCATTCATTGCTGCCGATAAGCTCGGTATCTATTTCCATATTGAATGCAGTTCATGGGCAAACCAGGGTGCATCTGTAGGTGACGGTACTCCTCTGGATAAATTCATTTACGAAGAGGGAGCCCGGATTCTGAAGGAGTATGGAAATCATCCTTCATTCTGCATGCTTGCATATGGCAATGAGCCCGGAGGAAGAAACCAGAATAAATTTCTTGGTGATTTAATAACTTACTGGAAATCAATAGATAATAGAAGGGTTTATACATCAGCGGCAGGATGGCCGATAATCCCTGAAAACGATTATAACCTGACATCTGAACCAAGGATACAACATTGGGAAGAAGGTCTGAAAAGCATTATTAATGCTGAGCCGCCTCAGACAAAGTATGACTTTCGCGATTTTGTTTCAAAATACAATGTACCAACAGTCAGTCATGAGATAGGACAATGGTGTGTCTATCCGGATTTTAAGGAGATTGAAAAATATACGGGAGTTCTGAAGCCTACAAATATTGAAATATTCAGGGAGACCCTTGAAGCGAACAATATGGGAGGACAGGCAGAGGATTTCCTGAAAGCTTCAGGGAAGCTTCAGGTACTTTGTTATAAGGCTGATATTGAGGCAGCATTGAGGACTCCCGGATTTGGAGGTTTTGAGATGCTTCAGCTTCATGATTTCCCGGGTCAGGGAACAGCCCTCGTGGGTATTCTGAATCCTTTCTTTGAATCCAAAGGATATGTTACACCTGAAGAGTTCAGGATGTTCTGCAACGAAACTGTTCCGCTTGCAAGAATGGAGAAGCTGATTTACAAGAATGGCGAAACATTCGCGCCAAGAATTGAAATAGCACATTTTGGCGCAAAGCCTGTTTATAATGCTGAAATATTTTGCCAGGTTACTGATTCCTCCGGGCAAATCCTCCGCAAAGAAATAATGACAATGGATGAAATAAAAATCGGGGATGAGAATATTGCAGGAGTATTTGCGATGGATATACCAGAGATCATAAATGCACAAAAACTCATATTCGAAGTTTCCATTATTGGCACATCATTTAAAAACAAATGGGATTTCTGGGCTTATCCTTCTGCAGATGAATCAAAACCGGGTAGTGTTTATATCACTGATAAGCTGGACAGGAATGCTGAAGATATACTTAGAAAAGGAGGATCAGTCTTATTTCTGACTTATGGCAATGTTGGAAAGACAAAAGGAGCGCAGGTGGCAATCGGTTTCTCCAGTATCTTTTGGAACACAGCCTGGACCAATAATCAGGCTCCGCATACACTTGGAATTCTTTGCGATCCTGCCCATCCGTTATTTAAAAGCTTCCCGACAGAATATCACAGCAACTGGCAGTGGTGGGATCCTGTGACGCACTCCCAGGCTATGATACTTGACGGATTTCCTGCAGAGCTTAAACCGTTGATTCAACCTATAGATACGTGGTTTGAGAACAGGAGGCTGGCGCTGGCTTTCGAAGCAAAATGTGGCGGTGGGAAGCTGATGGCCTGCAGTGTAAACATGAAGGATAGCCTTGATCAAAGGCCCGTTACAAGTCAGCTTCTAAGGTCAATGCTGAACTACATGAATAGCGAATCGTTTGATCCCCACGTAAATATTGAGGTGAATAAGATCAGAGAATTGATTAACTAATCAGCCTGATCTTATGATATTTTTTTAACTCTTTTTTCGATCTTCTTTCTGATTTTATCATAAGATGGAGCCGGTCCAATCGAAACTTCTTTTCCGTCGATATAAAGGGAATCTATGATCCCCCATTCTTTTACATCCTCTCTGTCGATAGTGTCAAATTCCTGAAGGTTGATTTTCCCTGGGAATTCCTGGCAAGCCCTCTTTGCCCGCTCGCATGCAATATTTACTGTCTGGCACCAACCGTTCCTGAACATTGTAACATTTACTTTTCCATCTCCTTTTCCGGGCTGCTTTATGATTTTCATGAATTTCGGAGGTTCTGCTTTTTCGTTGAAAGGTTTCCAGAGCATTCTCATGATCCCGGCTTTGTTAGCAGTTTTATATCCCTGTTTTCTGAACCATGATGCGCGCATAAAGACCGGGATCGCGAGACCCCAGGTTACAAGTCCGTCTGCTCCAAGCTGTCTTACATCCTCTTCTGCAGCTTTCAGAAGGGCTTTTCCCATTCCCTGTTTACGGTAATCACCGCGTCCCATTTTATGTCCGTGTACCCATATACAAAGGACCACATATAAGTTTTTCCCTTCAAATGTTGAATATTCGATTGGGACATACTGTATCATGCCTGCAATGACTCCCTTATCGTCCTGGACGAATTTTACTCTAAGGCCTTTTTCTTTCATTTTGTTATACCATTTCTGCTTCTGGTCTCCGGCTTCCTTCATTTCTTCCGAATATTCTTCAAGACAGCAGAAATACTGATTTTCAGTTTCGGGGGTGATGTCGACGATTTTCATGGCAAAAAATTTCTTTTAATATAGAAATAATATTGAAGTATTAAAAGCAATTTTCTATATTTCTTAGAAATTAAATGATTGATATGAGATCAAATATGTTATTGCATCTACAAAAGATTTTTTACGGTCTGGTATTATTGTTAATCACAATCATAAACCATAACTGCACTAAATCATCAAGAACCGATAGAAGGGATTTCGATTTAGTCATTCTGAATGGAAGAGTCATAGATCCTGAATCTGACTTTGATGGAATAAGGAATATTGGTATCAGTGACGCGAAAATCCAACTGATTACAGATAAAGTTATTACAGGCAAACAAGTAATTGATGCTAAAGGACTTGTTGTCTCACCTGGATTCATAGATATACATCAGCACGGCCAGGACCAGGAGAACTATCGATACAAAGTAATGGATGGAGTAACAACGGCGCTGGAGCTTGAGATGGGCACATCAGATGTTGATAAATGGTACAGCGAACGGGAGAATAAATCAATAATTAATCATGGTGTAAGTATTGGTCATATTCCTTTACGTATAGATCTCATGCACGATCCGGGAGGTTTTGCACCGGTAGAAGATGCAGCCTACAAGGAAGCTTCAGATGAAGAGACTGAACAATTAAAGAAAGGGATTGAGTATGGATTAAATCGCGGAGCTCTTGGCGTCGGACTGGGATTGATGTATACTCCTGCAGCATCGCGGTGGGAAATCCTTGAAATGTTCCGGGTGGCTGCCAGGTATAATGCTCCATGTATTGTCCATATGCGTTATGCAGGATTGAAAGAGCCTAACAGCTGCATTGCCGCACTTGAAGAGGTTATATCAGCCTCTGCCATTACAGGTGCACCTCTTCATGTGGTTCATGTTACAAGCATCGGATTCAGCCAGACACCGATGATGCTTCAGATGATCTCTGAAGCACAGTCACGGGGACTGGATGTCTCGGTTGAGTGTTATCCCTATCCTGCAACGCAGACGCTTATTGAATCAGCCATTTATGATGGCGACTGGCGAGGTTCCTGGGGAATTGATTATAGCGACCTGCAGTGGATCGCAACTGGTGAAAGGCTGACAGAGGAAAGCTTTGCTAAATACAGGAAGACCGGCGGGATGGTGATTGCACATTCAATACCTGAGGCAGTTGTGAAATCAACAATTGCAAATCCGGATGTTATTATAGCGAGTGACGGGATGTTGTCAGAAGGGAAAGGTCATCCCCGGGGTGTAGGTTCATTTTCCAGGTTGCTGGGTAAATATGTGAGGGAAGAAAATATTATTTCACTTAATGAAGGCTTGAAAAAGATCACAATTATGCCTGCAGTGAGATTTGAAAAGATAGCCCCGGCATTCAAAAACAAGGGTCGTATATGTATTGGAGCTGATGCTGATATTACGATTTTCGATCCTGATAAAATCATTGATCAGGCTACTTATGAGGAGCCTGCGCGGTTTTCGAAAGGAGTTCATTATGTAATTGTTAATGGGGTTGTTGTTGTGAGGGAAGGTAATTCATTAGATGGTATATTTCCCGGCAGGGGAGTCAGAGGATTGGTCAGGGATTGATTATGGTGAAAGTTTTACCAGCCTAAGCCCCTATTACCTGGGGCGATGCCAGATTGCGAGTTGCATGTTGCAGATGCAAAGCTGGAATTCGTATTTTCCCTGAAAATTAAATATGAGAAAATGAATTTTCGTGGAAAAGTTATTATCTTTGTGAAAAGCCGGGGATGATAACACGTTCACTTACAGATGATATCATTAAATATTTGAATCACTTCCCTGCCGTGGCTATTATCGGCCCGCGACAGGCAGGCAAAACCACCCTTGCCAAATATATAGCCACAAAAATTAAAAAGGAATCAACCTATCTGGATCTTGAAAGGATGGAAGATCTTATCAAGCTTAACAATCCGGCTGCATATCTTGAAAAAAGAAAAGATGAATGCGTCATACTAGATGAAATCCAGAGGAGGCCTGAACTTTTTCCTGAAATGAGATCGTTGATTGACCGGCACAGAATACCAGGCAGGTTCCTTATTCTTGGGAGTGCCGGTCCTGCCCTGATGCGACAAAGTTCGGAATCGCTGGCAGGCCGGATTGTTTATGTTGAATTAACGCCTTTTACTATTACAGAAATAGGTGAAAAGGATATTGAAAATCTTTGGATAAGGGGTGGATTTCCGGAGTCATTTTTATGTCGGGATGAGAAAGCCAGGAGTAAATGGCAGAATTCATTTATTTCCACATATATTGAACGTGATTTGCCTATGCTTGGACTAATTACTTCGACATTACAATTGAGTACATTTTTCAGAATGGTATCGGGTATACAGGGTAATATTCTTAACGTCCAGGCGCTTTCGCGATCTCTTGGAGTGACAGCTACTACAATAAACCGATATCTGGATTATCTGGAGAAGTCATTTCTTATCAGACGGTTATCTCCATTTTATATGAATATTAAAAAGAGACTTGTTAAATCTCCTAAAATCTATCTCAGGGATACAGGTATTCTGCATTCTTTATTGGGCATTTCTTCTGCAAGACAATTATGGGACAATATCAATATAGGAGTGTCTTGGGAGTCATTTGTTATTGAGCAGGTTATAGCAATAATGGACAAAGATATGCAAGCCTGGTTCTATCGTACTCATGAGGGAACGGAATGTGATCTGCTATTGACAAGAGCTGATAAACCGGTAGCATCAATTGAAATAAAAATATCCCTGGTCCCAAAAAGAACTAAAAGCATGACTCATTCAATAAAAGATCTTAAGACAGAACAAAATTTTATTATTGTCCCCAGATGTGATGAATCATTCAAAATCAGCGAAAATATAACTGTTTGCCGGCTTAAAGACTTCGTGGATAATTATCTTCCAAAGATTTAATTTACGAACGCAGGTTCCCGCAGGTTAATTGTTTATCCCCACCCGCATATCATAAATAATACATTTTCTCCACTTCTCCCCTTCACCCCTTCTCGCCCTCTCCCCCTCCTTCTTTTTCTTCCCAACATCCTCTCCTTATAGTCAAATAAATTATAATAAACTTGTTATCAGCAGAAAATTGTCGTAAATTTTCTAGATATTTTCTTGGACCTGATAGTTATGAAAAGAATTCTTCAAAAAAGGCAGATTTTAATCTGCTTCTTAATTCTGCTGACAATAGATCTCTGGCCCCAGACTTTTACAGATTCAGGGATTTCACTGCCAGGAGTAAGCAGCAGTTCAGTAGCCTGGGGCGATTATGATAATGACGGTGATCAGGATATATTATTGAGTGGACAATCAGCTTCCGGATACATTTCCAAAATCTACCGTAACGAAGGCAGTAATATCTTTACTGAACAAACCGGCATTTCTTTGACCGGTGTTACAACCGGTTCAGTTTCCTGGGCTGATTATGATAATGACGGCGATCAGGATATCTTATTAACAGGCTGGTTCACAGGTAGCTACCTGGCCAGAATCTGGCGAAATAATGGAGACAACACTTTTACTGAACAATCGGACATTTCTCTGACTGGTGTATCAAACAGTTCAGCTGCCTGGGCTGATTATGATAATGATGGCGATCTTGATCTTCTTGTGGCAGGTAATGGACCATTGGGACTTTCCCCAAGAATTTACCGTAATAATGGCAATAATACCTTTGCTGAAGAAACGGGTATTTCGTTGTCAGGTGCTTCTTCCGGTTCAGTAGCCTGGGGCGATTATGATAATGATGGAGATCTGGATATTTTAATGTCAGGCGCGTCAGAATCAGGCTATATTACTAAAATCTACCTCAATAATGGGAATAATTCCTTTACTGAACAAACTGGAATTTCTTTAACTGGCGTTAATTTTGGCTCAGTAGCCTGGGGGGATTATGACAATGATGGCAATCTGGATATCCTGTTAACCGGCCAACAGCCCTCAGGAGCTGTTTCCAAAATCTACCATAATAACGGTAACAGTACATTTACAGAACAGACTGGCATCTCTTTAAAAAATGTTGATTTAAGTTCAGTAGCCTGGGGTGATTACAATAATGATGGCAACATGGATATTTTATTGACAGGTGAATCAGATTCGGGCCGTGTTTCAAAAATCTATTGTAATAATGGGGATAATACATTTACCGAATTAACCGGTATTTCTTTGGCAGGTGTATATCAGAGTGCCTGTGCCTGGGGTGATTATGATAATGATGGAGATCTTGATATTTTACTTACAGGAAAGGACGAAAATGATAACATCATTTCAAAAATCTACCGCAACAATATAGTTACCGCAAACACAAGACCTTCTGCACCGGCCAATCTTCAAACTGTCGTAAATAATGGAATTGTTACCTTTAAATGGGACAAAGCTACAGATAGTCAGACTCCTGCTGATGGATTAAGCTATAACCTGTATGTGTATGAATCGGGACAAAGCAATTACAAGTGTCCGCCACATGCATTCAGGGAAAGTGATGCCTTAAACGGAATGCGTCTGATCTCTAAAAACGGAAACATACAATGGAATGCAAACGGATATACTCTAAAAGATCTTGCCCCTGATAAAACCTATTACTGGTCTGTGCAGGCAATAGATGGTGGTTTTCTGGGCGGCAATTTCGCCGCTGAACAAAGTTTTACTGTTCCCTTATTTCGGCCTCATGAACAGGCAAATTGCATAAAGGTTACAAATATTCAGGACAATCAGGCTACTGTAACCTGGGCAGGAGGAGGAGGTACAAAACGGGCTTTGTTTATAAAACCGGCTACCAGTGGCACTGCGGACCCTGTTGACAATACAACTTATGATATAAACAGTCTGACACCCGGTGGATGGGAATGCGTTTATAATGGTACTGAATGTACTACTGTTATCACCGGTTTGACTGTCAATACCGATTATATGATTCAGGTTGTTGAATATAACGGAACCACTGGGAACGAGATGTATTTGACTACGACAGATATCAAAAATCCTGCGTCCTTTAGCACTGTTTTTACTGAGCAATCCGGGATTGCATTACGACCTACCACAAACACTGCTGCGTCCTGGGGTGATTATGATAATGATGAATATCTGGATATATTATTATCGGGTTTTACTTATGATGGCTGTCGTTCGATGATATTCCGAAATAATGGTGATAACACTTTTACCGAACAAACTGGTATTGAAATGGAAGGTGTTACATACAGTTCTGCTGCATGGGGTGATTATGATAATGATAGCTTGTTGGATGTATTGTTAACAGGACTTCAATGGGCTAGTCCGAGTCCTTTTTATTATTCTAAAATCTATAAAAATAATGGTGACAACACTTTTACGGAACAGAAAGGTATTTCGTTGCCAGGTGTTATTTCTGGTTCAGTAGCATGGGGTGATTATGATAAAGATGGCTTCCAGGATTTCTTATTGACCGGTCAGACTTCTTCAGGTTATATATCCAAAATATACAGAAATAATCAGGATAATACTTTTACAGAACAAAAAGGCATTTCCTTAACCGGTGTCTGGTTAAGTTCTGTTTCCTGGGGCGATTATGACAATGATGGTAATCTTGACATACTCTTAACTGGCGCTGCAGGTTCAGGGCCGATATCTAAAATCTATCGTAACAACGGCAATAATACATTTACTGAACAAACCGGCATTTCACTCCAGCGTGTTCAGAATAGTTCAGCAGCCTGGGGTGATTATGATAATGATGGATATCTGGATATTCTACTTACAGGTACTAATCTTGTTAATTATTCTAAGATTTACCATAATAACGGCGATAATACCTTTACTGAACTGACAGGAATTTCATTAATAAGTGTTTCATCTGGCTCCGCCGCCTGGGGTGATTATGATAATGACGGAGACCTGGATGTTTTATTGACCGGTAATTCCAGCTCCGGATCTGTTTCCAAAATATACCGTAACAATGGCGATAATACTTTTAATGACCAAACCAATATTTTATTTCCTGGTGTGAGTGCAAGTTCAGTAGCATGGGGCGATTATGATAATGATGGAGATCTTGACCTTCTGATAACAGGACAAGAAGCTACAAATAATTTTATTTCTAAGGTTTACAAGAATAATTGCACGCAAACCAATAAAAATCCCGATCAGCCAAAGAATCTAAGTTATGAAATCAGGAATAAAGATGCTCTCCTGAAATGGGACAGAGTTACCACTGATGAAACCTCCACTAAATCCTTAACCTATAATATCAGAGTGGGCAGAAAAAGCGGATCTTCAGAAGTTGTTTCACCTCAGGCTGCTTCTGGCGGATTCAGACGAGTTGCAGCAATGGGAAATAATCAGCTGGATACGATTTTCACTTTTAAAAACCTGCGTTGGGATACAACTTATTATGCAAGCGTACAGGCTGTGGATAATTCATTTAAAGGCGGACCATTTTCAGATGAGGTACATTTTAAAATTAGTCCGGTTCAACCCTCACAACTATCTGCAACCCACATAAGCAACAGTTCTGTCTTACTTAAGTGGAAAAGGGGAAATGGCGATCGCTGCATTGTTTTTGCGAAAGAAGGTAACAACGGGACATCTAATCCTCTAAACAATACAACCTTCTATGCTAACTCAGTATTCGGTGAAGGATCACCTCTTGGCACTGGATGGTATTGTATTTACAAGGGTGAGGCAGATTCAGTTTTGCTTAGTGGGTTAAATCCGCAAATTAATTACATTATTCATGCTATTGAATTTCAGGGCAAAGTTGGTTCAGAGATTTATGCTAAAACGGTAACCACTGAAAATATTTTTATTTTTAGTGCAGGATTATTCACTGAACAAGCCAATATTGTAATTACAGGTGTTCAGCAGGGTTCAGTTGCCTGGGGAGATTATGATAATGACGGTTTCACTGATTTTTTGTTGACCGGACAAGATACAGCAGGCAACTTTGTTTCAAAAATCTATCGCAATAATGGAGATAATACTTTTACTGAGCAAACTACTGTCTCATTACCGGGTGTGATAAATAGTTCAGTTGCATGGGGTGATTTTAACAACGATGGATATCTGGATATTTTATTGACTGGTTTCACAAAGACAATCTCACCCTGGACAGGAATTTCAAAAATATTTAAAAACAATGGTGATAACACTTTTTCAGAACAAACCGGATTATCATTAAAAGGTGTCTCTACCAGTTCGGCTGCATTGGGTGATTATGACAATGATGGTTACCTGGACATTTTACTGACTGGTTATTCAGGTTCAAACGGGATCTCAAAAATATATCATAACAATGGAGATGATACTTTTACAGAACAAACAACAGTATCATTAACTGGAGTTCAATTAAGCTCGACTGCCTGGGGCGATTATGATTCAGACGGTTATCTTGATATCCTGCTAGCCGGATCAGATGCAAATTATCCTAATTACAATCCTATAACAAAGATATACCACAACAACGGGGACAATACTTTTACCCCATTGACCGGAGTTTCTCTCAGAGGTTTATATCAAGGATCTGTTTCCTGGTGCGACTATAACAACGACTGTAAACAGGATATTCTATTGACCGGCTATAGTTATTCGACGTGGACTGGTATTGCTAAAATATACAAGAATGATGGCAGCAATTCCTTTACAGAACAAACCGGCATTTCATTAACAGGAGTTTATTTGAGCTCTGCTGCCTGGGGCGATTATGACAACGATGGCTATCCGGACATATTGCTGACCGGAACTGCTGAAAAATGGCCAAATTACAATCCGGTTTCCAAAATCTATCACAATAATGGTGACAATACTTTTTCAGAACAAACCGGTATGTCTCTGGCCGGAGTTTATAACAGTAGTGTTGCCTGGAGTGATTACGATAACGACGGCGACCTGGACATTCTGCTGGCAGGACTGGATGAGAATGGCAGTGCAATTTCCAGGCTATATCGTAACAACCTGATTATGAAGGCAGGAGTAAGTAAGTCTAATGTCCGGCCCGATGCTCCAACAGGATTGTCAAGTTCTGTAACCCCTGGAAATATAAAGGTGACATGGATCCCTGTCAGTAACGATGAAACTCCAGCCAAAACCATGAGCTATAATCTGAGATATAAATTTAAAAATGAAACCCGATGGAAATTTGCACCAGAGGCAGAAGAAAATGGTTACAGGGGCATTCCGGCAATGGGGAATATTCAATTAAATAAAAGTTTTAACCTTAGAAACTTACCATCCGGAACTTATTACTGGCAGATCCAGGCTGTTGACCAGGGATATGCCGGAGGAGTATGGTCAGCCGTTGATTCATTTGTTGTAAGAAATACTCAGGCTTTCTTTAATGCTGATACTGTGTGCCAGGGATTACCTACAAACTTTACGGACCAGTCTGTTTCTGAAGATGGAATTGCCTCATGGAAATGGGATTTCAATGACGGGACAACATCAGTCATCCAAAACCCATCACACATCTTTCCCGCAGGGGGGGCATACAATGTTAAGCTGGTTATTACAAGTAATGCCGGGATAAAAGATTCTCTTGAAAAAAGTATTATTGTCAAATTTAAACCTGTAACAGGATTTAATGCTCTGACAACATGCCAGGGGACTCCTACAGCAATCACCAATAACACTATTATTAACGGACTGACCATAACTACCTGGGAATGGGACTTTGGTGACGGACAGTCATCGACAATCCAACAGCCTGCGGCTCATGGATTTCTAAATGCAGGGGATTACTCTATTAAATTGAAAGCTGTAGCGGATAACGGATGTGCTGATTCGACAAAAAAAACAGTTACTGTAGGGAGTTATCCGATTGCTGCTATTACGACCAGTTCTTCCCTCACGTTTTGTGAAGGTGATAGTATAGTCCTGTCTGTTGGGAATAACAGCAATTATTTCTATCAGTGGCTGATAGAAGGTACAGGGATCACAAATGGTGATTCAAGCAGTTATGTTGCAAAATCGTCAGGTAAATATTCGGTTGAAGTAGTGAATCTGAAAGGCAACTGCAAAACGACATCATCGGAAGTTACGGTGACTGCAAAGGACACGCCTTACAAGCCTGTACTTGCATCCCCGGACTACCAACAGGGGAGATGTCCGGGAGTAGATCCTGTAAGGCTGAGTGCAGATCAGTCAGTTACCGGTTATCACTATCTGTGGTACAAAGACGGGCAGCCGCGGCTAAACGATACTTTATCATATCTGGATCTGTATGAAAAGGGTCTTTACAGGCTGGAAGCAAACCTGAAAGGATGCAAAGCTGAATCGGGGATCTTTACTATTGATTTTCCTGACGCTCCTGTAAAGCCGTTACTGTATGTCAGGGGGCCGGTAGTATGGTATATGGCATCGAGTAACAATAACGCGGATTATTACAGGTGGTACCGAAACAATGAGCTGATAACGGGTGCGAACAGGTTCATTTATGTAGCAAACAAGACGTTGGGGACATATAAGGTTGCAATAGGCAATGAATCGGAATGTTTTACGTTTAGTGATGAAATCGCCATTCCTATCTCCAAATCAGAAATGACCAATTTCTATATTCCCAAAGAATACCTGGTTGGAGAAGATATTGATCTTTTCGAAAGCCTGAAGATATATCCCAATCCTACCCCTGGAGTATTTACAATAGACATGAATAATGATGTATTTGGAGAATTATCAGTTGATATCCTCTCCGAACAGGGGAAAGACATACTTAATATCAAATTCGATAAAACAACTGAGCATTTCTCAAGAGAGATTGATATGAGCGGGCAACCTGAAGGACTTTATATCCTTAATCTGTTCATTGATAAGTATTTCGCAACGAGGAAAGTAATAGTAGAGTAAAAAGATGTTCCGCGTTCCTTGTTCAGCGTTCAATGTTAATCCTGTTTCTTACAGTATTCCATGTTCCGGTTATTAAGAAACTCTCTTCCATATAGCTTGTCATCTTTTCAAATCTTTTCATCGGAACTGCAAAAGTAAGTACATCTTCAGGCACGCATGGACGTGCTGAAGGATCAAACATTCCAATAACTACCCGCTGCCGTTCCGACATACTTTCCAGGTAAGGATAATGGATCATTGTACCGCAGCCTGATCCGAAAGGAGTAATCGTTCCATTTGGTTCTGTCTGGTCAAAATTTGCCAGAGTGAATAATCCCGATAATATATCAGGCCGGGCAAAAAAGATAACAACCTCCGGATTATCATTCACTGTAAGATTATCCCATCTCTTAAAAACTATATTTTTATCTTTAACAGGTAATGTTTTTTGGTTTTTCATCAGATCTTTTACCATGGCAGGTGTTTTGATATACCGTTCTCCTTCCATCTGATCGTTGCCGCATGAAAGAAAATATTCAAATCCGGGTCTCATCTTATCTGTGAAGCCAAGATATCTTTTAGCACCGCCACACATAACTCTTTCAGCATTATAAACCAGCGATTTGCCGTTTCTCACTTTGGCAAGCTCACAGATAATACAACTTCTTCCTTTTGGTTTCTCTGCCCATTCCGCGCCACCATTACCTTCGGTGTAATAAAAAACAATCGGAAGCTCAGTATTTCCGAAGTACTTCTTCCATAATTTGAGGAATGTTTCTTTTAATAAGATATTCATTTAAATGAGTATTATTTGAAGTAAATTTATGTAATCCTTTTGTCAATAAAGCTCTTCTTTCAAGGAAAGTCTATTCTGCACCTTCAGGAGCTATTAGGGTCTGTTTATTTTCTCTTCAGTTCCTTTATGAAAATAGGTTAAAATAGTATCTTATCAATCTAAATATTAGTGAATTAGCCCCCATCTCTCTGTAGGGAGATAGGAGGTGGAGAGGTGAAGTTATATGACGGAGAAGGGATAGGGGTTAATAAAAAAAAGGATTGTTCACTTCGCTCGC
The DNA here is from genome assembly GCA_026391215.1 of Bacteroidia bacterium. Classification (GTDB taxonomy): domain Bacteria; phylum Bacteroidota; class Bacteroidia; order Bacteroidales; family VadinHA17; genus LD21. Next base: position 53,423 of record JAPLDX010000051.1, read on the forward strand.
GATCCCCTGGTGGAAACCAGCAAAGCTTTAACGAACCCTTCGGGTACTGTTTATTTTCCCTCAACTCCTTATGAAAGTAGACTTTCAAAGGGTTTTCGGTAAAATAAACAACCCCGCATTCGCGGGGTTCGTTAAAGCTTTGCGGAGAGAGGGGGATTCGAACCCCCGGTACCCTTTTGAGGTACACACGCTTTCCAGGCGTGCCAGTTAAACCACTCCTGCATCTCTCCGGTAAGGCGGCGCAAATTACATAATTATTTCTAAAATCAGGTTTTTATGAGATTTCCCCGGCCAATGATATACCCAGACACCTGATAACTTTCTCTCTTAATGAGCAGGTACCAAGCAGGAACATTAGTTTTGTCACAGAAGCTTCTGAAGTAATGTCCTTGCCTCCGATAACACCAGCCGCCAGCATTTCTCGGCTTGTTTCATATAAACCCATTTCCACACTGCCGCCATGACACTGTGTTACATTGAAAATGATACCTCCCCTGTCAATAAAAGATTTAAGATCATCAAGAAACCACTTATAGGTTGGCGCATTGCCGGAGCCAAATGTTTCAACGATGAGTCCTTTCAACCCCTTTGTATTGATAACTGCCTGCACAAAATTTCTGTTTATGCCCGGGAAAAGCTTCAGAATGGCAACATTATTGTCAAATGATTTATGGACTTTCAGCTTTGTGTTTCTGCCGGGATACCTGATATCGTCAAAATTATATTTCAGGTGTAATCCGACTTCCGCCAGCGGTGGATAATTTGGTGAGTTAAAGGCATCAAAATGCTCGGCACTTAATTTAGTGGTGCGGTTCCCTCGTGTAAGTTCGTTGTCGAAATAGATGCAAACCTCCGGGGCATAAGGTGACCCCTTTTCCTGTGCAGCAGCAATCTCGATTGATGTGATAAGGTTTTCCCTCCCATCTGTCCGCGGAAGGCCGATTGGCAGTTGAGATCCTGTAAATATTACCGGCTTTGAAAGATTGCCAAGCATATAGCTCAGGGCTGAAGCTGAATACGCCATCGTATCTGTTCCATGCAGGACAACAAATCCGTCAAAACGATCGTAATTATCTTCAATTGTCTCAGCCATTTTTATCCACATCTCCGGATCAATATTTGAAGAGTCCCTGACAGGATCAAATGAAACAGACTGGAGATCAATTCCGAAACTGTTTAGCACTGGAACATGATCAGTTATATGCTTAAAATCGATTGGCACAAGGGAGCCCGTTTTCGGATCATGTACCATCCCGATCGTTCCGCCTGTATAAATAATAAGGACCGATATCTCTTTATTCTTATTCATGAGTTCTTCAGATATTGAAAAGCCGGCAAGAATTTTCAAAGGTGACGGAAGCAGTCTCTTCCTCTGTCATTTTCAAAATCTCTGCAAGTCTTCTATTTATTATGCAAATATACAAACTCTCATTTCTTTTTCCCCTGTAAGGATCCGGGGTGAGATATGGAGAATCCGTTTCAAGTATAATGTGCTCAATACCAACTTTTTTCACTATTTCAGCCAATCCGGAGTTCTTAAATGTAAGCGGTCCCCCGATTCCGATCTTAAATCCCCTGAGGAGAGCTTTTTCTGCATCTTCCATATTTCCTGAAAATGCATGGAACACTCCCTTGAGTTCCTGGCCTTTAAATTCATCAAGAACAGAAAATATTTCCGGAAACGATTTCCTGGCATGAATTACTACCGGTAATCCTTTACTGATCGCAAAAATAATCTGCCTTCTGAAGGCTTCAATTTGTTCTTTCAGATGAGATACATCCCAGTACATATCAATACCAATCTCCCCAATTGCAATGAATTCATGCTTCCGGGAAATCTCTTCAAGAATTTCAACCTTTTCAATGTAATCATCCCGGACTGAAGTAGGATGAAGTCCTATCATAGGGTAGCAGATACCTTTATGTTTCTCTGCTGCAGCGATCATCAGATCGACAGACTGCAGATCAATATTGGGCATCAGGAGCTTTACCACGTCCCCGGCAACAGCCCTGGCAATCATCTCATCCCTGTCGGGATCAAATTCGGAAAGGTAAAGATGGGTATGTGTATCAGCCAGCTGCATCAGACCACTCCCTGTGCGATCATGGCGTTTGCTACCTTTACGAAGCCTCCGATGTTGGCACCATCCACATAATTGATGAAACCGTCATCTTTTGTACCATACCTTACACAGGTGGCATGAATGCTTTTCATTATCATATGAAGCCTGGCATCAACCTCTTCGCGTGTCCAGGGAAGACGCATTGAGTTTTGTGTCATCTCAAGTCCGGATGTTGCTACTCCTCCTGCATTTGCAGCTTTCCCCGGACCATACAGGATCTTTGCATTCAGAAAGACTTGCACAGCTTCGGGTGTTGAGGGCATGTTTGCTCCTTCAGAGACACAGATACAGCCATTCTTTACAAGGGTTTTGGCTTCATCTTCATTAATCTCATTCTGTGTGGCATTCGGCATTGCAATGTCGCACTTTATTATCCATGGCCTTTTATCTTCAAAATACTCAACACTGTATTTATCAGCATATTCCTTTATCCTTCCGCGCTTTACATTCTTCAGCTCCATTATGAATTTCAGCTTTTCAGCGTCAATGCCTTTGGGATCATAGATAAATCCGTTGGAGTCGGACATAGTAACCACTCTTCCGCCCAGCTGTGTAACCTTTTCTGCAGCAAATTGTGCAACATTGCCTGATCCTGAAATACATACGACCTTCCCCTCGATACTGTCGCCCCTTGTTGAAAGCATCTCCTCTGCAAAGTAAGTATTGCCATATCCTGTGGCTTCAGGACGGATAAGTGATCCGCCCCATTCAATTCCCTTACCTGTCAGTACTCCGGTGAATTCATTCCGGAGTCTTTTATACTGGCCAAAAAGATAACCAATCTCTCTTCCCCCCACACCTATATCTCCTGCTGGGACGTCGGTATCGGAGCCGATATGACGAAACAGCTCTGACATGAAGCTCTGGCAAAATCTCATCACCTCATTGTCGGATTTCCCTTTAGGATCGAAATCCGAACCGCCTTTCGCACCACCCATAGGCAGCGTTGTCAGACTGTTTTTAAATACCTGTTCGAATGCCAGAAATTTCAGGATGCCAAGGTTTACTGTAGGATGGAATCTCAAACCGCCTTTATAAGGTCCTATCGAGCTGTTCATCTCAATCCTGTAGCCGCGGTTGATTTGAACATCGCCTTTATCATCCAGCCATGGAACCCTGAAGATGATTGTTCTTTCCGGCTCAGCGATCCTTTCAAGGATCCTGGCATATTTATATTTAGGATTCTCTTCAATAAAAGGAATAAGAGATTCCGCAACCTCCTGAACAGCCTGATGAAATTCGTTTTCACCCGGATTTCTTCCCTTGATCAGGGCCATAAATTGTTGAACTCTGGGATCCATAGTCTGATTATTGGTTAGCTAATATGTATATCAAAATTATAAAAACTAAGAATACCAGATCCTCTGTTGATAATAATTTATTTAATAAGTGTTATTTAAAAACCTCTGGTCAGGAAATCCTGTATAAATTTCCGGGATAGCATTTTATCAGCCCTTTGAATTCCATCTGCAAGAGGAGGGAAGACAGTTTAAAAACAGGCATATCAAGGGACCTGCAGATTGAATCGATTGTCATTTCGCTTTCACCGGATAATAATTCATAAATTGATTTTTCACTGTCATCAAGATCTGAGAACAGGGTTCTCTGGACCGGTGGCCGTAACTTTTCAGGGGTCCAGTTCAGGAAATATTCAATATCATCGGAATTTTCAATAAGTGCTGCTTTATTACTTTTTATCAGCTGGTTACATCCGGCTGACCATTGATCTTCAGGTCTCCCCGGAACAGCAAATACATCACGGTTGTATGAATTTGCTATGTCGGCAGTGATAAGCGCTCCTCCTTTTTTTCCGGACTGGACAACAAGCGTGGCATCCGACAGACCTGCAATAACCCTGTTCCTCTTGATAAAATTGTTGCGTTCAGGCAATGCATCGGAGAAAAAATCAGTAAGTAATCCGCCATTCTTAAGCATAGCATCAGCTACAGGTTTGTGAATGGCGGGGTATATCGTTTTAAAGCCATGCGCAAGAACCCCTACAGTCTGCAGGTTGTTTGACAGAGCTGCTTTGTGCGAGGTAATGTCAATACCGTAAGCTAGTCCGCTTATTATTATAAGGTCAGGATGTCCGGCAGCCAAACCTGCAATAATTTTTTCACATATTTCCTTTCCTCCGGAGGTGGCGCTTCGGGTTCCTACTATGCTGATAATTCTGGATGCGTTAAGGTCACAATTGCCTTTAAAGAAGAAAACCACCGGAGAATCGTCACACTGACGCAGCCTGTAGGGATAATCGTTATCAAGATAGAAAAAAGTCCTGATATTATGTTTTGTCACATATTCAGCTTCTTTCTCTGCGGTATTAAGATATGAATGATCGCTTATATATTTTGCCAGGCCGGAACCAATACCCGGAATTTTAGTGAGTGCACGATAAGATTCATGAAATATGCTTTCAACATTCCCGAAATGGGAAACAAGTTTCCGGGCGTTAATATCACCGATCCGCGGAATGAGGCCTAAAGCTATTTTGTGCTTAAGCAAAACTTCTTCCGGCATAGCACAAAGAATTGAGACACGTAAATATAAAAAAAATAACCCAATCCTCATAACAACACGTACCCATCCCCCAATCCCTCGCTCCGCTCAGGATTTGCCCCCTTCCCTGGTGAACCAAGGAAGGGGGCAAAATCACTGGTATACAATAAAATATCCCCCTCATTGCGAAGCAGGGAGGGGGACAAAGGGGGTGGGTACATAAAACTCCCCTAGATTACTCCCATATCGAGCATTGAATTTGCTACTTTCAGGAACCCTGCAATATTTGCACCTTTTACATAGTCAACATAACCATCTTCCTGCTTGCCATAATTTAGGCACTGGCCATGAATATTTTTCATGATCTCATGCAGACGGTCGTCAACTTCCTTGCTTCCCCATCTGAGCTTCATAGCGTTCTGTGTCATTTCAAGCCCTGATGTGGCAACGCCTCCTGCATTCACAGCTTTTCCGGGAGCAAATAATATTTTGTTTTTATGAAATGCTTCTACAGCTTCAGGGGTACAGCCCATGTTAGATATTTCGGCTGCCAGCATAACCCCATTCTTTATAAGGATTGCGGCATCCTTATCATCAAGCTCATTCTGGGTGGCACACGGCAGAGCGATATCAACTTTCACCTCCCATGGTCTCTTACCTTCATGAAACTCAACTCCTTCAAATGCATAGGAATATGGCTTGACAATATCCTGGTTGGAAGCACGCAATTCAAGCATATAGTCAATCTTTTTACCAGAAATTCCGTCCGGATCATATACATAACCATCAGGACCGGAGATTGTTACAACCTTAGCTCCAAGCTCGGATGCCTTAAGTGCAGCACCCCATGCCACGTTGCCGAAACCTGAAATTGAAATAGTTTTGCCTTTAAGGGATTCATTCTTTGTTGCAAGCATCTCCTGAACAAAATAGATGCCACCAAAGCCTGTTGCCTCAGGACGAACGAGCGATCCTCCCCAGTTGCTACCCTTACCTGTCAGAACACCTGTATGATCACCCTTCAGCTTTTTATACATACCATAAAGGAATCCGATTTCACGTCCGCCAACACCGATGTCACCAGCTGGAACATCAACTTCAGGACCGATATATTTCCACAGTTCCAGCATAAATGACTGACAGAAACGCATTACTTCTGGATTTGATTTACCTTTAGGATCGAAGTCAGAACCGCCCTTTGCGCCTCCCATAGGGAGAGTGGTAAGAGCATTCTTGAATATCTGCTCAAAACCAAGGAACTTCAGAATAGAGAGCGTAACACTGGGGTGGAAGCGAAGCCCTCCCTTATAAGGACCGATGGCATTATTGAACTGAACCCTGTATCCAAGATTAATCCTTACATTTCCTTCGTCATCAATCCATGGTACCTTGAAGGTGAAAATACGATCAGGCTCAATTATCCTTTCAATAATATTTGCCGATTCAAACTGAGGGTTTTCGTTATAAACCTCCTCAATGGATTCAACTACTTCCCTTACTGCCTGCAAATACTCAACCTCTCCGGGATGCTTCTTTTCGAGGTTGTTCATAATTTTATCTACGTTCATGATATAATAATATTTTAGGTTATTGATTTAAAATCAGGGAATACAAAGTTCCAGCCTATTTTATTCATTAAAAATGATTTAATTCATATTATTAACAGGAGAACCTTACGCTTTCGGAGCAAAAGTATTAAGTGAAAAGAAGAGCTTTGATTTCTGTTCTTTCGTAAGCGCACTTATATACACCGGGGGGTATTTTGCAACTCCCTGTCCCATTTGTTGAAAAAGGATAATACTCTTTACCAGGCCAAAAAACCTGGATTCAGTCTTATATCCTGCAAAAGTTCTTTTATTAATTTCAACAGAGTTCTTTTTCCCGCTGACAATTCCTGAAATAAAGTATCTGAATACTAATTTCTCTCCCTCATCGGAAAAGAAAACAAACTGATAATTAAGGATCAGAGGGAAGAAAGCAATGATGAGCCATATAGCAACAAGTACTACTGTACAGGCCGTATCACTTATTCCAAGAACAGGAAATTTTATCAGTTTTGCCACATAGGTAAGTGCAACATAGGCCAGTAATATAACTGTTGTTATGAAAAGTTTAATTCTGACATTGATGATTGTTTTGCTGTTATCGAAGGTCATGGTTAAAAATTTTAGTAAACTTAACCTCTTTTTTCCAAATAACCTTATCGCCGGGATTTAAAGAATTTAACTAAAAGATCTTTGCATTCTTTCACTTTAATACCTCGGACTATTTTAGTTTTTGGATGAAGTAATGGGCCGATGATTTTTGTATAGCCTTTTTGTTCGTCAGTTGCCCCATAAACAAGTGCTGAAGCCTGGCTCCAGCCTATCGCTCCTGCACACATTGCACATGGTTCCAGGGTGACATAAATGGTGCATCCTGTCAGGTATTTTCCCCCGAGCCAGTTTGTTGCAGCCGTAATTGCCTGCATCTCGGCATGTGCGGTAGGATCTTTTAAAGTTTCAGTGAGATTATGTGCCTTTGCTATTATGGTATCCTTGCATACCACAACTGCTCCGACAGGGATCTCCTTTTTATCAAAAGCTTTCCTTGCCTCCTCAAGAGCCGACTTCATGAATATCTCATTTTTGTTTTCTTTCATCCTGTTCAGTTGAGAAGCCTAAAATTACGAAGAATAATTTTCATATTTCTGATCCTCAATTTTTCTTACTTTTGCTGAACTAAACTGATGAAGATGTACAGGACACATACATGCGGAGAGCTTGGATTAAAAGATTCAGGGAAAGAAGTTACCTTATGCGGATGGGTTCAGCGATCAAGAGATCTTGGCGGGATGACATTTGTTGACCTTCGCGACCGTTACGGAATAACACAGCTGGTATTCAACATGGAAACAGACAAGGAGCTTTGCGGACAAGCCAGGAAGCTGGGACGTGAATTTGTCGTCCAGGCAAAGGGAAAAGTGAGGGAAAGAAGCAATAAGAACCTTAAGATTCCGACAGGGGAGATAGAGATAGAGGTTACAGAGCTGAACATAATAAATCGCAGCGAGCTTCCTCCCTTCACCATTGAAGAAGAGACTGACGGAGGAGAAGAGCTGAGGATGAAATACCGGTATCTTGATCTCCGCAGAAATTCAGTTAAAAACAATATTATCCTGCGTCACAGGGTGGCTCAGGAAGTCCGCAAGTACATGGATTCCATAGGTTTTATTGAGATTGAAACGCCTGCCCTCATCAAATCAACACCCGAAGGCGCACGTGACTTTGTTGTTCCAAGCAGGATGCAGCCGGGAACGTTCTATGCCTTGCCGCAGTCACCCCAGACCCTTAAGCAGCTGCTTATGGTGGCCGGGTTTGACAAATATTTTCAGCTGGTAAAATGCTTCCGCGATGAGGATCTCAGGGCTGACAGACAACCCGAGTTCTCACAAATTGACTGTGAAATGTCGTTTGTTCAGAGAGATGATATCCTGGATACATTTGAAGGTCTCGCAAAATATCTATTCAAACAAATCAAAGGCGTCGAATTTACGGAACCTTTCAGAAGGATCACGTATAGTGAGGCAATGGAAAATTACGGATCCGATAAGCCAGACTTCAGGTTCGGAATGAAATTTCAGGATCTGACGACTTTAGTCAAAGGAAATGGATTCCAGGTTTTTGATGGCGCTGAATATATTGGAGGTATCTGTGCAGAAGGTTGTTCGGAATATTCAAGGAAACAACTTGATGAGCTGACGGAGTTTGTAAAACGTCCTCAGATCGGCGCGAAAGGTATGGTATATTTAAAATGCGGAACAGATGGCACGCTGAAATCATCAGCTGACAAGTTCTATTCACAGGAGGATCTCGGAAAATGGGCCGCAGCGATGGATGCAAAAAAGGGCGATCTTATACTTATACTGGCCGGTGAAAAGAATAAGACACTAACCGCCCTTTCGGAGCTCAGGCTTGAAATGGGCAACAGGCTCGGATTAAGGAAGAAAAATACATTCGTCCCTTTATGGGTTGTAGATTTTCCCCTGCTTGAATGGGATGAGGAGGAGAAAAGATTCTTTGCGATGCACCACCCATTCACATCACCGAAGCCGGAAGACCTGCACCTGATGGAAAAAGATCCAGGGAAAGTGCGTGCGAATGCTTATGATCTGGTGATAAACGGAGTGGAGATCGGAGGGGGCTCAGTCAGGATACATGATGCATCTGTTCAGCAGCTTATGTTTAAAGTGCTGGGATTTACTGAAGATGAGGCAAATGCGCAGTTCGGATTCCTGTTGAATGCATTTAAATACGGGGCGCCCCCGCATGGTGGTATAGCCTTCGGCTTTGACAGATGGGTGGCAATGTTCGGTGGACAGGATTCAATCCGTGATTTTATTGCATTCCCAAAAAACAATTCCGGCAGGGATGTGATGCTGGATACTCCGGCGCAAATATCAGAAAAGCAGCTTAATGAGCTGCAGATTAAGGTTGACCTGAAAAAGCAGGATTAAGATTTACTTGTTGTCGCTTATCTTTCCTATCAGCGTTGCCGATGTGCATCTATCGACAAGCACCCTGACAAACTCTCCCTTTCTTTTGTTTCCTTTGGGAAAAACAACAATCTTGTTCTGTGATGTCCTTCCTGATAAATACTCATCGGATCTTTTTGAAAATCCCTCAATAAGCACCTCAAAAATCCTGCCAACATCATTCCTTTTTGATTTTGCCGAAAGCCTGTTCTGAAGGGCAATAATTTCATTCAGCCTGGCTGTTTTGATATTGTCAGGGACATCATCCTTAAGCTTCCGGGCAGCTTTTGTCCCGGGTCTTTCACTGTATTTAAACATATAGGCAAAATCAAAGCCTACCCATTCCATGAGTGACAGCGAAGCCTGATGATCCTCTTCAGTTTCGGTACAAAATCCTGATATCATGTCGGTTGAGATGGCACAATCAGGTATTATCGTACGGATAGCGCTTATCCTGTCCATGTACCATTCCCTTGAATATTCGCGGTTCATGAGCTTAAGAATCCGGGTGCTGCCGCTCTGGGCAGGAAGATGAATATGCTTGCAGATATTATCATACCGGGCGATTATTCTTAGAAGGTCATCTGAAATATCTTTGGGATGGGAAGTTGAGAACCTCACCCTGAGCAGTGGATCTATCCGGGCTACTTTCTCAAGAAGCTGCGGGAATTCTGTAACAGCACCTTTATCTTCCCATTTATATGAGTCCACATTCTGCCCTATCAGAGTCACCTCTCTGTAACCCGATTTAAACAATTGCCTGACCTCCTTTATTATGGATCCGGGCTCACGACTTCTTTCGGCTCCCCTGACATAAGGGACCACGCAATATGTGCACATATTATTGCATCCCCTCATTATGGACACAAATGATGAAACGCCGTTCTTATCCATTCTTACCGGCGAGATATCTGCATACGTCTCCTCGCGGGACAACAAGACATTCACAGCTTTATGCCCTGATTCTGCTTCTGCAACAAGAACAGGAAGGTCACGGTAAGCATCAGGACCGGCAACAATATCAACCAGCTGTTCAGCTTCCAGCACTTTTTCCTTCAGCCGTTCCGCCATGCATCCTATCAAACCGACGATTACCTCATTCTTTTTATTTTTCAGGTGACGGATGGCTTTAAGCCTGTTCCAGATACGCTGTTCCGCATTCTCACGGATTGAACAGGTATTGATAAGAATTACTGAAGCATCACTTATTTCGTCTGTCAGCTTAAAACCCTGTTTGGAAAGAATTGAAACAACAACCTCGCTGTCAGCAACATTCATCTGACAACCGTAGGTCTCAACATATACTTTGTTATTTTTCAAAGTTCCAGTAATCAATTTTGGTACTGATCATGATAGATTGTTTGATCGTTCGTTCGTTTGATCGTTCGTTTGATCGTGAGAACGTTTTGCTTCGAACGTTCGAACCTTCAAACAGTCAAACCATCGAAACAATTAACTATTTCATAATTTCTGTACAAAAGTATATAACCTGAATGAAGTATTAAAGAATTATTTAATTTTGCACAGTATTAATAAAACAAGTTATATGTCAGGTCACAGTAAATGGTCGACAATTAAAAGGAAGAAAGGGGCAGCAGATGCCAAAAGAGGAAAGATCTTCACAAAGATCATTAAGGAGATTGTAATTGCTGCAAAAGAAGGAGGAGGTGATCCCAATACAAATGCCAGATTAAGGCTTGCAATTCAGAATGCAAAAGGCTCAAACATGCCCAAGGACAACATTGAACGGGCATTAAAAAAAGCTACCGGTTCTGATGCGGAAACCTATACTGAAACATCATTCGAAGGTTATGGCCCACACGGCATTGCTGTTTATGCGGAATGTCTCACTGACAATAATAACAGAACTGTGGCTGCGATCAGGTCAGCTTTCAACAAGCACGGCGGCAACCTGGGGACAAAAGGATCGCTCAGCTTCCTGTTTGACAATAAAGGAGTTTTTACCTTTAGTAAAGAAGGATTGTCGATGGATGAAATTGAACTTGAGATGATCGATGCCGGTGCTGAAGATTTTGAAATTGACGGTGACACTGTTACAGTCACCTGTGCCAAGGAAGATTTTGGCAGTGTTTCAAAGAAATTGAGTGAACTGGGTATTGAGCCGGAAGAATCAGGATTGAAAAGGATACCGAATGATACCAAAAAGCTGGATGTTGAGTCAGCAAAGAAAGTCCTTAAATTCATCGAATCACTTGAGGATGATGACGATATACAGAACGTGTATCATAACCTTGAAATGACTGATGAACTGGCGGAGGCGCTGGAATAAAAACAATGCAATGAGAAAATCATTTGTTTTGCTGGCATTATCCTTAACAGTTGTTTCGTGTAATAAGGAAACAAATGATTTCATCTGGGAAAAGTCATTCGGACAGGGTAATTCACTATTTGTCAGGGCTTTTTCCGACTCGGGAATCGTAAGCTGCGGAACAGTTAATGACAATCCTTATCTTCTTAAGCTCACAAAGGATAAAAAAACAGAAATTGAATTTACCTCTGAAAGAAAAGGTCTGTTCAGTTCAGTCTGGTCCGATACATCACGTTTTATGGCCGGAGGCAGCAGTGAGGGGAAGATGCTGCTTGCCTGCATAAATAAGGATGGGAGTAAAATATGGGATACGGTATTGACTGCCGGGTTTAATGTGGAGCTTACAGGTCTGTCATATTCAGGCAGCGGGAATCTTGTAGCTGTGGGAACGATCAAACCTGATTCATCGGTTTCGGGCAAAACCGGTATCCTTTTTGTAAAATTTGATACCTCCGGAAAGATTATTGAAAAAAAGGAAGTCGTGGAGGCTAATTTAATCGCAGCAAATAAGATGACAGCCGATCATTCAGGCAATATTTTTCTTCCACTGACAAGGATGAGAGCTTATGCAAAATCGCAGGCCAGCGTGGCAAAATACTCAGCCGAATTCAATAAATTGTGGGAGACTGACCTTTATAATAATTCCAATTTCGGTGCTGCGAGCCTCGGTATTATTCTGGATGATCAGGGAAACGTTTATGTAGCGGGGAATACAGAATTATCTGCTGAAGAGGGCGTTCTGAATAACTCATTTTTAGTGTCCCTTGCTTCTTCAGGATCCGTGAAATGGAAGAAATACCTGGAAAAAACTAATTCAGGTATAGCGCTGGAATTTGATGATAACGATATCCTGATGATGCTCAATACCAACTGTTTCATAATAAACATGGCAAATCCGGAAGATGGTTCAGAAGCCGGCAAGATAAGAATGTTTGATGTCTGCAATTTAACTGAGACTGATGCTTTCGGAGAAGATCTCGATTTATACTATGACGCAAATATCCTGGTAGCAGGATCTAAAGGCGGGAACTACTACCTTGCACTGAAATCAATATTGCAATAACTCCGGTTTATAGCATGCTCCGCAAGATTCTTTCACTGGTAATAATACTTGTAATCCCTGTCGGATTATGCAGATCACAGGCTTTCGTAAAGACATCAGATCTTTTTAAGAGGCCGGATTACATTGAAGGGAAGCTTATCATTTCTCAGGATCCGGCAGTTGATACCCTGTTAAGCCGTTATATTCTGGCCTCCAAAAAGAACAGAACCATAGAAGGAACCCAGGGAATGCAAGGTTTCAGGATACAGCTCTATTACAGCTCTGTAAGGCAGGCGAGGGAAGAATCAGCCAAGGCAAGAGCAGAATTCATTAATAAATTTTCCGATATCATATCGTATGCCCAGTACCAGGAACCCGGATATTTCATTGTCAGGGCAGGTAATTACAGAACCAGAACGGAGGGGCATAAATATCTCCTGATGGTGCGGAAAGAATTTCCAAATGCTTACCTGGTCCCGGCGATAATAACATTCCCGGATCAGGACAAAAACTGACTATGAGCGAAATAATCAAACATGAATGCGGCATAGCAATGCTAAGATTGCTAAAGCCGGTGGAATATTATATTAATAAGTATGGTTCATGGGACTATGGGCTCCAGAAAATGTACCTGATGATGGAGAAACAGCATAACCGGGGACAGGATGGAGCAGGCATAGCTGGAATAAAGCTGAATGTAAGGCCCGGAAACAGGTATATCTTCAGGCAAAGATCGAACAGGGCAAATTCTATAAATGAAATTTTTGACCTGATCTATCATGATATCGAAAGAATAAGCATACCGGAAATCAGGGACCAGAGATTTATTAAGGAAAATATTCCGTTTGCATGTGATATCTATCTGGGGCACGTCAGATATGGTACCTACGGCAATTACAATATTGATAATGTCCATCCTGTAAGCCGTGAGAATAACTGGAAATCAAAAAACCTTGTTCTGGCAGGTAACTTTAACCTGACAAATGTGGGCGAAGTTTTCGGAAGCCTTATTGACCTCGGACAGAATCCTGTTGATTTTTCAGACACAGTAACAATACTGGAGAATGTTGGACATCGCCTGGATGAAGAGAATGAAAAAATATTCAGGCACTTTAAGGAGCAGGGATATTCGAAAAAAGATATCTCACCGCTGATAGAAAAGAATCTTGATCTGGCAACCGTTCTGTCAAAAGCAAGCCGTGACTGGGACGGCGGCTATGTAATGGCCGGAATGGTAGGCCATGGCGATGCGTTTGTAATGAGAGATCCCGCAGGCATAAGGCCGGCATTTTATTATATTGATGATGAGGTGGTTGTGGCAGCATCTGAAAGGCCTGTCATACAGACTGTCTTTAATATCAGGACTGATAAAGTTATTGAGCTGCCGCCGGCTCATGCCCTGATCATTAAAGCTGCAGGAGGCATTTCGATTGAAAGAATAAGAGAGGAAACGGAGCACCGGAAATGCTCCTTTGAAAGAATTTATTTCTCCAGGGGGACCGATAAGGAGATCTACAGGGAGAGGAAAAAGCTTGGCGAATTGCTGACCCATCCGGTACTTAAGGCTGTCGATTATGATCTCGACAATACGGTTTTTTCGTATATACCCAACACCGCTGAAAGTGCATTTTACGGCCTGATTAAGGGAGTGGAAAACTATCTTAATAAGCTCAGGGTGGATACAATAATACAGAAAGGGAAGACACTGTCAAGAGAAGAGCTTGAAAAGATAATAAACCAGAGACCCAGGGTGGAAAAAATAGCCGTCAAGGATGTGAAGCTGAGAACATTCATAACCGAGGATAAAAGCAGGGATGATCTTGTCGGACATATTTATGACGTGACATACGGGGTTGTAAGACGCGGCAAAGATAACCTTGTGGTTATCGATGATTCAATAGTGAGAGGGACCACTCTGAAGAAAAGTATTATCAGAATTCTCGATAGGCTGGATCCAAGAAAAATCATAATAGTCTCATCTTCTCCGCAGCTCAGATACCCTGACTGCTACGGGATCGATATGGCGAAACTGGGCGATTTCATTGCATTCAGGGCGGCAATTGAATTACTGAAGGAGAGCGGAAGAGCTTCATTGATAAATAACATCTATGAAGAAGCCAGAACTGAAATAAAGAAGCCGCCCGAAGAGATAAGAAACCTCGTGAAGGAGATATATAAGCCCCTGTGTCCCGATGAGATTTCAGCAAAGATTTCATCAATGTTGAGAACTGAAGAAATAAAAGCTGAAGTGATTATTGTATTCCAGACAATCGAAGGATTGCATGAAGCATGTCCGGGTCATACCGGAGACTGGTATTTTACAGGCAATTATCCTACTCCCGGAGGCAACAAGGTAGCCAACCAGTCATTTATAAACTATATTGAAGGGATAAATGCCAGGGCTTATTGATGATCATGTGAAAACCAGGTGATGATAAAATCCTTCTTGTAGGAAGCAAGGTGCCTGTTGATTTTTTCCACATATATATCCCTCAGTGTTATCATGATGCCTGTCTCTTCAACATTGCCAAAATGATGATTGATAAAAGTACCAAAAGTTAGCATCGTCGGTGAAAGATTCATATATGCATTTATAAGAGGGGGGATGCTCTCCCCGAGCTTCCTGACTTCGGCAGAAAGCGTCTTGTAATTTTCTTTATAGCGCCAGCTTTTGAAAAGTTTTTTCATTTCCTCTTCATGGAGATCAATATCGGCCGGTTCAATGGGAACAGCCAGATTATCAGCATCGCCGAAATGATTCTTAAGAAAGAAAAGTATCATGTTCCTGGCATTCTGGTTAAAGTGCGGATACATTGTAACCTTTCCGAACAGGTACTTAATATGATGATTTTCAATAAATAATGCACCCAATCCATCCCATATGTTGTCCAATGCGTAAAGACTTTTTCTTCCCATGGTTTTCGACTGATAGTCGGGATGCACGAATGACCGGCCAAGCTCCATCATATGGGGAAAATACTTGGTTTTGAATTTATCAGAAAATTTAAAATATGCGGATGAAGCAAGCTTGGTGAGATCACAGTGTGTACATCCTTTCAGAGGGAAATAATAGCGATATCCTCCGACGATCTCCCTGTTATCCGGATCCCAGACAATAAGCTGTTTCTGAGGATCTTCCCTGGCTGTATCAAAATTATCAAAATCGATTGAATGACCTGTTCCGCCTCCGGCATGACGAAAAGTGATCTCCCTGACCCTGCCAACCTCCTGCATAAGGACAGGAGAGGTGTTATTATCAAAGATATATACCTCATTATCCCCATTATTTGTTTTGCGGAGAAGCTTGTCCTGTGTGAGCTCTGCCATTATCTGATCCAGGGGCTGCCAGCAACAATCGGTTCCAATTCCATAGGACGTGAACGGTTTTTCGAATATTTTCTTTATAGAGTCAGATGCAAGTTAGTGCTTTTTTTATTTTGCAGACATTATATAATAAATGATTCAAGTTCATATGATTTCATTTTTACCCATTCAGCCCATTCAGGCAATGATTTTGATTTGTCAAATGTCTGCCAGGGAATTACTTTGCCAAAAACCAGCGATATCTCTTTTCCCTTCTGACTGAACATTTCATCAGGAAGATAAAGCATTTCAAAATTTGATTTAATGCCAAGAGAAGTCCTGAAATTTGCCAGGTTGTAAAAGAAATTTGAGTTCCTGCCTGAGAAATAGGCTGGAACGACATCCCTTTTATGCTGTATTGCCTTGGATATGAAACTTTTATGCCATATGAGATCTTGTATTACACCGTGCTTTTTACGTGAGCAGAGACCCGCCGGGAAATAAAGGACCTGGCTGTTGGAAGCGTATGTGTCCTCAAGCGACCTGATTGCATCCTTTGCCTGGCCGCCGTGCTTATTAACAGGCAGGAAAATACCATTGAGATTTTCCAGGTTCATCAGGATATCATTAACCGGGAACTTGATATCTGTGAAATGCTTTGATAATTCGTTTATAAAAACAAGTCCGTCAAGACCTCCCAGGGGATGATTTGATACGAAAAAATATCTGCCGGAGAGAGGGATGTTCTCACTTCCGAAAACCCGATATTTTATCTGCATGAAATCGAGTACCGGCGCGATGAACTCGGAATCCTTAAAGTGTCCGAATTTGCTCAGTATCTCGTTGATATCATCCTGGTGGATGATCCTTTTCAGATAATTGATTAGAAATGATGGAATAACTTTTGCCAGAGAAGGATTTTTTGATCTGAGGACGTCCCCGACATCAATTTTCTGAAAGCCTTTTTTTTCTAAAGACTGCTCCATTAGTCCATGGATTATATGAGAAGTGCAAATTTATGTTTTTTTGGGAATACAAGTACTCACCCCCTTAATCCCCCTCTCTGCTAAAGCAAAGAGGGGGAAAATGTTTATTTACAGTTAGTTAGCCCCCTTCCTTGCTTTAGCAGGGAAGGGGGACGGGGGATGGGTATATGTAATTAAGAGAGGGAAAATGGGGATGAATACATAAGAACCAGCGAAAGAATCCAGGAGGGAGAGAACAAAATACCTTCCAAAAGTTATCAACAAAGAGTTAAAAAAAAGTGGAGTAAAGTGGGGGCAAGTGGATATTTTTTACTTACTTTACTCTTTTATATGCTAAAAAGGGTT
>JAPLDX010000060.1 GCA_026391215.1 Bacteroidia bacterium
TATATGACGCAGTCATTCCTGAATATGCCTGGGAAGGCGCAGCGGAATGGGGAACCTCCTCATTTTAAACCAATTATTATGACGGTATATTGAACAGATCTTTGGACACTCATGATAAGGGAGGAATGAGGAATCTCCCCGTTGTGCATAAATCATTTTCTTTAAATAATCCTGTCATTAAGAATGCCACCGACGCAGAAGTAGGATAGGGAACCTCCGGCGCTACTTATTTGCTTAACAACACGGGTTTCCCGAATCCTATCTTTTCAAGAGGCTTCATCTGGGTTGCAGCATCACCGACTACAATATAATACATCTTATCAGGCACAATGTACTTTTGAGTAATTGCCTTATGCTCTTCAATAGTCATGTTCCTGATTATGTTCTCCTCTTTCTTGATATAATCGGGGCTGAATCCGTATTTGGTCATTGTGGAGAGCATTCCAAGACGATCGCCGTTAGTCTCAAAACGAGTTGCATTTGACCTGATCATACAGTTCTTTATGAACTGGAGATCCTCCGCTGAAACACCTTCCCGGTATTTCTCCATCTCTTCCTTAAAAATCTTTATGGATTCAAATGTTGCGTCTGATCTTACAGCTGAACCTGTGTTGAACGGGGCAATGGTTTTCAGTTCATTGAAGTAGCTTGAAGCGCCGTAGGTGAATCCTTTTTCTTCACGAAGTATCTGGTTTAAGATGCTTGTGAAAGCTCCGCCAAGCCGGTAGTTGATGAATTCAGCTTTTATATAATCAGGATTATCCCGCTTTATTGCAGGATATCCGATCTGGATCACCGATTGTCTTGAGCCTGGAATATCGACAAAATATATTACAGACTTTTCCGGTACAACTGGTTCAGGATACTTGTTCATTGTGACCTCTTTGGTCTTCCATTCCAGTTCAAAAGGTTTAAGTGCGGCAAGCGCCTCTTCCTGTGAAACATTTCCTACGACAAGTATCCTTGCAAGAGAGGGTGAAAGGTTTTTATTATAATATGATTTCAGATCCTCCAGAGTGATCTTGTCAACAGATTCTTTTGTCCCTCGTGAGTTATAACCGAAGATGTGGTCCTTTCCATATAGCAATTTATAGAATACTTGCCTGGCCACAGCTCTTGGCTGGGCTTCATCCTGGATAATGCTGTTCTTTGCACTTGTAAGCGCAATGTTGAATTCTGTTGAATCCCACCTCGGTTCGAGCAGTATCTCTTCCATCAGGGCGACCGTTTTCCCAAAATTCCTTGACAACATGCTGACATTCAAAGACATATCTTCGCGGGAAGCCCATGCGTTAATACTAGATCCAAGAAGCTTAATTTCTTCTTCAAGATCCTCAGGAGTTTTATTTTTTGTTCCCTGGGTAAGTACGTTGGCCGTTAAGGCAGCAACTCCGGGCAGGGTGATGTTGTCCTGGAGTATACCGCCATCAATTACAAGGCTCATATCAACTAGCGGTAATTCTTTGTTCTGAATTCCATATACTTTAATTCCATTTGAAAGCTCTGCTTTCCATACTTCAGGAACATTGACCGCAGGCTCTTCTCCAACACCGGGTTCAGCTGTGCGATCGATCAATGAAGTAGTCTTTACTATCTGATCATCGCTTTTTTCTTCTATCTCTACCTGTGAGGCTTCACTAATATTCTCCTCCTTCACACCTGCAGGGACCGAATTATCGGCAACCATCTCAAGCTGTCCCTTAGGGACAAAACTGGTCACAATATGCGGTTTGTCTTTGATATACTGATTATAAACCCGCATGACATCATCAAGCGTCACTGCTTTGATGTTCTCAATATCCTTTTCAATGAATCCCGGATCATTGAGGAAAGTATTGTAGAATGCAAGCTGTAATCCTTTATAGAACACGCTGTTGATCCTGTTATAGAAATTCACTTCACTGAGAGCCTTGACTCTCTCCACATCCTTTTCTGTGATACCTTCTTTCTCAAAACGGGCGAAAGCTTCAAATACTGCATCTTCAATTTCCTTAAGTGCTTTGCCTTCATTGGCCCGGATGGTGATTGTAAATTCACCCGTAAGCTCGGAGGAGGAATTATATGCATAAGCACTTGAAGTAAGCTGCTTTTCCTTTATCAGCACTTTATACAAAGGTGCTTTTTTGCCGTCGGCAAGTATCCGGCCAAGGAAATCGAGGGCATAGGCATCCTTGCTATATGCTTCCGGAACCGGCCATACCATATTTATCTCCGGCACATTGGCGAAATTATCTTCATGATAAAGCTTCTTTGTTTCTGCAAGTGTTACAGGCATGGTGGTGCGGGGAGCAACCTCTCCGTGTGACTTTATCTCTCCAAAGTATTTATCAATCAGTAATTTAACCGAATCCGGATTGAAATCTCCTGCAAGCACAAGGGTTGCATTGTTTGGCCCGTAGAAATTTCCGTAATATGTTCTGACATCATCAAGACTGGCATTCTTGAGGTCTTCCATCTCCCCGATGACATCCCATCTGTAGGGATGGCCTTCCGGGTAGAGATTTTTGCAGATAACATCCGTGGTAAAACCATATGGGGTATTGTCAAAGCCCTGTCTTTTCTCATTCTGAACAACGTTCTGCTGAATGGCAAGAAGGCGCGGAGTCACTGAATTGATGAAAAATCCCATCCTGTCAGATTCCAGCCAGAGCACTTTTTCGAGGGCATTTTTCGGGAACATCTCAAAATAGGTTGTTACATCGCGGCTGGTAAATCCGTTATTTGATCCGCCCACTCCTTCAATAATAAGGTCAAATACACCAGGTGCTACATTTTCGGAACCGCCGAAAAGAAGATGCTCAAAAAGATGTGCGAAGCCTGTCTTCCCGGGGATCTCGCGGCTTGAACCTACATGGTACATTATGGCATAAGATACCATAGGATCGGAATGATCGGTATGAAGGATAACCTGCAAACCGTTTGGCATTACATACTTTTCGTATTCGATCTGAAGCTTATCAGCTATTGGAGCCTTCTTACATGAGATTATCGCCAGCAGAAGAAGTGCCGTAAGAATCAGGTTGTTTATCGCGAAGAACTTTTTCATTTGCATAGATTTAAGGTTGGCTTTTATCTTTAAATAATGAAATGCTAAATTATGAAATAATATGATACTCACCAATCCCCTTGAAGAGGGGCACTATTCTTTATACACAAGTATTTAAATAATATTATAGTATTGATATTCAGGAGATTCCTCACTTCGTTCGGAATGACAAGGCGAATAAGGGAGGTATGGGAGGAGCGGCAATTGCTGAGGCAAATCGCCGCTCCTCCTCCCCCCCAAAAAAGAATTCTGTCATTCCGAATGGAGCCGACGAAGGAGGCGTAATGAGGAATCTCCTTCTTCTGATAAGAGTATTAATAATGATGTGTATAAAACGTTACAGGATGGTGATTATTATGAAGCTTTTTATTACTTTTCAATTCTAATTAATCCCTGACAAAATGAAAAGGACATTCATTACTGTTGTACTAATATTGATATGCAATATAGCCTTCTCTCAGGAAAAATCATTTCTGTCAGATATCTATTCATATCTTGAAAATCTAGCAGTATTTGAGTTGAACCAGGAGGAAGGACACACTCCCCTGATCCCATATATGTCTGTTAATGAGGCATTAATAAACGATAAAAATAAATCATCCAGTTACTTGTCGTTAAATGGAAAATGGAAATTTTATTTCAGCGAGGTCCCCGAAGGCATTCCTGCAGGATTCTTTTCTGAGAATTTCAACGATAAAAAATGGGATACTATCCATGTTCCTTCAAACTGGGAGATGCAGGGATTTGGCGACCCGCTTTTCAGAAATGTCAGAACGCCATTTCCTTCAAATCCACCGTTTGTCCCAAAGGAATATAATCCCATCGGTTCATACAGGAAGACATTTTCATTGCCGGCAGCCTGGAAAGGAAAAGAGGTCTTTCTGCGGATGGAAAAAACAGCTTCTGCATCCTTTGTATGGATTAACGGGAAAGAAGCCGGTTACAATGAAGGAGCACAGGAACCAGCTGAGTACAATATAACAAGATATCTAAAGCCGGGTAAAAACACCGTTGCAGTACTGGTGACCAAATACTCTGATGGATATTATCTTGAAGAAGAATTATTCTTCAATGGACGGAAGAGATTATATTCTTCGTGCAACTCTTTATGACCGTGAGAATACAATTATAAAAACGATTGTCTCGGATAAATTCACAGTAGCAGCTGCCGGGAAAAATAATGTAAAGTTATCGGCTGAAATTGAGAATCCGGCCAAATGGTCGGCAGAATACCCCAATTTATATACTCTGACTTTCGAATTGCTTGATTCTGCAGGTAAAACTGTTGAAGTCATTACCGGCAGAACAGGTTTCAAAGAGACAGAAATCAGGAACCAGGTATTTTATCTCAATGGTATGCCCGTAAAGCTGAATGGCATTAACAGCCATATGCAGCACCCGGTTCTCGGACATACAATGGATGAATCCACTATCCGAAAAGACCTGAGCATCCTCAGGCAATTCAATATCAACTGTGTACGGACCTCTCATTATCCTCCGGTAATCAGATATTTGGAGCTTGCCGATGAGTACGGCATATACATTGTTGATGAAACAGGAGATGAATCACATGCTACTGAATTTGTATCGGAAAACAGGGAATGGGAAGCAATGTACCGCGAGCGAGCCCGCAAGATGGTACTGCGCGACAGGAATCACCCGTGCATTCTTTTCTGGAGTGCCGGAAATGAAAGCGGTGAGGGAGAAAACATCTGTGCAGTAGTTGATGAAGGAAAGAAATATGATAAAACCCGTTTCTGGATGTACGGGGGAAATGCTTATGCTCATCACTGTGAGGATATTATAGGTCCCCGGTATCCTCATCTGTTTAGTCTGATCACCGACGTATTCCTTGTGCCCGATAGTATTGATCCCCGACCATCATTTCTCGATGAGTATGTGGCAGCTACCGGAAACGGTGGTGGCGCATTAGATGATTACTGGAATTTATTCAACAGCTACCCGCGGAGCATGGGTGGCGCAATATGGGATTTTGTAAGTACAGGAATAACTGAAAGGATAAAAACACTGAAAGACGCTTCTGATAATAACATCCAGGTAAATGTAATGGGACGGGCAAAGCTGGTCCCGGGAGTTTCGGGAAAAGGTATTGACCTGAACGGACATGACCAGTGGGTAGAAGTTTACAGGGATGAAGCCCTTGAAATTAACGGCGATCAGCTTACCCTCACACTTTGGGTTTTTCCAAGGTCGCTCAGCAGCTTTGCAGGAACTTTAATAACAAAGGGCAATAATCAGTTCGGTCTTCACCAGATTGGAAAAGAGTTTCTCGAATTCTATGTCACAACCGGTAGCAAACAAACGATACGGACACCTCTGCCTGAAAACTGGGAGAACAACTGGCACTTGGTAACTGCTAATTATGACGGCAAGGCAATATTCATAACCATTGATGGAAAAGAAAGCGAGAGAAAAGCCGTTTCCGGCAACATAAGGAATACTCCCTTCCCTGTTAACATTGGAAGGAATGTTGAAATTCACGGACAGGAGACCGATATATATATCTGTGATGCGATAATCGACCAGGCTGGCGTTTTTGCAAAGAATATTGACGCAGTTTTGTTGAAATCACCTTCCACTGAATTGAAAAAAGCGGCAGCCTTGTGGCTGGATTTTGAGGAGATGAGCACCGGTGGTGAATTCTTCAGCTATGGTATTGGAGCAAGAACCTATGGTACCATCTGGCCTGACCGCAGTCCGCAACCTGAAATGTGGCAGATAAAAAAATCGGGTCAGCCTGTATCTGCAAGGCTGATCTCGGTTGAAAACGGAGAAGTCGAGATAATCAACAGATATCTCTTTACAAGCCTTGGCGAATTGCAGGCTATCTGGATGTTAAAGGCTGATAATGAAATTGTTGAAGAAGGAGTGATCAAAGAGGACATTGCTCCTCAGAAAACTGGCATTGTAACTCTTCCGTTTCACAAACCTGAAGTTATTGAAGGAACTGAATACCGTCTGATATTAAGCTTCAGACAGAAAGGGAAAACACTATGGGCGGAAGACGGATACGAAATTGCATGGGAAGAGTTTGAGCTTCCATGGTACAAACCAGTTAAAATTACAAACAAACAGTCTGTTAAATTATTAACAGTAACGGAGAAAAATGGGAAACTTATAGTCAGCAACGACGGTTTTATTTACATTTTTGACAAACAAAAAGGTATTCTGACTTCGATGCAGGTTTCAGGAAAGGAAATGATTAAGAGAGGTGCGCAGATGAACGTCTGGCGGGCTCCTCTTGCCAATGAGACTGATGAATGGACATTCTGGTCATCAAACTCCAAGCATCGTTCTGAAATTTATGGCCGGTTCGCAGCAACAGAATGGTATGCCTCAGGACTTGATGACCTGCACAGAAATCCTGAGAGCTTTAGTTATACAATAATAAATGATCACTGTGTTGAAATAAGCATTAAGAATGTGACTACGCTGGGAACATACAGGGGCGCATTTTTAAATCGGTTTAAATACATTATTGAAGGAACCGGTGAGATGACAATTGAACATTCAATGATACCCAACGGTGATATGCCTGCATGGCTTCCGCGGACAGGAGTCGACTGGATTCTGAACAGGTCGCTTGGCAATATTGAATGGTATGGAAGGGGGCCCCAGGAAAACTATCCTGACAGAAAGAGTGGTTACAAAACGGGAATATATAAATCTACCGTAGAAGAAATGTACGAACCCTATCTTATCCCACAGGATTATGGTCTCAGAACAGATAACCGGTGGGTAAGGCTCACTGACAAAGATGGAATCGGACTTGAATTCAGCGGGGACAAGCTTTTCAACTTTAATGTTCATCCTTATTCAACAGAAAACCTTACAAAAGCTCTTTACCCTTTCCAGCTTCAGCAGTTTGACGGAATGACTTTTAATTTTGATTATGCTACAAGCGGTGTGGGATGCACGGCCGTGTCGGTTTTTAATGAATACCAGGTAATGCCGCAGAGATATGATTTCACAATATTTATCAGACCGGTCAGATAAAATACCAGGCATCATGTTTTCCTATCCATATTATAAAAGTATCCACTGAAAAGCGTCATCCGTTAATCAGAAACTGCAATCCGTAAAACGGGATGTGCATTTGTTTAACGAAAAGTGTAAATTAATGCAATAAAAACTGACCTGATCGAGTGTTTTTAGTAAAAATGGGAATTGATATGAAAGCTTTTAGATTCACACTGATTTTAAGCCTGATGCTGAATTTCTGTCTGACGGCCGGAAATGCCCAGTCCGTATATTCAACAATAAGGATGAAGCTCCCTTCCATTTCACAGGCTGATACTTCAAGGGTCAAATCCCTTGCCCGGGCAGGAATTAAATACATTTCTTCAAAATCTCCAAAGCTGAAAGAAACCAAGGCATGTATTGACACTGCACTATATATCTGTGAGAAGGAAGATATTGAGATACCTGCCATCCTTCATCTTCTTATGGCTGAATACAATATGTTAACTGGTGATTATCTGAATGCTTCGGGAGAGGCAACACTTGCCATGGAAAAGGCTGAAAAGAACGGAGAGAATGAGATACTTGTCAGAACCCTCTTCTTTCTCGGGGGATATTATTCAAGAACAGGATTTTTTAAAGAGAGTGTGGCAAATTATTCCGAAGGTATTGCCCTGGCAAAGGAAAAAGGACTTAAAGGGATTACTCAGAAAGGGTATTCAGCACTGGCAGCTGTTTATAATGACATAAATGACCTGAAAGCAAATGAGGAAACCCTGTGGAACCTGATCGAACAATCGAAAGAAGAGAAGGATTCCGCGCACCTGGCGATAGGATTATATCTTCTGGGATCTCTGAAAGTGGAAAGGAGCCGGGATTTCAAGATGGCTGATTCACTGCTGAAAGAATCCTATACACTTTCCTCAGCAATAAAGGATACAGCTATTTTGGCCCGATCCCTGGCAAACATCGGATACAATTACTATCTCGAAAGAGAATTTTCTTTAGGTATCGAGACCTATAAGAAATGTCTGAAATACGCCATTGCCGCAGGTGATGCTTCACTAATTGCAAATATTTACGGGAACATGGGCACTATTTATCGTGATATGGGTGACAGGGAGAAGTCGGTCAAGTTTTATACAAAGGCTATTGAATATGCAACAAAGATAAACGATTGGTATAACCTTTACTGGATATACCAGGATATGAGCAAAATGTATCTTATAGCAAAAGATACAGCAAATGCTTTCAAGAATTACATTCTTTTCAAGAAGTACAGCGATTCGACTATTATAAAGAACAGGAACCGGTGGGTCTCGGAATCAAGTATAAAGTATAAGGTTGATACGCAGCAGAAGGAGGTTCAGTTGTTATCGCTTAAGCTGAAAAATCAAAGAACCCTCAGCTTAGCTTTTGGGATACTGGTGCCCCTTGCGCTGGCGATTGGATTATTATTATGGAGAGGTACCAAGCTCAAAAATAAACGGCGGATAAGCGAGATGAACCGTCAGATATCAGAGATCCAGCAGGCTAACCTGAGACAGCAGATGAACCCACATTTCATATTCAATACTCTAAATTCAATACAATATTATATGTACCAGCACGATAAGCTGGCAACAAACAACTACCTCACCAAGTTTTCGAACCTGATGCGTAAGGTGCTCGAAAACTCACAGCATACATATATTCCTCTCACTGACGAACTTAACGCCCTGACTCTCTACCTGGAGCTTGAAAGCATAAGGTTTAAGGATAAATTCGATTACGAGATCATAGTTGATGAAGAGATAGACCCTCTGATGTACAAGGTGCCGACGATGCTAATCCAGCCTTATGTGGAAAATTCAATTTGCCACGGATTGATGCCTATGGAGACCAAGGGAAAAGTCAAAATTGACATTAAGCTTGTAAATGATTATCTTACATGCACAATTGAAGACAATGGGGTCGGGCGTGACGCAGCGCGCGAGAGGAAAACGGAAAAGGAGGGCAACCATAACTCCCTTGGGACAAGGATTGCATCTTCAAGGCTTGAGCTCGTCAACGCGCTTTACGGATCATGTCTGAAAACAACTTATACCGACCTGAAGGATCCTGATGGAAGACCTGCAGGTACCAGGGTGGAAATGCAAATTCCGGTAATAACATGAACAAGAAATTAAAAACTGTCATAATAGATGACGAGAATGATGCGGTAGACTTCATTTTCTCCATAATCGGGGAATATTGTCCCGGTCTGGAAGTATGCGGTAAAGCATATGACGTTAAGGAAGGTGTACAGGTTATTAAGGATCTGAAGCCCGACCTGGTTTTCCTCGATGTTGAGATGCCGCATGGGACAGGATTTGATCTCCTGACCTATTTCCCTGATAAGGAATTCGATGTCGTATTTATAACGGCATTCAATCATTATGCTATCAAGGCGATCAAGTTCAGCGCTGTGGATTACATACTTAAGCCGATAAATATCAATGAGTTCATCGAGGCGGTGAATAAGGTGATGCAAAAACGGGCCGACAGTATGTTCAGGGGAAATGAGAATATAAAGGCGCTTCTTGAGAACCTTAAAACGGGGATTCCTTCCCGTCTTGCCATTCCAACTTCCGATGGCATGGAATATCTTAATCCCAAGGACATTATCCGTATAGAGGCAGACCGGAGCTATTCATGGTTCTTTATTACCGGCAACCGGAAGATACTTGTATCAAAAAACCTCAAGGAGTTCCAGGACCTGCTCAGCGACCGTCACTTTTTCAGACCGCATAATTCATACCTCATCAACCTTAAATACGTAAAGAAATATGTCCGCAAGGAGGGAGGATACATTGAAATGCAGGATGGCTCTGAGATCCCTATCTCAAGAAACAGGAAGGATCTGTTCCTGGTTCATATGTCAAGATTCAAGGGTTGAGTTATCAAAATGCCTTTGGCCGGGGGACCGGGGCAAAACAAGAAGGGGCTTTCTGACTGAAGGCCCCTTTTCGCGTTAATTATACTAAAACTAAAACCGAGGGAAGAGCGTGAAGAATGCTCTTCATTTTACTGCCAGAACTTCTTCAGTGTTTTTGAAGAGGAAAGGAAAATAGGCAGCAATAAGTTTTGTGTTTTCAAGATCGTTGCTGGCGACACCGCTTGAAAGCACTTTCTGGTGGTAATACGCGTAGTTGTCAAGGTCGTCATTGGAAGTTTGGAATCCTTCCTTTTCAAGCTTTTTGTCAAGCCTTTCCACACCAAAATAATGACCGTTGCAGACATACTGTACCGACAGCTGATTGGTCAGCACATAGTACTTCTTGCAATTGAGCGTTTTTTCAACTGCAATGGTGGTCTTCAAACCGGTATTCTCATAAGTGATGGTGAACGCCTTGAGCTCTTTCCCGTTGATCATCACGGGATTGTCGATTGACTCGATTTTGTAATCTCCCAGAACTGAATGTGTTTTCCCTTCTGCAACAACTTTTGTTGCAAAAGAAGCAGTACAGAATGCGATGACGAGTACTGCTGCTGTGATTAATCTTTTCATGGCTTAATAAATAATTAATTAGTACTTTAGAATTCTTTTTACTGTCCTTGTATTGATTTTTATCTTCATAATCATATCATTACGAGATCTAAATTATACAATGCATTCATACATAAAAGTGCTGGTTTCCGGAATGTGATTCCCGGTTAACGGATTGCAGAAAACAGCGTTCAGGAAGGAGAAAGGAATGATTTTTCCCTACAGACTGATAAGATAAATGTCAAAATAATCCCTTATATATGCAATGCGGGTATCGTCAGGGGAGAATGTGACGGTGCCTTCATAAACGTAATCTCTTTCCAGGTCGATTATTGTTTTGGCAGAAGTATCTGTATTTATTATGTGAAGGAAATAATGAGAGCCAACAATCCCGGAAGCCAGGGCTGGTTCTTCCGCAACAACATAGGCCAGCATTTTACCCGAGGGTGACAGTACATAGGAATGACCATAATCAAGAGTTTCAGAGAGATTAAGCTTTACTCCGGTTTTTATATTCAGGATATCAATACCTGAATATGAGCCACGGAAACCATATACTTCATTGTCAATCCAGAAGAATCTGAAAAGGTCATAATAATAGTTAGTTACCGGCAAGGATGTCAGCTGGCCTGTCCCGGTATCATATATTGAAAAAAAATTGTTAGAAGAGCCTTCATCAAATGAGCGGAGAAGCATCTGGCTTCCGTCGGGCGAAATGGCGGCTGGCATATAGAGGCTCTCACCATTAATTGCCGTTTCTGTGCCAGTTTCAAGGTCATAAAGAATTGTCTTGTAGGTAAAGGTCGTATCTGTCGTGAATGTTCTCGTGAAGGCAATATATTTTCTTGAAAATACAGGTGTCTGCATTGAATCAATGATCAGCTGAGGAGCTGAACCTGAGACATTCACTGAATAGAGTTTAACATTATTGTATTCAGCATCATTGAAATAGAAGATCTTACTGTCTTTCTGGAATATACTGTTGCCGTAGTTCGTTGCTATGTCAGCAATCTTCCTCGAGTTCTTTGTATTGATGTCAATGACGTAGAGAGGCTTGTTGTAGTAGCCGGTTTCAACAGTATAGAAAACCTCATCAGATGATTCAGACCAGAATAAGGAACCCATCTGGTCATCTGACGAATACAATAATCTCCCATAATCCTCTTCCTTTTCACATGAGGTAAGGGAAAGCAACAGAGTTATTATTACAAATCCGGCTTTTCTTTTTAATATTGATAAATGCTTCATAGAGGCGGCATTTAATTATAAGCAAGTTACGAATCAAAATAATAAAAATCAATTTTCCCTTTTCATATAAGCTATCGATTATAATTTTAAATTAATTTTACCCGTTTTACAGAACCGGCATATCCGGTTACTTTTAAGTATATTGCAAATCTTATTTTAAAGGTCATGAAAAATAAAGGCAGAATAAGTATTTGTTCATTGGTTACAGCAGGATTAGCTTTATTACTGACGTGCAGTTGTGAGAAAACCAAGGATCCCACTATCACAGGCATTGCGGCAGGATACGGTCATTCACTGTTGTTGAAATCAGACGGCTCGTTATGGGGATGGGGTTATAATAACTCTTACCAGATGGGCGACGGCACATTAGACAACAGGAGCACCCCGATGCAGCTGGGGACAGGTTATAGAAATTTTTCTGCGGGAGGAGGCCATACACTTGCTTTAAAAACCGATGGTACGCTCTGGGCATGGGGAGCCAATGTTGACGGTCAGGTGGGCGACGGAACATACGAAAACAAAAGTACACCCATACAGATAGGGACAGGTTTTGAAAAGTTCACTGCAGGTTTTGGTTATTCGCTGGCTCTCAAATCAGACGGCTCACTTTATGTCTGGGGAGACAATAATTTCTACCAGCTGGGCGATGGCACCAGGATTGACAGGACAACACCGGTGAAAACAGGCACGGACTATGCTGCAGTTTCAGCCGGAGGTGCTAACTCCGTGGCACTGAAGAATGACTACACATTATGGACATGGGGATGGAATGGTGTAGGAACTCTCGATGATGACATAGAAGATGAAAACACAACACCGGTACAGATCGGCGAAGGGTATGTAGCTATAGCTGCAGGGTATAATCACTACCTCGCGCTGAAGCAGGACGGCACTCTCTGGGCATGGGGATATAATGACTATGGCCAGGTGGGAGACGGAACATTCTTTGACAGGGCGACACCTGTACAGATAGGCTATGGCTTTATGGCTATCTCTGCAGGCTGGGCGCACTCAATGGCTCTGAGATCTGACGGAACTCTCTGGACCTGGGGATGGAATGCCAGCGGCCAGCTGGGTGATGGTACTGTTGCTGATAAAATGACTCCGGCAATGATTGGCACGGGCTATAAAATAATAGCAGCAGGCGGCTCTCATTCCATGGCTGTGAAAAACAACGGCACGCTCTGGACATGGGGAGAGAACCAGGGAGGCCAGCTTGGCAACGGCAACACATCGGATGTATACTCACCCGCACAGATAGATATCACTCCGGATATCGAATAAACTGTATTTCATGACTGAACCAGCCACCACCGCCACGGATGCCGGCAGGAAAAAACCGAAGAACGGCAAGGTACCGCGGTGGATATTGATATATCTGCTTTCCTCCCTGCTCCTGGCAGCAATCCTGACGATAGTCAATCACTACGGGATCATCAATGTTGGAAAGACCGTAATGATGATCTCCAGGTGGGTAGCCATAATTGCGATCGTCGGTTACGCATTTTATAAAAGATCCCTTACCACATGGATACTGATCAGCATGATAGTCGGAGCCGAATTCGGCTACGATCTGCCATCAGTAGCTGTTAAGATGCAGATAGTGAGTAAGATATTCCTGCGCCTTATAAAGACTATCATTGCGCCTCTTCTTTTTGCAACACTGGTAGTGGGCATTGCCGGACACTCAAACCTGAAGCAGGTAGGACGCATGGGCTGGAAATCACTCCTTTATTTTGAGATCGTTTCCACGGTTGCCCTTTTCATCGGGTTATTTGCAATCAATATCAGCAAGGCCGGCATAGGGGTGAATGTGCCTGATGTCGTAAACCAGGCTGAGATACAGCAGGTGGCGCCTGTTACCGGCGGTGATATGATCCTCCATATCTTCCCGGAGAACATTGCAAAATCAATTTACGAGGGACAGGTGTTGCAGATCGTCATATTCAGCATCATCTTCGGTATTGCCGTTGCCATGGTAAAGGAAAAGTACAGGAGCCCGATGATCAGGTTTACTGAATCGCTGGCAGAAGTGATGTTTAAATTCACATCGCTTGTAATGTACTTTGCCCCATTTGCAGTGTTTGCAGCAATAGCTTACAGCATCGGCCACATGGGACTCGACATACTGGTCAATCTCTTCAAGCTTCTGGCGACACTTTATGTCTCGCTGATAATATTCCTGCTGGTCGTGCTGCTGCCGGTGGCTTTGATTTTCAGGATACCTGTCAGGAGGTTCATCAGCAAGATAGCTGAGCCTGTCACCATAGCATTTGCGACAACCAGCTCTGAGTCGGCGCTTCCGATAGCTATGGAAAGGATGGAGGAGTTTGGTGTCCCGCGCAAGATTGTCGCTTTCGTGATGCCGACAGGTTACAGCTTCAACCTTGATGGCACAACGCTTTATCTATCGCTTGCAACGATCTTTGTTGCGCAGATAAGCGGTATTGACCTGCCATTTTCAAAGCAGCTTCTTATTGTATTCACGCTTATGCTCACAAGCAAGGGTGTTGCAGGAGTGCCCAGGGCATCAATGGTCATACTTCTCGGAACGGCGGCAAGCTTCGGGCTTCCTACATGGCCCATATATATAATATTAGGTATTGACGAGCTTATGGATATGGCGCGGACCTCAGTTAATGTGCTGGGGAACTGTCTGGCTACTGCCGTTATTGCCCGGTGGGAAGGGGAGTTCCATCCGGAAGGAGAGCCAGTTCAGGCGGTTTGATGGCAACCTTGCCCCCCAACCCCTCCCGACCCACTAACAGGTGGGCTGGGACAAGCTCTAAAGGGGTGCTATAAACCCCAAACTAATCTATCTGGGTAATGGATTTAGTCCCCCCTTCAGGGGAGATCCCGCTTTAGCGGGAGGGGGGTTCTGAACTTTAAAGTCCTTTAAGCCTGTTTATCAGGTCTTCCAGATTTACTTCCTTGCTGGTATATTTTTTAATCAGGACACCGTTCTTATCATAGAGAGAAACAAACGGGAAATGCATGATATTATAATAGTTCCGTACAGACAGCGAGTTGCCTTCCGTTCCGACATAGACATTTGAATACATATACAGTTTATTTTCAGCCACATACGGCTTGACTTTATCCAGTGGCATATATGTTATCATTGCTATTGAAGCATTCTGGAAATCCCCGATCCTCTTCAGCATATCAGTTATAAATGCGTGACACTCTTCACATTCAGGAGAGAAGTATACTATTATTATGTTTTTCCCCAGGGGCAAATTCTGAGCTTTGAATTCTTTTCCATTATGAAGGGTCATCTGGAAAGGCGGGACTTTACCGCCTGATTGGGAAAATGCGCTCGAGATGGTGACGAGCATTAAAGAAAGCGATAGGAAAAAAGAATATCTGGTCTTCATCCTGAATTTATATTGGATTGGATTATTAGATATTCATCAAAATTATTCCACAAGTGTACGGAAATGGAGAATTATCAGATTACCTTAATAAAGTTAAAAGGTGAATCTAAGTCCGTAGAAAAAAATCTTCCTTTTTCAAGCATATCTTCATCTTCATCTTTGTAGTACCAGTTAATTAAGAACTTTCCCAAGTTATTCTTGAGATGAATATGTGTAATCTTATGAATTACATCAAGCAAGTACTTAGTGCCAGCACTATTAATATATTCAAGGCAAATTTCAACACAGGTAATTTCAGCAGGATCTTTAAAATATCCATTTATCCATTCCTCAATTGGATTAAAAAAGTCCTCGGCATTTTCAGGAATTAGCCGACCTGTTAATTTAATAGTCCCTTTCGGGTCAAGAATGACCTCTGGAGTACTTTTTGTGGGGGATATTATTTGATAATTTTCAGACAAGATCTTATCTTTTATAGAAAATTGTTTGCTGATAAACTTATAACTGAACTCTGAACATATTCCCAAAGTTATAATTTTTTACAATATGAAGTTGTTTTTCAGCAGGATAATGCTACGAATGACTTCTGGCGTCAATTAATCATTCATTTATTAATAATAAAAGAAGAGGCTGTATTCATTGATGTCTCACTGCATTTCCTCGTGCTAAAAGAAACTCTATGTAACTGGAGTAAATAAGGTATACAACATAAAACGCAACCCTCACTGTTGATAAAGGCTCGCCTGCGGCATCCAATTTTAATCGGCATAGGTGATATAATGACTGTTTGCGCTTAGTTTTACCTGGGTTCAGCTGGGATCGTCCCGATAGCCATCGAACCAGCGATCCCCTGATTATGAGTTGATTTTAAATGTACTTTCAGCATCAAGGCTGTCTAAGTAATATTTTGTTATTTATATTAGCTCAGAACCAGTTATTTAACTTATAATGAAAAAGATAGCGCTTTATCTCTGGAATAGTAGTGGACAAACTCAAACTGTGGAAAAAAGACTATTTTTGGAAAATGTTACCATATTTTATGAGACAGGTTTATTTCATTACTATACTGCTGGCAATCCTGGTTGACATAGCTGGTGCCCAGAGCTTCACTGACAGCAACCTGCCCATAGTTATTATAAATACTAACAATGTACCTATAGTCGACAATCCAAGAGTTGTAGGAACAATGAAAATAATTTACAAAGGTAAGGGCGAAAGGAATTACATGACCGATCAGAACACCGCAGCGTATCTGAATTACAATGGGAAAATAGACATCGAGATCAGGGGATCATCCTCGCAATATAATATAAAGAAGATGCATTATGGCTTTTCGACAAAAATGGCTGATGGTTCAACAAACAATAATGTAAAACTTCTGGGCATGCCTGCCGAGCATGACTGGATACTCAACGGCATGGTCTACGACTCAGCCCTGGTTCGCGACTATCTCTGCTTCAACCTTTCAAGACAGATTGGGGAATATGCTTCCAGGACAGCCTATTGTGAGGTAATTATCAATGGAGATTACCGGGGTCTTTATATGCTTGAGGAAAAGATCAAGGCAGATGATAACAGGGTTGATATTTATAAGATCACCGTAAATGATAACTACATGCCTGAGGTTACCGGCGGATATATCACCAAGGCTGATAAAATAATAGTAGGTGATCCTGTGGCCTGGAAGATGTATGCCTGGAACGGAACGACTGTAGATTTCATTCATGTGTTTCCCAAGCCTGAGATCATTACCGAACAGCAGTATACCTATATCCGCCATCAGTATAATTTGCTCGAATCAGCGGTCACTTCCGGAGACTATTCAGCGACCACCGGTGTTCCTTCGGTGATTGATATGCCCTCGTTCATTGACTACATGATAATCAGCGAGCTTTCATCGAATGTAGACTCATACCAGTATAGCACTTATTTTCATAAAGACAGGAACGGAAAGATAAGATCAGGGCCAATATGGGATTCAGACCTTACTTTTGGCAATGATGTGTATTTCTGGGGGTTTGACAGGAGCAAAC
Source organism: Bacteroidia bacterium (assembly GCA_026391215.1). Classification (GTDB taxonomy): domain Bacteria; phylum Bacteroidota; class Bacteroidia; order Bacteroidales; family VadinHA17; genus LD21. The sequence goes on from JAPLDX010000060.1 coordinate 17,194, forward strand.
CAGATGTCTGGCAATTCTCGAATGGAGATAATGAAGGACCAAAATTCTGGCGGGACATGTTTTTCAACAACAAGTTCAGGTGCTATTTTTCAAAAAGATGGAACGAACTGATCCAACCCGGACAGCCGCTGAATACTACCAGCTTGAAAAACTTCATTGATTCGACAGTAGTATCAATCAGTGAGGCTGTTGTAAGGGAGAATACTAAATGGAGCAATGTGAAGGATCACCAGAAGCGGATAGCGGAAATAAAATCCTGGCTTGATCAAAGGATACCATGGATAACTTCTAATCTTGGATCATGGTCAGAGTGCAGTAATGTGGCTGTTCCTGAACTTGTGATAAGCAGGATAATGTACCATCCGGACACTACAGTCTCATACCCGGAAAATGATGACAGGGAGTTTATTGAGATAACAAATGCCGGAGATGATATCGCTGACCTGACCGGAATATATTTCAGCAATACGGGTTTCACCTTCCAGTTTCCGGCCGGTTCATCACTTGCCCCGAATTCATCATTGATACTGGCAAGCAACTATGCGGTTTTCTTTAACCAGTATAAAATGTCGCCTTATAGCCAGTTTACAAGGCACTTATCAAATAAAAGACAGAAACTGGTACTGGCTGATGCTTTTGGAAACGTAATTGACAGTGTCACTTATCATGATTCTGCTCCCTGGCCTGATGCAGACGGCAATGGGTACCACCTGAAACTTATTGACCCCCTTTCGGATAACAGTATTGCTGAAAACTGGACAGCTTCTGATGAGATATTAATCTCCGGGGATGATACTCCTTTAGAAAATAATCTCCTTTTATATCCGAATCCTGTAAATGATTTTCTCGGTATCATTGCAAATTATGAAATCAAATCCATCAGCCTGTTTGATATAACAGGCAGGGAACTTATTTATGAGGAAACAGTTAGCTCATACGAATTACATATTGACATGAGGAGATATGATCCCGGAATCTACTTTGTCAGGGTTAAAACTGCCCTGATGGTATTTACTTATAAGGTCATAAAGGTTTGACCGGTAATTACTAAAAGGAATAAATTTATCCGATGCGTCCAGTTTTGTAAATATATTTTAGTGACTTGATTGTATCATATTATGACATATCCAGGATATAAAAGTTTTGACTTTTGATTATCTGTGTGGGGCGTACTGGTTCAATATTGTGAGAGACGGCTTGCCATCGTTCCGTCGCCAAGCTGACCTGAGGAATCATCCCCCCATATCCATACTTTTCTGTCTTCACCGATAGCAACATTATGAGTGCCTCCGGCGTAGATTGTATGTATTCCGGCAAGCTCCGGAACCTGAACAGGTCTGTACTGGTCATCACCTGAGCCGAATCCAAGCTGGTAGTCGTTATTATATCCCCATGCCCATACGGTACCGTCCAGCTTAAGGGCGATCACGTGCTGTCCTCCTACTGCAACAGCCTTTACACTATCAAGACCAGGTACCACACCGGGTAAAAGTCTTCCCGTAACTGAACCGTCCCCAAGTTGTCCATTGTCATTATCGCCCCAGAGAAAAAGCGTACCATCATTCCGGACTGCTGCTGAGTTTCCTCCGTAGAAACCGCCTGCCGCAATCATGGTATTGTCAGTCAGAGGATCGCTGCCATCCGGACCAAGTACCTGTACCGGTGTAAAGCGCTCCTGATTTGTTCCGTCTCCCAGCTGTCCGAGATCATTTCTTCCCCACGCCCATACTGTACCATCACTCTTAAGGGCCAGGTTGTGACCACGTGAGGCCGCGACTGTCCGGACCCCGGTAAGTCCCGGAACCTGAACCGGAGTAAGCTGGTCATTCTCCGGATCGTTCTTTGAGTATTCATTGTTCTTCGTTCCGTCTCCTATCTGCCCGAAGGAGTTGTTTCCCCATATCCAGACAGTACCATCGCTTTTCAGTGCCAGTGTGTGGTCCGATCCTGCGGCAATTGCAATTACTCCGGTCAGTCCCGTTGCCTGCACGGGGACATTGCTGTTCGTTTTGGTTCCGTTTCCCAGTCCGCCATACTCATTGCTCCCCCATGACCAGACGGTGCCATCCGACAGTAAAGCAATATTATAATCGCATGCCGCTGATATTGCCTTGACTCCGGTAAGCCCTGATACCTGTACCGGGGAGGGACTGCCTGTATCCGTACCGTTTCCTATCGCACCTGAATTACTGCTTCCCCAGGCCCATACGGTTCCGTCTTCCTTCAGAAGTATGGTTGTTGAAGAGCCGCATGCTATTTCAGGATACGATTCCCTCTCTTTCTTATCGACTGGAGGCTGTTCTGCTTTTTCATTTGATATATTATCTGCTATTATCTCTGTTGTATCTGACCCTGTTTTATCAGCTCTGCCTTTACAGTTCGTATATAAAAACATAGTTGAAATCATAACTACTGTAATGACAAATGGTGTTATTATCTGATTTTTCTTCATGATATACCCCCTTTTCTTTTATGTAGAAGTAATTTATAATTTGCAGGATTAAGTTTCTTGCGCCCCGATGTCCGATACCAAATTTACGAATTATTTACTTTCTTGTCTGCAAAATCGACGTTGTTTAAAGTTTCAGGTTTAAGTTGATCTCCATCCTTTCCGGATCTTTCTCAAACAAAGGCCACGAAAAGAACACTACTCCCCGTGAGGGTGCCTTCAGGGCTTCATCAATGCACTCTTTGAAATCCTCAACAGTATAAGGATCATCTACGTAATAGGGATATACCTGTATGCTTGGCAGGATCTTTCCCGGAGCTTTTTTATCCATGCCGGTCACAACCGATCCGATCCAGGAGGCATCGCGCCTGAGCATTTGCGAATAGCACATGGGTGATATTAAATCGGTAAAGGGCGCTATCTTTTGCAGATCCTGGGCGGCCACTCTGATGTTGGCGCCTCCAAAATCTCCGTCCCTCCATGGCACAGCATGTACGTTGATTTTTAAATCCGGTTTAATGCTGTGTACTTTTTCTGAAAGCTCATTAACCATTGAAGCGATAAGGTCACAACGGTAAGCATTCCAGTCTTCAGAATAAGAATTCAATATATAATCTGCTTTTTGTGAAGTTGTTAAACAGGTGTCTGGCAGGGTAATACTTTTCAGCTTACAGAAGCTTCCTATACAACTGTCACAAAAGCATGCTGCTTCAATGCTCTCTGCTGTCCTGTCCGGATAGATCATTTCCCAGTATACAAACTGCCGGATGAAATCAATGCTCAGGCCATCCGGTTCCAGCTTGTTTACCAGGTCAGCTGCTTCGTTAATTTTCAGTGTACGATAAGCTGTGTGTGAAGGACAGACAAACTCCACCCAGTCGTCTTTAGCTATCCTGCCTTTATTTGTGATCGCATACAGCGTGCTGTCCTGCTTCAGGAGTACAGGATCATAGAACACCGGGAAGATGATATAAACCTTTATGTTGTTTTCTTTCAATGTCTGCCTGAAGTCTTTATTGGCAGCCAGCTCTTTACTGATAAAGGCTGTATTAATGCCCATCTCTTTCCACTTGTCTGTCAGTAAGTTAAAGTCACCGCTGTAATCATAGATCTTCATCCCTATAATTTTTTCAGGTTCACGGTTGCAGCTAAAGCAGGTGATTATAATCTGGAAGATCAGGAAAAAAACAGCCGGCTTTTTCATAACAGGATATTTAAGTAATAAAAATACTGAAAAAACTTGTGTTTTAAAATTGATGACTGCCGGATATAAAAAAATGTATCACTTGTGGTAAAATCTCTTATATATTTGCATTTACTAAAAATATTGAGTAAATTTACTCAATATAATGAGTAAAATTATGAAGGTTTATAAAAGACCTGTATATGAGGATATTAAGAAAAGACTCCTTTCCGGAAGGAAGTTTATCCAGGTCATCTCCGGTCCGCGGCAGACAGGAAAAACAACCCTGATCGACCAGCTTCTGAAGGATTTGAAAATCCCGTCAACATACATATCAGCCGATCTATATGACGGAGACGGCCATTCATGGTTAGAAAAACACTGGGAAGCGGCAAGACTTAAATGCCGGCAGAAAAAAGGGAAACAGCATATTCTTGCTATTGATGAGATCCAGAAAATCCCGGACTGGAGCTTTGTAGTGAAGAAACTATGGGATGAGGATACCTTTACGAGAACGAAAATAAAACTCATAATTTCCGGTTCATCAGGACTTCTTTTACAGCAAGGTCTGACTGAATCGCTGGCAGGGAGATTCGAATTGAATTATCTGAACCACTGGTCCTTCAAGGAAATGCATAAGGCATTCGGATGGACACCTGATGAGTACGTCTGGTTTGGCGGATACCCCGGCTCTTCAGAACTAATTGATGATGAGTACAGATGGAAAAGATATATCGTCGATTCCCTGGTTGAAACAAGCATATCCAAAGATATCCTGATGCTCACAAGGGTGGACAAACCTGCCCTGATGAGGCGGCTCTTTGATCTCGGATGTGCTTATTCAGGTCAGATTCTGTCATATACAAAGATGCTGGGACAGCTGCAGGATGCCGGGAATACAGTTACTCTGGCACATTATCTTGATCTGCTTGATTCCGCAGGACTATTGTCAGGCATTGAGAAATACTCAGGAAGTATGATAAGGCAGCGTTCTTCGAGTCCCAAATTTATTGTAAGGAATACAGCCTTGATAAGCTCCCGGTCGGATGAAACTTTCAGCAAGGTCATCAGAGATGGTGAAAGATGGGGCAGATTGGTGGAGTCCTCCATCGGCGCCCACCTTCTTAATAATGAAGTTGAGGGAAGATACAGGCTCTATTACTGGCGGCAGGGAAATGATGAGATCGATTTCGTTCTAAAAAGAAATCATAAAGTCATTGGTCTCGAGATTAAAAGCGGGAGCGTATTTAAAAGAAGCGGCATGGATGCCTTTGCCAGGACTTTTAAACCTGACAAGGTCATACTGGTTGGAGATAAAGGAATGCCCTGGCAGGAATTTCTAAATATCAATCCGGGGGAACTGTTTTAGGAAGCTGGTTCTGTGTCGACTTCATGACAAGAAACAGATATGGAAAGTGCCTGGTGCCGCATCTTCATAAGAAGCTTATGAAACAAGGATTGTCATTAAACCCAACCAGCTATGGAGTTTCTTTGACTTATGATTTTTAGATTTGATTTCCATTCAAACTTGGTGTAAATTTATTGAAACAAAAAACCTGACTCTTATGAAAAAGTTGCTTTTCCCTTTCAGTCTCTTTCTGCTGTTAGTCGGTTGTTCACAGCAAAAGGATCAGAAACAATACAGTGTTGATCAGTTCTACAAGAACAACAATGTATCCGGCGGCTCATTTTCTGCTGACGAGATAAAAGTGCTTTTCAGCAGCAATGAATCAGGTATCTATAACCTGTATGAAGTAACCATTTCAGATGGTTCACAGAGAATGGTCACAAATTCAACCATGGAATCATATTATGCGGTCGGATATGTGCCCGGAACAGATAAGATTTGCTACAGCGCCGATGACAATGGCAATGAGATTTTCCATATTTTTCTTTTAAATGAAGACGGAACATCAACGGACCTTACGCCGGGGGAAAAAGAAAAGGCCTTCTTCGGATCATGGAGCAGGGATAAAAAAACCATGTATTTTGTATCCAGCAAAAGAGACCCCAGATTCTTTGACTATTATAAAATGAAGATCGGTGAATGGATCCCGGAACTGATCTATCAGAATAATGAGGGAATCGACTTTGCCGGAATGTCGGTCGATGAAAATCTCCTTGCTTTACAGAATTCTATTACTACAAGCCGGAATCAGCTTTTCCTGTTCGACAGATCAGCAAAGAAAACCACGGAAATATCAGATCCGGAAAATCCGGGAATCTATTACAGTTCCGGTTTCACCAATGATGGCAAATACTTCTACTATATAACTGATGCAGGAAAAGAATTTGCATACCTGGTACAGTATGAAACAGCTACGGGTGAACGCAAAACGATTTTTGAAACAAACTGGGATGTCACAAACAGTTATCTGAGCGAAAATGAGAAATACAGGGTAATCTCAATCAATGAAGACGGGAAAAATACTTTGATAGTTAAAGAGAATTCCACTTTTAAAGACATTGAATTTCCTCCTATTCCCGATGCTGATATTTTAAATGTAAGCATATCAGAAAGTGAGAATAAGCTTCTTCTCACTGCAGGAACCTCCAGAACACCGGGTAATATTTATGTGTACAATCTTGAAACTAAAGAACTGAAAAAGTTGACTGAAACACTTAATCCAGAACTGGATCCACAAAACCTGGTATCTGCTGAAATAATCCGGTTTAAGTCTTTTGATGATCTGGAGATACCGGCAATATTTTATAAACCTGCCGGTGCCTCGAAGAACAGGAAAGTTCCTGCTCTGGTCTATGTCCACGGCGGGCCAGGGGATCAGACCAGGGTCAATTATAGTTCTCTTATTCAGTGCCTTGTTAATCATGGCTATGCTGTCCTTGGAGTAAATAACAGGGGAAGCAGCGGTTATGGCAAGACCTTTTTCACGATGGACGACAGGAACCATGGAGACAAGGACCTGAAAGATTGCATCTGGGGGGAAAAATGGCTCCAGGCACAGGAATATATCAATCCGGATAAAATTGGTATAATCGGACGTAGTTATGGCGGATATATGACTATGGCTGCAATGACCTTTGCCCCGGATGAGTTTAATGTGGGCGTGAATTTTTTCGGCGTGACCAACTGGATAAGAATCCTTAAGTCCATACCACCTGACTGGGAGTCGGGCAGAAAAGCGCTCTATGCCGAGCTTGGTGATCCATATTCAGCAGATTCGGTAAGATTGTTCAATATATCTCCGCTCTTTCATGCTGATAAGGTTAAAAGTCCTGTTCTTGTACTCCAGGGAGCAAATGACCCGAGAGTTTTACAGGTGGAATCGGATGAAATTGTCGCAGCAATTAAAAAGAATAATGTTCCGGTTGAGTATATTATTTTCCCGGATGAAGGACACGGCTTTGTTAAAAAGGAAAATGAAATTAAGGGGACAGAACTGGTTCTGACATTCCTGGATAAATATCTCAGATAGGCGATATTCGATATTCGATATGCGATATACAATATACGATTTGAAGATGAAGGTGTGATAATGGACATATAATACCTTAAATATTATGGAGAAACACGTACTTATCGATATATCAAATGGAAGTCTGCTTTATCAGATTTTCTATGTGCTGGCCTTCGTGGTTGCATATGTGATCATTTTCTGTGAAGGTTACAAAAGGAAATTCCCTCTTCTGACGTGGGTTCTCATTATTGCAGGTATACGATTTGCAGTGGTAATTGGAACGAAGATCTTTACTTATTCAGCAGAGGAGTGGCGTTTTATGCTTGAAAGCCAGACATTTTTGCCAAACAATCAGAAAACTATGTTTGGAGGATTCCTTCTCGGAACAGGAGCTTATCTTCTGTTAAGGTATCTTTTTAATTTCAGGCACTCGGTATGGGACACTGTTGCCATAGCATTCCCTGCAGCAGTATCGATCCAGTCGATGGGATGTTTCTTTTATGGTTGCTGCTTTGGTAAAGCCGTTTCCCTGCCGTGGGCAGTCCGGTATCCGGTCATGTCGCTTGCTCATTACCACCAATTTGAATCCGGAGCTATAACTTTTAACGATCTCTATTCTCTTCCTGTTCATCCCGTACAATTATATCAATGCCTTGGAGGATTATTGGTGATCATTCTTGTGATCAGGTTTCGAAAATACTGGAAGGCACAGGGCAGCATTCTCCTGAGCTCTATTGTCTTTTTTACCCTGATCAGGTTTATAATTGAATTCTTCAGGGATCCTCTTTCAAACAAAACAGGAGGGGAGATGCTTTGGGTACTGAAACAGGTACAATGGCAGTATCTGATATTTGCTGTCCTGATGACACTTCTGTTATTCTGGAGGGAAAAGACATTCAGAGTCAAACCTGTAGTTTTAAATAACAACCCACCCGGATTAAAATTACAGATTGCTTTTCTGTGTGCATTGGTTCTTATATTCCTTTTACTCCGTGGCTGGTTCACCCTGCCGGAGATAATCGCCCTGAATATTGCGTTGCTTCCGGCACTCCTTATTTCCGGAATCGAGGTTTACAGGTCATTTGCATCTCTGAGATACAGATGGATCTATGCTTTGATACTCCTGCTTCCTCTTCTGCTGATGAGTCAGACCTTACCGTCAGCGCAGACAGATTCAACAACAATTAAGAAAGCAAAATCATATCATTCAATCGGTGGAGGAATTGCCACCGGAGATTTTATTGATGCACCGAGCAATCATTATGGAGAAGGATGCGACAGGGTTACAAACACCCGCTATTTCAATCAGAAGTACACGATTGGCGGTATCGGATACAGTTACACAAAAGAGACGCCTGAAAAATATATGATCAGGTATGGAGTCAATACCTTCTTTGGGAAATATTCACAAAATATCCTGTCCAGCGGAATATCGGAAAAGGAAAATATATTTGGGATAAATCCATGTGCGGGAATAGATTCAAAATGGATAGGCGGGGCATTGGGTCTTCATATTGGTAATCTTTACTATTCCACCGGCGACAGGGAAAAGGAAAGCATGCAGATACCTGTAACAGGTAGTTTTCATACAGTATTTTTCCCGCAATTTTACTTCCGGTTTGGAGAAGTAAGGACGTTTTTTGGTGAGATTCATATTGCCGATCAGTTCCCGGTATCCACACCTGGATTAGCATTTCAATTCCATATTGGAACAGGCTTTGGACTGGAGAATGGATTAAAGCTCAGGTTTGGCACATCATTATATGAGCACAGTAGCTGGCTATTTTCAGCTTATATCCCGATTGAGAACAGGATAATCATAGAGCCCTTATTTCTGTGGAGCAAAGGTGAAAAAGATAACTATGAATATCCTAAAGGAATATCAAATGAAAAGCAGTTCTCGGTCGGACTTTCTTATCGTTTTGGGCATAAATACTAAAGCTTAACAGATTTCCCGGGATCTAGGCTGGCTTGATTTTTGCTGTAATTGTTTTAATCCCAAACGTTTTATCTCATGAAAAAAATTGCATTTTTCTTTGTCTTTTCCCTTGTTCTATTTTCCTGCGAGAAAGGCGATTTCCCTGATCCATCAACACTTCCGAAAGGACTTGCCGGATCATGGGTAGAGACCCACACCCTGGAAGATACAATTGTTTTCAATTCAGGCAGGGATACCGGCTGGTTCTACCTGTCCAGAGGTTTTGAGATGAGAAACGGATACCGGCTGCCGAAAATAGGAAGCGCACCCTATTCATATATAATATCAGGTGACAGCATATCGGTAATTGACGGATTATCAAGTTCCATGCAAGGCGGAACCTATTATTTCAGGTATGATGAACCGGATCTTATTATCAATATAGGCAAGTTCTGTAAATATATAGACACGAAGAAATCGACACTGATATTCAGGAAAATCAGATGAAATTAGTCCTGAGAATGGTTTTCCTGGTCACTTCATTGCTTTTCATAATTAGCGATGAAGGCAATAGTCAGCGTTCTGAAAATACGGAATGGATAAAGGAATCCACAAAAAGGGACTCTCCTTATTCCTGGTACCTGCTGATGAGCTACGACTCCCTGCCGGCATCAGCATCGGCTCCTCTTCTGAACGGGGGAGAAGTAACCACACAGAAATCAGTCGGGACTTTCGATTATCTGAAGGGACGAACCAGGATCGACCTGCTCGCAAGCATGGAAATGAATGTCCATGAGATAGCGCACGGATATTTTGACCATAATATGTTCCGGTATATTCCTGAGAATAACCTTGAATTCAATCCGGATAATGCCAACGGATTCATTTATATCACTCCTCAGCACTCCTTCTTTGTCTCTTTCCCTTTAAAAGCCTTGTTCCCGTCCGGTGAGCTTGCAGCAGTCGTCCCCTCTGACCTGCGGACTTACCGCTATAATACATATATTAAAGGAACAACATCTACGCAAAGCGATGGCATTATAGGTCTTCTGAATGAGCTGCATGCATATTACTGCGGATCGAGATATTGCTTCGACATGCTTGAAGCATATAAGACAGCTGCAGGATCAGATGAAACCGGGTTGTTTGAATGGGTTACACATACACAGAGCACCATGAGCGCCTTCTACGAGTTCGATTTTTTCATTAATGAGTACTTGCTCCATATGAAAAGGAAATACCCGCAGAATTATGAAATTTTAAGATCGTACACTCCCTTCAGGGAATCATATAGAGCTTTGCAAGGATTATATATTGATTTGATTGACAGATACCTGGATCGTATCAATAAGGAGATGGAGCTATTGAATTCCTCGGGTGATGCTGTAACCAGGCTGACCGACGGCTGGCTCTGGATAAAAGCAGGCGGCAGTCATATCTCCAGCGGCACGCCCCTCTTCTCCGACGAAAGGAAAACACTTCTACCAGTACTTGAGGGCAGAAGATATGAAGAAATTGAAGAAGATTTTGGAATAAGGTAAGCCGGATTAAGTGTTTAAATGTATGATCGTTCGATCGTTCGATCGTTCGATCGTTCAAACGCTGAACATTATTCAATAGTAGTTCTGAACTTCCTGTGATCTTCCTTACAGAGCTTCTTTACAAGTCTCCGTCCCGACATGATTCCCGTAGGCAGTCCTCCTCCCGGTTCCACCCACTGTCCGCACATGAAGAAATTGCTGAGCCCCGGAAGCATCTGTGACATAGGCTTCATTACTACATATGAATTTGCCGGAGTGATAAGCCAGCCTTCAAAGCTTCCCTGCCAGTTGCCGGTATATCGCTTAAATGTCATGGGCGTCGCTACATCAACGACTTCGACCTGTGATGCAATTCCCGGGAACCTTTTATCAAGCTGTTCCACAAGGATAAGTGCGATCTCCTCTTTTTTTGCTTTATATGCTGATTCATTCTCTGCCAGCTTTTCCCAGTAATCATATCTTGATTCCATCATGATTATAATGCTGGTCTTGCCTTCAGGCGCCATTGAAGGATCATGGTTATAAATATGTATCCATAGCCTGTTACGCACTCTGTCGCCTATTTCAACAGGACTGCTGAGCGGGTAGCTGAATCCTGAAACGGAAAGCGGTTCATCGGCAAAAGAGCGGTTTACGCCTATGCCTGCGAAGACAAGCGGCTGGAATATCGGCCACTTCTCATATGGCTCACGGATTTTGTCATCAGCATATTTGCCATCGAGCATATTAAAAATGGTGCTGAATCCATCGGCAGCAGAAACGACCCTGCCTGCCCTGTGCTCTGTCCCGTCAATGAGCCTTACACCTACAGCCTTGTTGTCTTCCACGATGATCTTCTCAACTCTTTGTCGGTAATTAATTGTTCCGCCGAGCTTTATATACCGTCTTTCAAGAGCTTCCGACATTGGTGTTGAACCTCCAAGGGGGTAACCTGCATTCTTTTTATGAAGATATGCAAATGTGAAGAACATGAACATTATTGAGAATTCAGGCATCCACATCTCTTTAAGTGCATCTCTCAAAAGGGGATCCTTGAAGCGGCCTGAAAATTCTGCTGCAGATATCTTCATCCACTTCTGCATTTTCCCGCCATTGATGGCGAAGCTGAGTCCCAAACCAATATACCTGAATATGCGTACCGGGAGAGAAACTTTTTTTGAAGGAGCTTCAAGAGACAGGCACATTCTTATTCCGTCAATGAACTCACTGATCGGTTCCTTGTCGGATGGTGAGAATTCAAGCAGTTCCTTCTCCAGCTTGTCAACATTGGAATAGAAGATCAGTGTTCTGCCGTCAGCAGCCTCGAAACGCATATATTCATCAATATCAATGATCCGGCTTCCCTGTGCTATGCCGACCTCTTCCCAATACTGGTTCATGGGGCTTTGAGGATTTGAGCCTACCAGCCAGTGGATACATCCGTCAAAGGTGTATCCTTTCCGTTTCCATGATGTGCACAGCCCTCCGGGTTTGTCGTGCATCTCGAAGATCTCAGCTTTGTAGCCGTTCATCAGTGCATATATCCCTGCTCCGAGTCCGGCAAATCCGGCTCCGATAATTATAATTGAGTTGTCACTGGTATTGTTTGTCATCTTATTAAGTGGTTTAATGCAAATAGCAAATTTACATCTCTTTGCTGAAAATAAAACGATAAATCTGATGAACACCCGGAGATACCGGTGACTGGTTGCCGGCAACCGGTCAATTCAGTTTTAGAATGATCGTCTCTATAACTTTAAATTTCATTTATAGCATTTCACTGAAAAAGTACAAGGTAAAATGATTTTTGTTTTATAGATTTACAACGAAAATGAATCTGTAAATATTAGTAAAATTCGACAAGCATATGAGAAAAACAATCCTTCTTACATTTTTGTCAGCTGTGTGCATGCTGGCTTTTTCCCAGGTGCCACAGGGTATTAATTACCAGGCTGTTGTATATAACAGCTCGGGATCCACGGTACCTAATACCAATATACAGGTTAAAGCAGCTATCCTTTCTGATACTTTAACACCTGTTATTGTGTGGGAAGAGCTTCATTCAACTGTCAGAACAAATGCAAGTGGTGTATTTAACCTTGTAATCGGTACAGGAACAAAACAATCCGGATCAGCGTCTGCATTCAATACTATTGACTGGAGCATGACGCCATTATACCTTAAAATTCAGATATTTTATCAGAGTGCCTGGAAGTATATGGGAACATCAAAACTATGGTCAGTACCTTATGCAATGTATTCAGGAAATAAGGTAGATCTGACAGATTTGCAGACTGAAATTGATGCGACAGAGACAGTTTTACGAGCTGAAATTGATGCGACAGAGACAGTTTTACAGACTGAAATTGATGCAACAGAAACAGGCGCCGGCCTGAATAATAATGGAAGCTATTCAGCGAATGCATCGGCAAACTACATTGCTTCTGCCTCCAGCCTTAAGGATGCTGATAACAAGCTTGATGCACAGGCGAAGAAGAATTCAGACAATATTGCAGCCATAAAGAATTTATGTTGATGATGGTGCCAAGGGAGCCAAAGGAGGATTTGCGGTAGGCGGATTCGGAACTTCAAAAGCTCCTTCACAGAATCTGCTCTATGTTGATCCGGACAGTATAAGGGCTTATGTCAGCAATGAACCTGTAAAAGGGGCAAAGGGAGGGTTTGCAGTAGGCGGATTCGGAACTACAAAAGCTTCTTCGCAGGACCTTCTTTTTGTTGGTCCTGACAGCATAAGGGCTTATGTCAATATTGATCCGGAAAAGGGAGCAAAGGGAGGATTTGCAGTAGGCGGATTCGGCACTTTAAAAGGTACTGCGCAGAATCTGCTTGTTGTTAATGCAGATAGTATCAGGGCTTATATAGACACAAATACGGGAAAGGGTGCTAAGGGTGGATTTGCAGTAGGCGGATTTGGTACTACCAAATCGACTGTTGAGGAATACCTTCGCATAACACGTGATAGTACAAGGATCTATATAAACAATACAGGGACCAAGGGAGCCAAGGGAGGTTTTGCCGTTGGCGGATTTGGCACCTCCAAAGGATCATCTGATAATTATATGCTTATCAATCCTGATAGTACAAGGTTTTACGTGCGCGAGATTATTCCGGGAACCTCATCTACATTCGACATTATAGGAATTAACCTGGATCAGTCTCAGACTTTACTAATGACCGCCAATACAGACACGGTCGGAATAGGAGGAGTACTGAACGTACAAAACAATTTGAATGTTTCAGGAAATATTGGTTATACAGGAACTGTAACTCTTGTTGTTCCGGTACTCAATACATTCGAACCATTTAACATAACAGATATCTCGGCCATGGTCATGTGTGATATAACAAGCAACGGAGGTGCAGCTGTTATCGCAAGCGGAGTTGTCTGGAGCACCTCTGCAAAGCCAACAGTTGACTTAGTCACAAAAACAACTGACGGAACTTCAATGGGGCAATATACAAGCACGATAACAGGATTAACTGAATCCACAACTTATTATGTCAGGGCTTATGCTACAAACGCCAATGGTACGGGTTATGGTGCAGAAATGACGTTTACAACACCTATGCAGGGGACTACAGTAATTGACTATGACGGGAATGTCTATAATATGGTAGTTATAGGAACACAAACATGGATGGCATCTAACCTTAAGACTACCAGGTTAAATGATGGAACTGTAATTACTCATGCAGCAGACAGTGCGACCTGGGTGAATCTTTTGACATCAGGATACGCCTGGTATAACAGTGACGCTGTAACATATGCCGATTATGGAATACTTTATAACTGGACTACTGTCAATACAGGACTGCTTTGTCCGACAGGCTGGCATGTTCCTTCAGAACCAGAGTGGACAACTTTAACGACGTTCCTGGGCGGGAACTTCGTTGCCGGAGGAAAGCTGAAAGAGACCGGAACTACACACTGGCTCCTGCCGAATGGGAATGCAACGGATGAGTTCGGTTTTACAGCTCTCCCCGGGGGTTTGCGTAGTTTCATGGGCCCCTTCGCCGGTGTGGGAGACTCTGGTAATTTCTGGACTTCAACAAGGATATCGACAGATCCTACATCTGTAAGTATGTACTCCATGTATGGTGAATTAATGATAATGATGACAAGTGACAGGAGCGGTCTGTCTGTCAGGTGCATGAAGGATTAAGTGCGTCTGGCTGAATAGTCATATATAGTATTATAAATTATTGAAGCCCTTCTCTCCCTGAGAGAGGGGCTTTGCTTTTAAATTTTTTTGTGATTATCAGGTATATGGTGTAAATTAGGAATACAATAAATACGGGGTAATACAAATTCTGTTTTTAGCTTAAGTCGGTCATTGACAATTAATTATATGAACCTATGAAAAAGTCATTTCTTCCCTTAATTTTTTTCTTTTTACTTTTTACTTTTCCCTTTTTCTTTGACTCCAATGCCCAGATACCACAGGGTATTAATTATCAGGCTGTTGGACATACAAGTACCGGAGCGCCGATTGCGAATACCACAATCCAGGTTAAAGCAGCTATTCTCTCCGATACAATAACGCCTGTAATTGTATGGGAGGAGCTCCATTCAACGGTTAAAACAAATGCTAGTGGTATTTTCGGCCTTGTCATCGGTACAGGAACAAGACAATCCGGTTCAGCTTCAGCATTCGGCGATATTGACTGGGGTAAAACGGCATTGTACCTTAAAATTCAATTATATTACCAGAATGCCTGGAAGAATATGGGTATTTCAAGATTATGGTCAGTGCCTTATGCAATGGTTGCTGATGATCTGAGCGGCAGCGTTAAAAAGCTGGCAGTCACAGGAGAGACAAGCGATATGGAGGAGGCATTGTTTGAGGTAAAAAATAAAGAGGGACAAACAGTTTTTGCAGTATATAATGAAGGAGTCAGGATATACGTTGATGATGGAGCTAAGGGAGCAAAAGGAGGATTTGCAGTTGGTGGATTCGGAACATCAAAAACCCCGTCACAGAACCTTCTGTATGTCAGTGCTGACAGTATAAGAGCTTATATTGAAACAGATCCTGCAAAGGGAGCCAAGGGAGGATTTGCAGTAGGCGGATTTGGTACTTCAAAAGGCTTGTCTCAGGACCTGTTTATTGTCAGTGCAGACAGTATCAGGGCTTATATTGATGCCGGTACGGGAAAGGGCGTAAAAGGAGGATTTGCAGTAGGCGGATTCGGTACTTCTAAATCTTCTCCTGAAGAATATCTTCGCGTAACGCGTGACAGTACAAGAGTATACCTGGTTGATCCGGGAGTAAAAGGAAACAAAGGAGGCTTTGCAATTGGAGGCTATGGCAGTAACAAAGCGGAGGCAGATAATTTTTTCTTTATTAATCCTGACAGTTCCAGGTTTTATGTGAGAAAACTGTCTCCCACATCGTCAAGCACATTCGACATTATCGGGTTCAATCAAAGCCTGAGTCGGAAATCATTGCTTTCTGCAAATGCAGATACTGTTGATATACAAGGAGTCCTGACCCTGCAGAACGATCTTATCGTGGAAGGCAATATAAATTTGGGGGGAAATGTAAAACCTATAGCTAAAGCAGCTGTTGATGGTGATGGGAATACTTATCCAACGGTTATTCTGGGAAACCAGGTATGGATGGCTGAAAATCTCAGGACAACAAGATATAGTAATGGTAACTTAATTGGTACAACAACTCTTCCCGGGGATACTATTTACTTTCTGACCGAACCAAAATACCAGTGGCCTTATTCAGGCATTGAAGGGTATGCAGCTGCATATGGAAGGCTATATACATGGTACGCCGCAACCGACACACGTAATATATGTCCCACGGGTTATCATCTTCCGAATAATGCTGAATGGGATGAATTACTTCTGTATCTGGAAGACAATGGTTACGGATACGGAGGCAGCGGGACTGAAATAGCCAAATCAATGGCTTCAAGAATCGGATGGAATCCGGACTTAACTGCTGCAAGTAACGTAGGTAATACTCCGACAGCAAACAATTCAAGCGGATTCAGCGGCATGCCCGGAGGCTTCCGCGACTCTTATGGCTTGATTTTTACAGACATAGGTAATTCTGTTTACTGGTGGTCTTCAACTTTGTCTGAAGGATCATATGCTTACAGTTTAAATTACGCTAACAGTTATGTGACACTTTCGTCATATGAACAGTCAAACGGCTATTCTATCCGTTGTGTCCAGGACAATAAATGAGAAACCAGATACTCAAATGAGAAAAGTAATTCTTGTTTTAGCTAGTTCAGGATTATGTATCCTGACTCTGGCACAGGTGCCACAGGGTTTTAACTATCAGGCAGTCGCACATACCAGTACTGGAGCGCCGATAGCGAATACCACTATACAGGTTAAAGCAGCTATTCTTTCTGATACAATAACGCCTGTTGTTGTATGGGAAGAGCTTCATTCAACAGTTAAGACAAATGCAAGTGGCGTATTCAGCCTTGTCATCGGTACGGGAACAAAACAATCCGGTTCAGCATCAGCCTTCAATGAAGTTGACTGGACAATCCCTCCGCTATTCATTAAAATTCAGGTTAACTACCAGGGTTCATGGAGGAGCATGGGATCAGCAAAACTGTGGACAGTGCCTTATGCTATGGTAGCGGATGATCTTACCGGCAGTGTAAAGAAACTGGCGGTCACGGGAGAAACCAGCGATATGGAGGAAGCATTGTTTGAGGTAAAGAATAAAGAAGGGCAGACTGTTTTTGCAGTATATAATGAAGGAGTGAGAATATATGTTGATGATGGTGCAAAAGGAGCAAAAGGAGGATTTGCTATAGGCGGATTCGGTTCGGCAAAAACTCCATCCCGGGATCTCTTTGTTGTCAATCCTGACAGTGTAAGGGTATATATTGACACTGAAACAGGGAAAGGTGCAAAAGGAGGATTTGCGATAGGTGGATTCAGCAGTTCTAAGCCTATACCTGAAGAATACCTTCGTGTAACACGTGATAGTACAAGAGTATACCTGAACGATGAAACAAAAGGAACAAAGGGTGGCTTTGCAATAGGCGGTTTCGGTAACTCAAAAAGCTTGCCGGGCGGATATATGCTGATACATCCTGACAGTACAAGATTCTATGTAAGGGAGTCCGGTTCAGGAATCTCCTCCACATTCAATATAATCGGAATCAAACTTGATAATACATTGACATCACTTATGACAGCCAGTACAGATACTGTTGGAATAGGCGGAGTATTGAACGTACAGAATAATTTGACTGTTACCGGTGATATCAGTTATACAGGAGAGGTTAATTCGATTGTTCCTGAAGTTGTAACGATAGAATATTTTAATGAAACTGACACTTCAGCCATGGTAACGGGCGAAATTATAAGCAACGGAGGCAAACCTGTTATCACCAGCGGGATAGTATGGAGCACTTCTCCGGGCCCAACCATTGACTTGACCACAAAAACAACTGACGGAACCCTGACAGGGCAGTTTACAAGTACGATGTCAGAATTAACTGAACTCACTACTTATTATGTCAGGGCTTATGCTATTAATGAAAATGGAACAGGTTACGGCAATGAAATTACAGTTACAACCGTTGGTGTGGTTTTTGACATTGACGGTAACTGGTATATTGCTAGTATTGCCGGAACCCAGATCTGGTTACTTCAGAACCTGAAGGTTACGCATCTGAATGATGGTACTCCTATTGACAATGTAACTGACCAAGCTATCTGGATGTCGCTTTCAACACCAGGATACGCATGGTATAACAATGACGCTGTTACATATGCTGACTATGGATTGCTATATAACTGGGCAACAGTCAATACAGGCTCTCTTTGTCCTGCCGGGTACCATGTTCCATCAGAAGCAGAGCTTTCAACTGTTATTGCATGGTTAGGAGGACCACTGGTAGCAGGTGGTTCCTTTAAGGAAACAGGCACTACACACTGGCTCGATCCAAATACCGGTGCAGAAAACACTGATTTTGGTTTTGCAGGTCTGCCAGGTGGATTGCGCGATTATATGGGATTTTTCTCAGGAATTGGGGAGAATTGTAACATGTGGACCTCAACACGAGTAGCATCTGATCCGACATATACAAGTGTATACTACAACAGTGCCGAAATCTTTGTTCAGACAATGATGCAGGGTGCCGGTATGTCGATCCGCTGTCTGAAGGATTGAAATATACAATAATCAGCGAAAGCAATAAAGTGAAAAGTCCGACGGAGAGCGGACTTTTCTTATTGGAGGTGAGTACATGGTAATAAGTAGAGGGATTATTTCATGATCCCATTCCGGAGAACCAGCAGAGCTTAAATGACCCTTTGGGTCGGGATTATTCGCTTCGCTCATGATCCCTCACGGGGAGGCTTCAAAGGCATCAGACCAGTCCGCTCTGCGAGCGGTTTTTGTTTTATTCAAAGCCCTCACCCATGCATGCATGGTTCGGTCTTTTCATAAAACAAAAATCCCGCAGCGAAAGCTACGGGACTGGCCTGATGACTTTGGCGGAGAAAGAGGGATTCGAACCCCCGATGCCGTGGATACAGCATAACGGTTTTCAAGACCGCCGCATTCGACCGCTCTGCCATTTCTCCTTTCATCCTCCGAAGCCTTGGTAAAGGAGGATTATTTTCGCCGCAAATATAATGTATTTTTAATTTTATAGAATTTTATTTTTTTTAATATTGAGTAAAAGTTTGAAAATCAGGGTTATATAAACATTATTAACAGGATGTAAACAAAAATTGACTTGGTTTTGTGCTCAAACTGCCGACTGTTGCGAAAGTGCGACATTAACCATATTTTTAACTTTCGTCCAAAAAAATGAGTATTTTAACCTAAAAACCCCACTATTTGTGGAAAAACGACAAAATAAATTTGCATATGAATTAAAATGGAATAAATTTGTATTTAATAATTAAAATGGTCTAACCTTTAATTTTTATTAATTATGACAAAGAAAGATTTAGTTGCTGCTATTGCAAAAGATTCAACCCTTACAGTTAAAGATGCAGGGAAAGCTCTGAATTCATTCGTTACTTCAGTTGGAAAAGCTATGAAAAAAGGCCAGAGGCTCCAGCTTCCTGGTCTGGGTACTTTTAAAGTAGTTAAGAGAAGTGCCAGAGTGGTCCGCAATCCGCGTACCGGTGCAAAACTTAACGTTCCCGCAAAGAAAGTTGTTAAATTCAAAGCAGCTCCTGCTCTCGACAAAGGTCTTTAATCTTTAAACAATGAGATTGCTAAAGGGGTGTTTGATCACCCCTTTTTTTATATCCATACCCATCATCACAAACCGGAAAAAATTAAAAGAAATTCAACTAAAATCCGAATGATAAAATTTGTGAAAGTTTTTTATTATTTTTGATTTTAATAACCCGGACTAAATCGTGACTGATGAATTGTATTATTGTCGACGACGATAAGATGAGTTGTAAGATACTGGAAGGTTATGTGAGCAAATCAACCTCACTTAACCTGATAGGTACTTTCAATGATTCCGTCGACGCAAGGAACATCTTAACAAAACGCCAGGACATTGACCTGATAATACTGGACATCCAGATGCCGGAAATGGATGGCTTCGACTTTATAGGAAGCCTCGAAAACCCTCCTAATATAATAATAGTATCATCGGCAGAACAATATGCCGTGAAAGCTTTCGACTTTAACGTTGTCGACTACCTGCTTAAACCCGTCTCTTATGGGAGATTCTGTAAAGCAATCGACAAATCCATCAGGTACTTTTCGCGTAAAGAAGTAACCAATACAGGCGACGAGGAAATATTCATAAAGAAGGGCTCATCACTTGTTAAACTGAAACTGAAGGACATTATATATATAGAAGCTCTTGAAAACTATGTTACCCTGACAACCAATGATGATAAATTCACAATCCACTTTACGATGAAAGCTATCGAGAACCAGCTGCCTTCAGGTATCTTCATCAGGGTTCACAGATCATACATTATCAATAAGAGCATGATCCAGACAATTAAGGAGAATTCACTCGATCTTATAGTCGGAGATTCTTTGAAAAGCATACCCGTCGGCAAATCGTTCAGAGATACTCTTCTGAATGATATAAATGTAATGGCCAGATAACATCTTTTCTCACATGCTTACCAATCGTCAACTCTTCCTCAGTTACCTTGGGCAGACCTCGGCTGAACCATTGATGCTCGAGATATCCAGGGCCGAAGGTGTTTTTTTATATGGCCCTTCAGGAGAAAAATACATTGACCTCATCTCCGGTGTGTCAGTGAGCAATACGGGTCACAGGCATCCCCGCGTTACTGAAGCCATAAAAAAGCAAACAGATTCCTACCTCCATCTGATGGTTTACGGCGAGATGATACAGAGCCCCCAGGTTGAATATGCTGCACTACTGTCCTCAATACTTCCTTCCACTCTCAATAACTGCTATTTTGTAAATTCAGGAAGTGAAGCTGTCGAGGGTGCACTGAAACTTGCCAAGAGATATACAGGGAAAAGCAGGATAATCTATTTTAATAATGCTTACCATGGGAGCACACATGGAGCCCTCAGTATCCAGGGAAGTGAAAAGTACCGGGGTGCCTTCAGACCATTGCTGCCTGATACCCTGCAGATAAGCTTTAACGATCTTTCATCACTGGATGCTATTAATAAGGATACAGCCTGCGTGATCATAGAGCCTGTTCAGGGTGAAGCCGGGGTAATTTATCCGGTAAAGGGCTTTCTTGAAAAGATAAGGAATAGATGTTCCGAAAACGACGCGCTGCTTGTCTTTGATGAAGCGCAGACAGGATTCGGAAGGACAGGATTCATGTTCGCCATCGACAGGTTCGGGATTGTTCCCGACATAGTTGTGCTGGCAAAAGCCCTTGGCGGCGGAATGCCCCTTGGTGCATTTATTTCATCAAAAGAGATAATGTCATCACTGATAGCGAATCCGCAACTTGGACATATTACAACTTTCGGAGGGCATCCGGTATGCTGCGCAGCAGGTCTTGCATCACTTAAAGTGATAATGGAAGAAAACCTGGTCGCAAAATGTAACACCAGGTCAGCAATCTTTAAAAGGGAACTTGTCCATCCGCTGATAAAAGAGGTCAGGGGGGAAGGACTCCTCCTGGCAATAAGGCTCACTGAATCCCGTTTTGTTCAGTATGCGATCAAATACGCTCCTTCTTATGGAATCATTCTTGACTATTTTCTTTTTTGTGATAATGCCTTCAGGATAGCTCCGCCTCTGATTATCAGTGAAGAAGAGATACTTACAGCCTGCAGGCAGGTGAAATTACTGCTCGATGATGCAATGAGAAACGCTGCAAATGGATGAAACAGAAAGTACTATATATAATTATTGTTGTTCTCCTTCTGATCCCGGCAATACAAGGCAAGGCACAGGTACCGGGCTCAGACGAGCTGCTGGGAGATCTCTTCCCCCGGATACTGGATACCAGGAATGATGCTGAACGCCTCAGAATAAACGACTCAATAAAACTAATTATTGACAGCTATGTCACTTCCGATGTGATATTCACTCACCGGTTTGAAAATCTGCGCTACCTGGGACAGATTCTGTCTCCCGATTCACGTATTAAGATCATCACATGGAACCTGATCCTGACCGACGGTACCAACAGGTATTTCTGCTATTTCATCAGGAAGGGTGAAAAGGGAAAGGAGAACACTGTTTACCATCTGGAGGGAACAAATATGGATGAAGCGCCCCGGACTGACAAAACCTATACAGCAAAAGAATGGTACGGAGCGCTATATTACGGTATTCAGCCTTTCAGGAGCGATAAAGAAATTTATTATATAGTGCTTGGCCTTGATTATGGCAGTTTATCGTTAACCAGGAAGATAATAGATGTAATAAACTTTACCGATGAAGGCGGAATAATATTCGGTAAAAAGTGTTTTTTCAGGGACTATGAAACAAAACAAAGAGAGGTCCTTGAATACTCGGCAGAAGGTATTGTTACATTGAGGTTCCATAATAAGAAAACAATTATTTTTGATCACCTTGTTCCGATTTCACGGGGACAGCAGAACAATCCGGAAAATTACGGCGCCGAATTTTCATTTGACGCATATATCCTTAAAAAAGGATTGTGGAGATTTGTAAAAAATGTTGATGTGAAGAACAAGCAATAAATATCTTTAATACTTTTGATTCGTATGGCCAAAACAAGAATGACATTTCTGATCTGTTATGATGATCACCGCAGCTTCACGGAGGATGTAAAAAAAAGATTTACAGATGCTTCCAGATACCAGGTGATCTCATTCCATGCGAAGCAGGATTTCCTGTCATATTTCATGAAAGAGGCAGAGAACAGTTCATGCAAAGTGGCTATTATCGGGGTCCCGGATGCCAGGGAACAGTTTGAATCAATAGAAGAACTGACACTCGAGATAAAAAAGGTGGATCAGAAAACAGGCCTTATTCTTCTTGTGGCCCCGGATAAAATTGATGATCTGAAAAAGACGGTCAGGTTCAATATAGATGCATATATTCCCAGAAATGCAAATTCCATCCTCCGTATTCATAATACGGTGAAGAAGCTTTTCAGTGAGCACAATATCGCCATCTACAGGAATAAAAGAAATTTCTCGCTGTATGTTGTGCTGGCATTTCTGGTGCTGGCAGTAGTACTGATCATCGTGGCATTTTTCCGGTTTCCGGAGTATTTTTAAATTCAGCCTTGTGACTATTTGTCAGTAATTTTCACTGGCACACCTTTTGCCAGTGACGGGCTGATAATTCATGTTCAATTATAAAACCAGAATAATATGCAAAGCGGAAAAATCGGGGTGACGACTGAGAACATTTTCCCCATAATCAAGAAATTTCTTTATTCCGATCATGAGATCTTCCTTCGTGAACTAATATCAAATGCGGTGGATGCAACCCAGAAGCTTAAAGCTCTGGCATCAGCGGGCGATTTCAAGGGTGAACCTGGTGACTTAACAATAAGGGTAGCAGTCGACAAAAAGAAAAAGACAATAAAGGTTACAGACAGCGGAATAGGTATGACTGAGCAGGAGCTTGACAAGTACCTGAACCAGATAGCCTTTTCAAGCGCCAATGAATTCCTTGACAAGTACAAGGAACAGGCAAATAATATTATTGGGCATTTTGGTCTGGGCTTTTATTCTTCATTCATGGTATCTGATAAGGTTGAGGTCATTACCAGGTCATGGGAGGAGGGAGCGAAGCCGGTCAAATGGACCTGTGACGGAAGCCCTGAATATTCTATTGAAGAAGCTGAGAGAGAGTCGAGAGGTACTGACGTCATACTGCATATCGACAAGGATTCCAAGGAGTTCCTTGAGGAGAGCAGGATTGAGCAGCTTCTTAAGAAATACTGCAAGTTCCTGCCGGTGGAAATTGCATTCGGAAAAGAAAAAGAATGGAAAGATGGAAAATATATCGACATAGGGAAAGACAAAATAATAAATAATACCAAACCTGCATGGACGCTTAAGCCGGCTGATCTTAAGGAAGAAGATTACCAGAAGTTTTACAGGGAGCTTTATCCGGCAGGTGAAGAGCCTCTGTTTAATATCCATCTGAATGTGGATTATCCGTTCAAGCTGACAGGTATCCTTTATTTTCCAAAGATCAAAAGCAATATTGAGATCCAGAAGAACAAGATCCAGCTGTACAGCAACCAGGTCTTTGTGACCGATTCGGTTGAAGGCATTGTACCGGAGTTTCTTACTCTTCTTCATGGCGTTCTCGATTCTCCAGATATACCTCTTAATGTATCCAGAAGTTATCTGCAGAGTGATTCAAACGTAAAGAAGATATCAGCTCACATTACAAAAAAGGTAGCCGACAGGCTTAATGAGATCTTTAAGAAGAACAGGGAAGAGTTCGAGAAGAAATGGGATAGTCTGAAGCTTTTCATCGATTACGGAATGATAACAGAGGAGAAATTCTATGAGAAAGCATCAAAATTTGCACTTTTGAA
Source organism: Bacteroidia bacterium (assembly GCA_026391215.1). Classification (GTDB taxonomy): domain Bacteria; phylum Bacteroidota; class Bacteroidia; order Bacteroidales; family VadinHA17; genus LD21. The sequence continues at coordinate 41,655 of JAPLDX010000060.1, forward strand.
AAATACTGATGATAAATTCTTTACATACGAGGAATACGAAAATCTGATCAAGGAGAAGCAGACAGACAAAAACAAGATAATTGTCTATTTATACTCTACAAACAAGACGGATCAGTACGCCTATATTGATAAGGCTAAGAATAAAGGGTATAATGTTCTCAATCTTGACGGACAGCTTGATGTACATCTGATAAATCATCTTGAGACCAAGTTCAAAGAATCAAGGTTTGTAAGAGTCGATTCGGACGTTATCGACAAGCTGATCCAGAAGGAGGAAGTGAAAGAATCTAAACTATCAGATGAGCAGAAGGAAGACCTGAAAAGTGTTTTCAACGTGAAAGTAAAAGCTAAGGAGATCTATAATGTTGTATTTGAGACACTTGACGAAAACGATGCACCTGTGCTTATTACCCAGTCTGAGTTTATGAGGAGGATGAAGGATATGTCGCAGATTGGCGGCGGAATGAACTTTTATGGTGAGCTGCCAGACAGTTACAACCTCGTTGTCAATCCGAATCATAAGCTGATCCTGGAGATCTATGATGACCTTAAAGCCGGAAAAGGAGAAAAGCTGAATGAGAACGGTACAGAAAGGAAGAGGGTGAAGGAAGAGATTGACTTTATGGAGAAGGAGCATAAGAAAAAGAAAGAAGAGGAGATAAGTCAGCTCGAAAAGGATGATCTTGAAAAACTGAGGAAAGAACTGTCTGATATCGAAAATGTAAGGAGAGAGATACTGGAATCCTATGGTTCAGGGAATAAGGTGGTCAAACAGATTATTGATCTGGCATTGCTGGCAAATAACATGCTGAAAGGAGAGGAGCTGAGCACGTTCGTCAAACGAAGCGTGGACCTGCTCTAATTGTCTTGCAGGTCTTGCAGGTCTTACCAGTCCTGCAGGTTTTAATAGACTTGCACGACTTGCACGACTTGCATGACTTGCATGACTTGCACGACTTGCATGACTTGCACGACTTGCAAGACCTTTTATATCATCCTCCCAACCTCGGTTTTAATATATTCTATTGCCGCCCTGGTTGGCTCCTTATCCATCCCCATAATGGTTTCGAGAAGACTTCTGCTGAAATCCATACCGGTCGCCTTTTCAGGCATCTTTCCCATTTCATTGTTAATGATCTTAATCATGTTGGAGCGGGCATTCCTCACAACCTCCCATGCCTGAGGACTCATATATATCTGCTGCGAAAGATTATGCTCAAATTCGCTCCTGATAGTTGTGAGAAGGGCAGAATGAAGCTGTACGGCGCTCATACCTGGTGAGCTTACCCTGACAAGCATCGATTCAAGTGATATCCTTTCAAGAAAAAGAACGATCCTTTCATAAGCCTGTAGCTTAATGGGAATCACAGTACGGCTGTTCTGAAGAATAAGCTCCTGTTTCCTTTTATCCTGATCATTCTTTATCATGTTCCGCAGGAGCAGCAATGCTGTCAGCATTACCAGCAAAGCCGGGATTGTTATTTTAAGAATATCCATCAGTAGTTCCATATTTCCTTATTTATTAACAAAAATACAAACTTAATTTTTTCTTTCGTACTTTTAACATTAAGCAGTGAACTCTAACCAATAAACTACTTACAATATCATGGAACATTTATCTGAAAGAATCAAATCCTTATCAGTTTCGCAGACACTGGCAATGGCGCAAAAGAGCCGCGAGCTAAAGGCAGAAGGATTGGACATAATTAGTCTGAGTCTTGGCGAGCCCGACTTTAATACTCCCGATTATATTAAGGAAGCAGCGAAGAAGGCTATTGACCAGAACTTTTCGAAATATCCTCCTGTATCCGGATATAACGACCTTCGTGAAGCCATATCAAGGAAATTCAGAGAGGAAAATGGAATCAACTATTCCCCGGAACAGGTCATTGTATCGGCAGGCGGAAAGCATTCCATAATAAATGTCATCCTTTCGATAATTAATCCGGGTGATGAGGTCATTCTTCTTGCTCCGTACTGGGTGAGCTACCTGGATCAGGTCATCCTTGCAGGAGGGAAACCGGTTATCGTTGAAGCAACTCTTGAAAATGATTTCAAGGTTCAGCCCGAGCAGCTTGAAGTAATCATAACGAGGAAGACAAGGCTTATAATTTTCAATTCACCCTCAAATCCTACAGGAATGGTCTATACTCGGGAAGAGATGGAGGAGATAGCAAGGATCGTTCAGAAGCATGAAGGCCTGTATATTATTTCAGATGAGATATATGAGCATATCCTTTTCAGGGGAGAGCATGTCAGCATGGCCTCCTTTGATTTTATTTATGACAGGGTCATAACTGTCAATGGAGTATCAAAAAGCTATGCCATGACAGGTTGGAGGATCGGATATATCGGTGCTCCTTTATGGATTGTTAAAGCCTGCGATAAGCTTCAGGGACAGTTTACTTCAGGGGTTTGCACAATTGCACAAAAAGCTGCCCTGGCAGCTATCAGCATTAAGGATAGCTCGCGGCAGATGATGAAGGAAGCATTCCAGAGGCGCCGGGACCTGATCTGCAAGCTCCTGAAAGATGTGAAAGGATTTAAGCTGAGAATACCTCAGGGCGCATTTTATGTCATGCCCGATATCGGCTATTACCTGGGAAAATCTGACGGGATAAAAAAGATCAAAACTTCAGATGACCTTGCTCTCTGGCTGCTTGAAAATGCTCATGTGGCCGTTGTTGGAGGGGATGCTTTCGGCGCTCCGAGTTGCATAAGGATCTCTTATGCAACTTCCGACGAACTGCTGGTTGAGGCAGTGAAAAGGATTAAGGCTGCGCTGGAGAAACTGAAATGATCCCTCAGACCGCTAAGCGTAGTTTCAAACTACGCTTAGCATAAGCTTAACCTTAAACTAATATCAATACTTTTCATACGAGATCACCTCTTCAGGTGGTTTCCTGTTCTTGGTTCTGTATTTACTCAGTGAATAACCCAGCGTAATTAAAAGTTCAACGCGTTTATCTTTGGGTATTCCAAGTATCTTCCTTACTCCATCTTCATCAAACCATCCTATCATGCACGATCCTATCCCTTCTGCCTTTGCCTGCAAACATATATTCTCTGATGCAATGCCAATATCAATCAGCGAGTAATCCTTATTCTTTATTGTTCCGCCGACCTTTGATACGACATTAGGTTTTTGCCTGACGATGACCAGGATTACCGGGGCCTGGTCAACAAATCTGTTCATATGAAGCAGCTTTGCGGAAGCAGCCTGGGCAACCTTCTTTATAAGTCCCGGATCTGTGACCACAATAAATTTCCATGGTTGTGCATTGCATGCAGAAGGAGACATCCTTCCTGCCTCGAGGATCCTGCCGAGCTTTACCTTTTTCACAGGCTTGTCGCTGTATCGACGGTCGCTCTGGCGGCTGGTTATCGTCTCAAGCATTTTATTTCCGTCAATCATTTCTTTAAAATTTAAATTTATTCTTCAAAGTCGCCAAATATAGCAATATTTAATATCTTTATTTTTTGAAAAATTGAAAAATTTAAATCAATAACCAAAACGCAATAAAATGATTATAGCACTAGTAATTCTCGGGCTCATCGTATTGTTTGTCATGTGGGCAATATCTCTCTATAACCGGCTTGTGAAGCTGAGGAATAACAGAGAGCAGGCATTTGCTGATGTAGATGTTCAGCTGAAACAGAGACACGATCTTATTCCGCAGCTTGTTGAGTCTGTAAGAGGTTATATGCAACATGAACGCGGTGTACTGACCGAGATAACTGAAGCACGTGCCAATGCAATGAAGGCAACGTCCATCAATGAGAAGATCCAGGCAGAAACCAGGCTTTCCAGTGCACTTGATGGCCTGAAAGTATCAGTTGAAGCTTATCCCGATCTAAAGGCAAGTCAGAATTTCCTTGATCTGCAGAATGAGATTTCGGATATTGAAAACAAGATAGCTGCTGCACGCCGTTTCTTCAATTCGGCTACCAAAGAACTCAACGTTGCAACTGAAGTGTTCCCCTCAAACATCGTCGCCACATTGTTCAATTTCAAACGTGAACCGATGTTTGAGCTTGGCGACCAGCGCGAAGCTGTTGAACAGCCTCCACAGATCAAGTTCTAAACAGGTTAATGGAATATTTTGGTTTACAGAGCCAGATCAGGAAGAATAATACAAATTCTGTATTGCTCTTACTGATGTTCCCTGTCGTCTTTTTCGGACTGACGTGGTTATTTTTCTTTTTTACTTCACTCAGCCAGTCGCATTATTTTTCAGCAGAGCAGGAAGCTTATAATATCTTGCCCGTGATCAATAATAAATTCGTGAGGACGATCCCATGGGTAACTATTGGAGTATTTGCGTGGTTTGCAATAGCATGGTTCTCGCATACTACGATGATCAATAAAGCTACTGACTCCAAACCTCTTGAACGCAGCGAGAATAAAAGAGTCTATAACCTTGTAGAGAACCTTTGCATCTCGGTCGGCATGGCCATGCCACAAGTGAACATTATTGAAGACGATTCACTGAATGCCTTTGCCAGCGGGATAAATCCCAAGACATATACTGTATCACTTTCACGGGGCATTATTAATAAGCTTGATGACAGGGAGCTTGAAGCGGTAATTGCACATGAGCTGACTCATATCAGGAACCGTGACGTGAAATTGCTGATAATCTCAATAGTCTTTGTCGGGATCTTTGCATTCCTCTCGGAAATGCTGTTCAGATCATTAAGGTTTGGAGGCCTGGGACGAGGAGGTAAGAAAGGAGGGGGAGGAGCAGCAATTCTGATCGCTCTTGTTCTTGCTGCAATAGGTTATCTTGTTGCATCCCTTTTCAGGTTTGCCCTTTCACGGAAACGGGAGTACCTGGCAGATGCAGGATCAGCAGAGCTTACCAGGAATCCATTGTCCCTGGCATCAGCCCTGAGAAAAATCTCAATAGATCCTACAATTGAGGCTGTAAAGAGGAAAGACGTAGCCCAGATGTTCATTGAGAATCCACAGGCCGAGCTTAAAAATAAATCATTTTCTGTCGGTTCATTGTTTGCCACACATCCCCCGATACAGAAAAGAATAGAGATCCTGGAACAATTCTAAAAGGTACAACGGTGCAACGGTACTTATTTGTCTTTTTTCTTAAAGAGTCTTTTCTCTTCGCCAGTTAAGAGCCTTTTTATATTCTTCCGGTGCGAAAAAAGAAGCGCAACAGCGATAAATACTGAGAAGATCTTAAATATAAGCGAAGGTGTATCGAATAATGTCAGCAGCAGAATTGGAAAAGCAATTCCAGCTGTCATTGAGGATACTGAGACAATACCGGTAATGATAAAAACGAGCGCAAAGATCCCCAGGCATACAAGTGACACTGCAGGGTGAATTGCCAGGATGACTCCACCGGCAGTAGCTACACCTTTGCCGCCTCTGAATCCTGCAAAAACCGGGTACATGTGGCCGATAATAGCAGCTAATCCGGTCATTATCTGAAGGTTGGTAAGAAATGCGCTTCCCTGAGGGGCAAGGTGAAAAAATACCGGCAGCAGAGCGGCGAGCGAACCTTTGACCATATCAACAAGCAGGACAGGCACTCCGGTTTTCCATCCGAGCACCCTTATTACATTTGTTGCACCTGCGTTTCCGCTTCCATGATCTCTTACATCAATACCATGAAAGACCTTGCCGGCCCATACAGCTGTTGGAATTGATCCAAGCAGGTAAGCGCTTGTTACTGCAATGATTATGTAAATGATGTTCATGATATCACCGGACCATGTTCCACGAGGTTTGCAGTTTCGGGATTTGTGGTAAACTTACTGAAGTTGTTTATGAATTTGAGAGCAAGATCTGTAGCAGCTATGTGCCATTTTGTCCTTGATTCCCAGCCGTTTGCGGGATCAAGAATATCGCTGGCGACTCCTTCGACACTTGCAGGGACGGCTAAATTGAAAACAGGAAGATTAATGAAATCACTATCATTGATTGAGTCATTAAGTATTGCATTAATAATCCGACGTGTGGAAGGAAGGTCGATCCTGTTGCCTGTTCCATAAGGGCCTCTTATCCATCCTGTATTTATCAGCCAGGCTTCAGCGTCATGCATTTTCATTTTCCTTGTCAGTTCGTTTGCATAAATTATCGGATCAACAAGAAGGAAGGCTGCTCCAAAACATGCTGAGAATGAAGGTACCGGCTCTACGATGCCTCTTTCTGTCCCGGCAACCTTGGCAGTATAGCCGCTGAGGAAGTAATATTTTGTCTGCTCCTCAGTAAGACGGCTTACAGGAGGAAGGACACCAAATGTATCTGCAGACAGAAAGATCACCTTGGTTGCATGTCCTGCTTTCGACACAGGTTTTACAATATTATTAATATGGTAAATAGGGTAAGATACTCTTGTGTTTTCTGTTTTTGAATCATCATTGAAATCTATTGTGCCATCAGGAAGAACTACAAGGTTTTCAAGAAGGGCGTCTCTCCTTATGGCACTGTAAATGTCAGGTTCGTTCTTCCTGCTCAGCTTGATGCATTTTGCATAGCAGCCGCCTTCAAAATTAAATATGCCGTCATCATCCCATCCATGCTAGTCATCGCCGACAAGAGCCCTGTTAGGGTCAGTCGAAAGGGTTGTCTTGCCTGTTCCTGAGAGTCCGAAGAAGATTGCTACATCACCTTTGTTCCCTACATTCGCAGAACAGTGCATTGATGCAATTCCCCTGAGAGGCAGGTAGTAATTCATAATCGAGAAAATACCTTTTTTCATTTCTCCTCCGTACCACGTGCCGCCTATAACAGCCATATTTTCCGAGAGATTAAAAAAGATAAAATTCTCTGAGTTGAGTCCCTGTTCCTTCCAGTCAGGATTAACTGCCTTTGAGGCCATCAGCACAACGAAATCAGGTTTGAATTTCTTCAACTCCTCAGGAGTAGGCCTGATGAACATATTCTTTACAAAATGCGACTGCCAGGCAACTTCCATAATGAATCTGACTCTCAATCTTGTATTTTCATTTGTTCCGCTGAAGCAATCAACAGTAAAGAGTCTTTTCCTGGAAAGCTGACGGGCTGCAATATCTTTACAATGCTGCCATATCTCATGGGAGATGGGTTTATTATCAGATACTTTCGCCTTTTCCGACTTCCACCAGACTGTATCCCTGGTCTTGTCATCAAGAACTATATATTTATCCCTGGGCGAGCGTCCTGTAAAGATCCCCGTATCGACCGATACAGCACCTGTCCTGGTAATAAAGCCTCTTTCAAGCTTATCCAGGCCTGGCTTTGTCTCTTCTGCAAAAAGAGTGTTATAATCAGGATTGTAAACTATTTCGGCAACATCGTGTATGCCGTATACGGATAAATCTTCAGGTGCCATCATGGTTGCTTATTGTTTGAATTGTTAAGCTTTGCAAAGTAATTAAAATATTAATGCGCATGTTTTCAAGTTAATATTTTGTAGAAAAATACTCTTTTTGATATAGGGTTAAGTTAAATGTAACGGTCTTATATATGATTCAAAAAGTAGTTTCTTACTACGAAGTCAGGTTATTTTGCAGCCATGCAAAGAAAAAAGGCTGTTCCCGGGACCGGGGACAGCCTTTCTGTTATTATTTACAGGAAATTACTTTCCGTATTTGATTGAAGCCTGTGCTGCGGCCAGTCTTGCTATCGGCACCCTGAAAGGTGAGCAGCTCACGTATGTGAGTCCTGTTTTGAAGCAGAATTCAACTGAAGCCGGATCGCCTCCCTGTTCACCGCAAATACCAACTTTCAGGTCAGGCCTGGTAGCCCTTCCTTTCTGGACCGACATTATTATCAGCTGTCCTACACCTTCCTGGTCAATAGTCTGGAACGGATCAGCAGCCAGCATCTTCTGATCAAGATAATCATTCATGAATCCTCCGATATCATCACGGCTGAAGCCAAATGTCATCTGTGAGAGGTCGTTGGTCCCAAATGAGAAAAACTCTGCGGTCTTTGCCATGCGGTCGGAAAGAAGTGCAGCACGTGGGATCTCAATCATTGTACCATATTTATAATCTATCTTGCTGACTCCGAATTTTTTGCAAACTTCGTTATAGATCTTGTCGACAACTTTCTTTGTAACATCGAGTTCTGAAACATCACATGTAACGGGAACCATTAACTCAGGATGAGGTTTTTTACCTTCTTTAATAAGTTCCATTGTAGCTTCAAACATTGCCCTTACCGTCATTTCCGTAACTTCAGGATAGGTGATGCCAAGACGGACACCGCGGTGGCCCATCATCGGGTTGGATTCATGCAAAGCTTCTCCGCGCTTTTCAACATCTTCTTTCTTTATCCCTAGTGCTTTTGCCAGCTCTTCCTGCTTATCAGGACTCTGGGGCACGAATTCATGAAGAGGAGGGTCTATAAGCCTGAATGTTACCGGAAGTTCGTTCATTGCCTCCAGTGTAGCCTTCATGTCCTTCTTGACATAGCCGGACAGTTCGTCGAGTGCCTTGCGCCTTTCGGTCTCATTTGCGCTGAGGATCATTTTACGAAGGAGGAACAGAGGCTGTTCTGAACCTTTTCCATAGAACATATGCTCTGTACGGAAAAGTCCAATGCCTTCAGCTCCGAAATCGCGTGCTATTTTAGCGTCAGCAGGCGTGTCGGCGTTTGTACGGACGCCCATTTTACGATGTTTATCAACTATCTTCATGAACTCCTGGAATCTTGGATTTTCAGTTGCATCCATAAGAGCAATAGCTCCGGTATAAACATTTCCTTTTGTTCCGTTAAGAGTCAGAATATCACCTTCTTTTATTACAACTGACGAACCGTGGATCTTTGCAGTTTTTGAAGCTGCTTCTACATGAAGTCCACCTGCGCCTACTATACAGCATTTTCCCCAACCGCGTGCAACGAGTGCAGCGTGTGATGTCATACCGCCCCTGGCTGTAAGAATACCTACAGCAGCGCGCATTCCTTCAACATCTTCAGGATTGGTTTCTTCACGCATAAGGATCACTTTTTCTCCTTTACGGAACCATGCTACAGCATCCTCAGCTGTAAAAACAACTTTTCCGACTGCTGCTCCGGGACCTGCAGGCAAACCCTTAACAATGGGCTTGACTTTCTTTTCAGCATCCGGATTACAGATAGGGTGAAGGAGCTCATCAAGCTGAGCAGGATCAACCCTTAATACAGCTGTTTTTTCATCAATAAGTTTTTCATCAAGCATATCCATTGCCATGTTAAGCGCAGCGGTACCTGTTCTCTTCCCGGCGCGGCACTGAAGCATATAAAGTACATTCTCCTGAATAGTGAACTCAATATCAAGCATATCGTGGAAAGATTTCTCCAGAATGTCGCGGATGTCACACAGTTCCTTATATGTTTTTGGCATAGCTTCCTGCATGCTTGGCAGGTGCTTGTTCTGCTCGTTCTTTGTTTCATCGTTGAGAGGGCTGGGAGTGCGGATCCCTGCCACAACATCTTCTCCCTGTGCATTTACAAGCCATTCTCCATAAAACAGGTTCTCACCTGTGGCCGGATTTCGTGTGAATGCAACACCTGTGGCAGATGTGTCACCCATGTTTCCGAATACCATAGCCTGAACGTTGACAGCTGTTCCCCAATCGTCAGGAATACCTTCAATACGGCGGTACGAAACGGCTTTCTTTCCGTTCCAGCTCTTGAAAACGGCCTTGATTCCGCCTTCAAGCTGTGCCTTTGCATCATCAGGGAACGGGGTTCCGAGGACATCTTTTACCTTCTTTTTGAATTCTTCTGAGAGAAGTTTAAGCTCATCAGCTGTGATCTCAGTATCAGATTTATAACCTTTCTTATGTTTGAATGCATCAAGCATTTCATCGAGCTGCTTACGGATACCTCTGCCTTCTCCAAGTTCAATACCTTCAGCTTTTTCCATAACCACATCAGCATACATCATGATCAGACGACGGTATGAATCCCATACAAACCTTGGGTTATTGGTCTTTTTTAGAAACCCGGGAATTGTGGATGAACAGAGACCTATGTTAAGAACGGTATCCATCATGCCGGGCATTGATTTACGTGCGCCCGAACGACAGGAAACCAGCAGTGCATTTGCAGGATCTCCGTACTTCATGTTCATTGTTTCTTCAGTAAGCTTCATCGCGGCCCAGACTTCAGGCATCAGGTCGGGATCAAGAGAACAGTTGTTCTCATAATACTCTGTACAGGCTTCGGTGGTAATTGTGAAACCTGCTGGTACAGGAAGTCCTAACAGACACATTTCTGCAAGGTTTGCACCTTTACCTCCGAGAAGGTTCTTCATATCAGCTTTACCCTCTGCAGTTCTTTTTCCAAAGGAGTAAACTCTTTTAAGTTTTGACATAGTTATACGGGTTTTATTGATTAATATTTGTTTTCGAAATGAATCGCAAAGGTAATATTAAAAATTTAATTTCAGAAACCACATTTTCAGGCACGCGGATGAAATAATATCAGGGTATCCCTTAAAAAGCTCCTGTCGATATGAGTATAGATCTCTGTGGTAAGTATTGACTCGTGTCCAAGCATCTCCTGAACTGCCCTCAGATCGGCGCCTCCTTCAATCAGGTGGGTTGCAAAAGAATGCCTGAAGGTATGTGGGCTTATCTTCTTCCTGATACCTGCCTTTGCGGCCAGATCTTTTATAATTGTAAAGATCATTGACCTGGTAAGTTTTCTGCCTCTACGATTAAGGAAAAGGATATTTTTATCATAGATCCCAGGGAGTCCTTCCCTGTCTGGCATATAAATATCAATTTCCCTGAGAGTCTTTCTGCCGACAGGAACGAGTCTCTGCTTATTTCCCTTGCCGGTTACCATTACAAACCCTTCTCCACGATGAATATCTGTAAGGCGGAGGTTTACGAGTTCCGATACCCTTAATCCGCAGCCATAGAGCGTTTCAATGATAGCCTTGTTCCTGTGTCCCTCCTGTTTACTGAGATCAATGCATCCTATCAACCTGTCAATCTCATTAACTGACAGAACTTCAGGAAGTTTCAGCCCGATCTTTGGAGATTCAATAAGGGATGCCGGATTCTCCTCAATTTCCTCTTCAATAAGCAGAAACCTGAAAAAAGCTCTTATCCCGCTGAGTACTCTTGATTGTGTCCTGGCATTCTGATTATCAAAGGCAAACCAGGTTAGGAAATCCTTCAGATCGGGATAAGTTACATCTGCTGGTGCTTTATCAGTTCCTTTTTCACTGAAGAATGACTCCAGTTTTAGGACATCACCGGTATAAGCTTCGATACTATTCTCCGATAGTGATTTCTCAAGCCTGAGATACGTTTCAAAATCCTTGATTGCCTGCTTCCAAGTGAAACTCATAACTTTTCAAATATTCTTCTTTGTATACCTTCGTGTGCACTTTGTGTTCTTTGTGGTTAAATATTCTCTTACTACAAAGGGACACTAAGGTTACACAAAGTAACACAAAGGAAGCATCCCATCATTGATTTTTTAGCTATTTTTGCCGGGCAGGGAAAATACTAAACTAACGGAAATGAAAATCAGTATTATAAATGGCCCAAATCTTAATCTTCTGGGAAAAAGAGAACCTGATAAATATGGCAACCGGTCTTTTGAAGATTATTTTACTTCGTTAAAGGCAAAATATCCGGAAATCGTTTTTGATTATTATCAGTCAAATGTTGAAGGAGAGCTGATAAATGAAATTCAGGCAAAAGGCTTTTCATGCGATGGCATAATTCTCAACGCCGGAGGCTACACTCATACATCTGTCGCTATTGCTGATGCCATTGCATCGGTCAGGACACCTGTTATTGAGGTTCATATTACAAACATTGCAGCTCGGGAAGATTTCCGTCATACCAGCCTTATTGCCCGCAGTTGTGCCGGTTCCATTTCCGGTTTCGGGCTTGACAGCTACAGGCTGGCAGTTGAAGCTTTAATTGTAAAACATACACTTAAATAAGGATGAACAGGAAAAGAACAAAAATTGTTGCCACTCTCTCTGATAAGAACTGTGAGCCTGAATTTATAAGGGATTTGTATAATGCCGGGATGGACCTCATCAGGATCAACTCAGCACATCTGACTACTGAAGGAGCCCTTAAGATCATTAATAATGCCCGTGAGGTTTCAGATAAAATAGCGATCATTCTTGATACCAAAGGGCCTGAGATCCGTACAACTGTCTGTGAAGCCCCGATAAAGGTGAAGAAAGGAGATATTTTCAGGTTGACAGGTAAACCGGATAAAATTTCATCCGGCAAGGAGATATTTGTAAGCCTTATTTCTTTTGCTGAAGAGGTGCCTCCGGGTTCAGTTGTGATGATCGATGACGGGGATATTGAGATGAAAGCACTGAAGAAAGAGGGCGATACCCTTAAGTGCAAGGCTTTAAATGACGGGATAATCGGATCAAGAAAAAGCGTAAACGTTCCTGGAGTTAAGATACACCTTCCGTCGCTTACGGATAAGGACAGGGCCTTTATCAAAATGGCAGCTGAAAATGATGTGGAATTCATAGCTCATTCGTTTGTGAGGTCAAGGCAGGATGTAATTGATGTTCAGACCGAAATAAACAAGCATAAAAGTGATATAAAGATCATTGCCAAGATCGAAAATGAAGAGGGTGTTGAGAATATTGCAGAGATAATGGACGAAGTATACGGGATAATGGTTGCCAGGGGTGACCTTGCCATTGAGATCCCTTATGAAAAAATACCTTCCATCCAGAAGATGATGATTTCGCGGTGCATCTACTGCAGGAAGCCTGTCATTGTTGCGACTCAGATGCTTCACTCTATGATAACCAATCCCCGACCTACAAGGGCCGAAGTCAGCGATATTGCAAGCGCAATATACTCACAGACTGATGCCATAATGCTGAGTGGTGAGACTGCCAATGGCAAATATCCTGTTGAAGCCGTAATGACCATGACCAAGGTTGCACTCGAGGTTGAAAAGAACAAGGAAAAATACCTTGATACTCCGTACCTTAATGTGACCGGCGAAGTATCTTCCTACCTCGCTAAAGTGGCGGTAGAAACTTCACTGAGGATAAATGCAAAAGTAATAATTGCCGATACAACCCTTGGACGAACAATAAGGGATATGGCATCCATCAGAGGATTCAACCATATCCTTGCCCAGTGCTATTCGGCCAGGACAATGAGAGAGCTGGCTCTTTCATATGGCGTATATGCCTCTTACCAGGAAAGAAGGGAATCAATAGATGAATTCATTCAGATAGCACTGAAAAATATTGTCAAAGCTCATGACCTTAAAGATGATGACCTGGTAGTTGTGCTTGCAGGTAACTTTTCCAGCGGTTCCGGCTTCTCATTCATTGAAGTCGGCACTGTACTTTACCTTAAAGGCCGTGTAAGCAGCAGGGAAGAGTGATAAATGGTCTGATTTTTGTGGCTTTATTAATGCCTGAACTGTGATTGAAATGCTTAAAGCCCTTGTACTTTCGATATGGTTCGTTTTTCACCCGGTACACGTTACCCTGACAAGTATCGACCATGTGCGGAATACAGATTCACTTAAGGTTTTTGTAAGAATGTATTATGATGATTTTCTGCAGGATTATTCATTATCAGAAGGGGAGAACTTTACAGAAAAAAAATTACAAAAGAGCGGGACATTTCCATATGATCTGATGAATAACTATCTGGAAGAAAAAGTTAATATAATTGTAGACAATAAACAGCTGAAAGGGAAGTTATTAAACATTGAACAGGAGGATAATGAGATCCGTACGAATCTGCTGTACAGATTGGATAATAAGCCAAAAGTGATTACTGTCAGAAACCTGATTATGACCGGTTTATACACCGATCAGGCAAATATGACAATAATCAGGATAAATAATTTTGAAGAAGGTGTAATGCTGACACCCTTGAAAACAGAAGAGACATTCAGCCTGAAATAATTACCCGGATTGAAGAATAAAATGAAGAGATCAATTGCACTTGCACTTTTAGCGTTCAATTTCCTGGTTCTTTCTGCAACACATAACAGGGCAGGCGAGATAACCTATGTTCAGATTTCGGATCTGAGTTATCGGTTCACCGTCACAACTTTTACTTATACCCTGAGTCTTGCTGACAGAGAAAAGCTTGATGTCAACTGGGGCGATAATTCTATCTCAACCGCACCAAGGATTGTAAAAACAAAACTTCCAAATAATTACCAGAAGAACATTTATGTTATTGACCATACATTTCCGGGTCCGGGGGTTTATAAAGTAGTAATGCAGGATCCCAACAGGAATCAAGGCGTAGAGAATATCCCGAATTCAGTAAATGTGGTCTTTTCAATATCGACTATTGTCACAGTAAATCCAAACATGGGGTTCAACAGCACGCCGGTACTCCTGAATCCTCCGTACGATAAGGCAGCCCTGGGATTCATATTCATCCACAATCCTGCTGCCTATGATCCCGACGGCGACAGCCTCTCTTATAAGCTGACAGTATGCACCCGTGAAGACGGAAAGCCAATTGAAAACTACACCCTGCCGCCTGCAACTCACTATATCCGCGTTGATTCAATTTCAGGCGACCTGATCTGGAAGACCCCGGCGGATACAGGAAAATACAATGTTGCAATGGAGATCCAGGAATGGAGAAACGGCAAGAAGATAGGGGTGGTGGTCAGGGATATGCAAATCGAAGTATTCATCACAAATAATAAACCCCCTGTGAATGATACACTTAAAAACTGGTGCATAGAAGCAGGCGATACTATCGATTTTGTCTTTTCTGCTACAGACCGGAATAATGACGATATTTCTCTTAAAGCAACTTCTGGAGTTTTTAGTCTCAAATCGTGCTCTGCTCATTTTACAGGCATTGATTCATTTCCCGGAATATCACGTTCAAGATTCTGGTGGGTGCCATGTTATGAAGCAGTAAGAGGACAACCATATAATGTGATCTTTAAATCGGATGACAATAACGATGAGCTTATGCTTTCCGATATTGACAACATGACAATTAAAGTTCTTGGACCATCACCGGAGTTGATAAATGCAGTGCCGGAAGGTAAATTTATCAGACTCTCCTGGCAGCCTTACGGAACAGATGCAATTTCCGGTTTCAACATTTACAGAAGGGATGGTGCAACTACTTTTGTTCCTGATTCCTGCACTGCAGGAATTCCTTCATCAACGGGCTTTGTTAAAGTAGGATATATCAGCGGAAGCAATACAGTAAAATATACGGATTCCGACAACGGGCAGGGCCTTCAGTTTGGTAAGGAATATACCTATAGGATTGTAGCTGTCTATAACAACGGAACTGAAAGCAAATCATCAAATGAGATCTCATCGACTCTGGTTTCAGGGGTGCCGGTAATAACTAATGTAAGTGTAACAAAAACAGATCCTGCCAACGGAACCATTTATGTTGCATGGAAAAAACCTGACCGGCTTGATACGATTCCCAATGCTTCCGGGCCATTTGAATATTACATCTACCGTGCAGATGGAATCTCATCAAATGCATATTCTCTGATTGATTCCATTCCGACTGCAGATCTGAATGATACCGTGTTTGTTGATACGCTTGATACACAAACATCAGGTTACATATACAGGATTGAGCTTTATAACAGAACTCCTGGATATAACTTTCTTATTGGTGAACCCGGAATTGCATCTTCACTCTTCCTTACTGTGAGCCCGGGTGACAGAAAAGCCAGGTTCGTGATCAACAGGAATGTTCCCTGGATAAATACCAGATATGATTTCTTCAGGCTTAATGAAGCCACAATGAAATATGATTCGGTTGGCACCACCAATCAGCTGACTTTTATTGATAACGGCCTGGTAAACGGCGAGGATTATTGTTATTATGTAAGGTCAAAGGGCGATTACTCGGACGAAAAGATGCCCAAGAACCTTATAAACCTTTCGGAGATAGCCTGTACCACCCCGATTGACAATGAACCTCCCTGTCCTCCGGAAATAGATGTGACAAGCCAGTGCGACAGCCTGTATAATACAATAACATGGAGCATCTCCGATCCTGTTTGCTTTGAAGATATTGCCGGTTATAAGATATATTATAAGATGACCTATGAAGCGGATTCGGTGCTGATTGAAACTATCAATGACAAGAATATCCTTCTTTACAGGCATTACCCGGGCGATCTTATCTCAGGATGTTATACCGTATCTGCATTTGACCTTTTAGGCAACGAAGGACAGAAATCCGAAATGGTCTGCGTTGATTCCTGTGACTTCTATGAGATACCCAATGTTTTCACTCCCAATGGGGACGGTTTTAATGATAAATTGCTTGCCAAGACGTCTGCTCTTGTGGAGAGGGTTGATTTTAAGCTTTTTAATCGTAACGGCTTGCTGATATTTTCGACCGGGGAACCCAGGCTCAACTGGAACGGGACATATAAAAACAGGATAGTATCTCCGGGTGTATACTTTTATCAGTGTGACGTATTTGAGAGGCGTATTTCAGGACTGGAACAGTTTCACCTTAAAGGTTTTATCCATGTTATTACGGAAGAGGGAGCAACTGTTCCCAGAGAGGAGACAAAATGATTTTGAGGGCATAGGATGATGAAGAAGACATTATTACTTGTTATGGCTTTCTGTTTTGCCGGGATCATTTCTGGTCAATCCTCTTTTGAAACTCTTCTGAAAGCAAGAGCATTATCCGGAAATGGAGAACATTCAAAGGCTGTTGAGATCCTTTCTTCAGCTTTAGGAGAAAAGAAGGAGAGCAGGCTTTACCTGGAAAGGGCGGAAGCTTATCTTCTGGAAGGAGACTATTTAAAGGCAATAAGTGATTATAATTCAGCAAACTCTCTCACCAATCATTCAGGTGATTATGGATTGGCAAGGATCTTTGCAATCAAGGGTGATGCAGTTGCATCTTTATCCCATCTTGAAATGAACCTTCTATCCTCATTCAGAAAAAGTGAAAAAGAGGTTATGCTTGATCCGGCCTTCAGCATTATTGAAAATAAGCCGGAATGGCGCCAATTCTGGAAAAGAGACTGGTACTCCGGTCTGGAAACAGGCATTTCGGAAATTGAATATTACCTGTCATCTGGCAGGAGGGATGATGCCCTTGAAATACTCTCAGGGCTTTCGGGAATCTATAAAGATAATGAAGAGGTGCTTTATGCAGGTGCACTGATAAATATGGCAGCAGGAAAACCGGGAGAAGTGATAAAAACAATGGCAGGAATTCTATCTGCAGATCCCGGCAACGAAAAGTATCTGAGGCTCCTTGCTAAAGCTCAGTCTGATGCTTCGAATCATGCAGGTGCCTCAGTGACTTATTCAAAGCTGATAGATCAGGAGATACCGGATGCCGGTTTGCTGTTATTAAGGGCTGAGTGCTACAGGAAAACAGGTGAAACTGGCAGGGCTATGGCTGACATTGAGAAGTACCTGTCCTTTTATTCTGAAGACAAATCAGGATTAAGCCTTGCAGGCAAGGTGAAAACAGCTGCAGGCGAGAACCTGGAAGCTATAGAGTACTTCTCTGAAAATCTTAAGTACCACCCTGGCGATCCCGGATGTTATCTCGACAGGGCAAATTCATATTTATCCATGAAATCATGGCAGTGGGCTATTAATGATTACAGCATGTCGCTCGATCTGGATCCGTCAAATTCCGAAGCATGGCTGAATAAAGGGATCGCACAGCTAAGCACTGGAAAACCCGAGGATGCCTGTCATGATTTCAGGCAATCATTGAAACTCGGAAATAAAAGGGCAACTGAATATATCAGCAGGTACTGTATAAAATAATGGCTACCGGCAAACGGCTGCCTGACGTCTTTTACCTTATATGCTTCCTGATTCTCTCGAAAAGATCATGAGGCTTGAAAGGTTTCAGAACGTAGTCGTTGATCTTCAGCTCGTCAATCTTATCGTGATTTTCAGACATTATTGCTGCAGTTAGAGCTACGATTGGAATATTGTTAATCCTTGGATCATTTGATTTTCTTATGATCCGGGTGGCTTCAATCCCATCCATTACCGGCATGTGAAGATCCATCAGGATAAGGTCAAAATCTTCTTTGGCCAGTGCATCAAGTGCCAGTTGCCCGTTTTCGGCAAGCGTGGTTGTTACTCCCCATCCCGTGAGGAACTTATTGACCACAAAGAAGTTGATCTTATTATCCTCTGCAACAAGTATGTGTTTGCCTTCAAGACCGATAAATAATTCTTTTACATCCCTGGCTTTTGCTGCTTCACCTTTACCTGAAATTCCAAAGGCAAGAGTAAATGTAAAAGTTGATCCGTTATCAGGATCGCTTTCCAACCTGATCGTACCACCCTGAAGGTCAATGAGTTTTTTGCATATAGCCAGACCAAGTCCCGTTCCTCCATAGTGCCTGGTAGTATCCGGAGAAGCCTGGGTGAAGCTCTCAAATATAGAGTCATGCTTTTCCTTGGGTATGCCTATGCCTGTATCTGCAACAGAAAATTCCAGTTTAGCCTGGGCGGCATTTCTTTCCAGCTCCCTGATAGTGACAGTTATGCCTCCCTGGTTTGTGAATTTCAGGGCATTTGAAAGGAGGTTTGAAAGTATCTGGTTAAGCCTGATCTGATCACCGATAACCTCTTCCGGAAGCGAACCTTCCCTTTTTATTACGAAATCAATGTGTTTAGCCTTCGACCTGAATGAATAAGATCTCATTATTTCTTCAAGAAAGTCGTTCAGGTTGAACAAAGTCTGTTCAAAGACTATCTTGCCGGATTCCATCTTGTTATAATCAAGCACATCGTTGACCAGGGTAAGAAGATGGTTGCCGGAGAAACGCAATGTTTTAATATAATCCATCTGATCCTCTCTCGGCTGGCCCTGAAGAAGAAGATTGGTTATGCCGATGACTTCATTCAGAGGGGTTCTAATCTCATGGCTCATGGTTGACATGAAGATCTGCTTGGATTGAGCCGCTTCTTCAGCTTTCTGTCTGGCAGTTATAAGGTTGTCAAGCATCATTCTGCGCTGAATGGCTATAGCGATCTGGTTTGCAATAAAATCGAGGACATACAGGTCATCAGGTGAGAACTTATTTTCATTGAAGTAATCCTGGAGACACATCACGCCAATAATATTGTCTTCTACTTTAAGAGGGACACCCATCCAGACCTTGCAGTCTGTGCCGACAAGTTCAATATCTCCTGATGCTTCAAGCTGTTTAAGATCGTTTTCCCTGAGGAGCACTGATTTATCATTTTTTATTACCCAGCCTGTAATGGTATTCTTGATCGGTATCTCCTGAAAATCGTCCTTCTCATCCGCAAAAAACGGCAGAGAGAGAGTTTCAGATGCCTTGTCATACAGCGCTATAAAGAAATTATTGGTATCCCATATTTTGCTCAGCTCCTTTACAATCGTTGGATAAATTTCCTTGATGTCCATCTGTTTCAGGGCTGCTGTAGAGATATTGTAAAGTATTTCCTGGAGAAGTATGTTTTTCCTTTCAGTGGTTATGTCCCTGTATATGCCGATTATGGCAACAGGTTCATTATTGACTAAAATAGGAGTTCCAACCAGGGAAACATTTATCCTGTTACCGGATTTATCTCTTCTTATTGTTTGTCTTGTAACCTTGTTTTTATTTCCAGTGATGGTTTCTATTCCGATGGCTTCCTCTTTCAGATCATCCGGAACAACCAGTTCATCAATATTCTGGCTTATTGCCTCTTCCTGTGTATAACCGAAAAGGTTAGTGAACTCCTTGTTGATAATTGAAATTACGTTATTGACATCAGTGATCGCTATCGCTTCGGGAGTTGAATCAATCAAACGCTCAAGAAAAGCTTTTTCCCTGATGATCTGTTGCTCATATTTTTTGTGTCTGGAGAGATCCATGATAGTACCCCTGTAACCCATTTTCTTTCCTTCATGGAATATTCCGAATGAATGAGTCACTAAAGGAAGAAATGATCCATCCTTTCTTCTGACAAGATATTCATGGCTGGAAACCTCATTAGGTGAACTTATTCCAATGAGATTTGCAACCATTTTCTTGTAGTCTTCAGGAAAGAGTTCTGAGATAGGAGGTTTCTTTTTCAGCTCCTCTCTGGTAATTCCAAACAAATCCAATCCCAGTTTATTGCCATAAGTCACCCTCCCGTTCAGGTCAATCTCATAAACTACCACGGGAAGCATCTCAGCAAAGGTCTGGAACAAAGCTGCCTGTTTGTCTATATCGACCCTTCTCTTCTGCTGATGGCCAGGTTCCCAGGTAATAACAATATTCCCGGAGGTGAGAAGAAATCCCATATAATATCCTTCTGTGTCATCTCCTGCCTGTGATGCCGCCAGCTTAAAAGATTCTCCTGTTACATGGATATAATGCAATAGCTCAACAAGTTTCTCATTCCCGGCCAGGGATGTATCATCGACGCATTTTCCGCAGATCTCGTTCCTGTCTATGAATTCAACTTCCTCAACTTTCCTGTTAACATCGATAATGTAGAATCTCTCATTGTCACCTATGCTGAATAGAGCGAGATAGCTGCTGACAGTATTGAAAATCTCCTCCAAAACAGGTCCCTGGCTCTCCCTGATCATGATGTTCTTTCTCGTGCTTATCGGGGAGTATACAGTCATGAGAAACACCTCATTCTCAAGCTGAATACGACTTGCAGAAAACAGGAAAGGCTTTTCCTCTCCGCTTTTTGTCCTGAGTATAATGACAAAATCCTTTATTTTTTGAAGCCTGGATAAGAGCTTGATGTATTTATTGCTTTCTTCAATATCAGCAAATAGCCCGATATCATCAGATGTACGACCTATAACCTCCTCCTTGGTATAGCCAAGAACCACCAGAAAACTGGAATTGATATCAAGGAACTTGCCGGTTTCCAGTATTGTCAGAGCCATCGGATTAGGAGCGGAATGAAAAGCTTTAAATATCAAGTCATCGTGCGAAGTTTTCTTTCCTTCCATTTCCAAACGAAGCTTGTCAATCTCCTTCTCAAGCTTCCTGTTTACCTTCTCAAGATCCTTGTATTTCTCTTTATAATCCATTTGAGATCTGTATGTACTATCCCGGGTTAAAAATAACAAAAAATGACCAGTCTAACTTATTTATTGAAGCATTCCATAATGATTTTATTTCTTTTTATTCATATCAGTATAATATTTACAAAAACCTGTTATTCCACACTGGCTGCACAATGGATTCCTGGCTTTGCAGACATACCTTCCATGCAGTAAAAGCCAGTGATGAGCCTTGTGTATAAGCTCAACAGGTATATTCTTTGTCAGCTGATCCTCTGCTTGCTCCGGTGTTTTAGCATTCCTGGTAAGACCAATTCTCCCTGAGACCCTGAAAACATGTGTATCTACTGCCATTACAGGCTTCTTAAATACAACCGATGAAACAACATTGGCAGTTTTTCTTCCGACACCCGGAAGTCTCTGCAGCATAGCCGGATCGGAAGGCATCTGGCCTTTAAATTCTCCGATAAGCATTTTCGACATTCCTGAAAGATACCTGGCCTTGCTGTTCGGATAAGAACATGACCTGATATATGAGAAAATCTCTGATTGCTCTGCTTTTGCCATGGATTTTGCATCAGGGAATTTTTTCATCAGGGCAGGTGTTATCATATTGACTCTCTTATCAGTGCATTGTGCCGAAAGAATGACAGCAACAATAAGTTCAAACGGATCCTGGTATTCAAGCTCAGTCTCAGCTTCCGGCATGCTGATACTGAAATATTCAATTGTTTTTCTGTATCTATCCTTTAAAGTCATTGTAAAAGGCTTATAATGGGGCTGGAAAGTTAAGGATTTTTATCTTTGTATAATGATCGGTGTACGGTGTCCTTAAATTTCACAGGGATTTTATAGCTTTAACCGGCTTTATACTTTATAGTTTGGAACAAATAGTCATAAATACTCCTGGTGCCGTTTCAAATATTTTTGTCGGCGCAGCCTGGGAAACCACCTGGCAACATCTTCCGGAAGATGGTGTCGTAATAGTTACTGATAATAATGTTTATGATCTTTATAGAGGAAAGTTCCCCGGATTCCCGGTCCTGAAAATCATCCCGGGGGAGGAGAGCAAGAGCCTGAAAGTTGTTGAGAAGCTTTCCGACAAGCTTTTGAAAACAGGTGTCGGACGTTCAGGATTTATCCTGGCAATAGGAGGGGGCGTGGTTTGCGATATAGCAGGATTTCTTGCCTCTGTTTTTATGAGAGGAATACGCTGTGGCTATATTTCAACAAGCCTCCTTTCTCAGGTAGATGCAAGCACAGGAGGGAAAAACGGAGTCAACCTGGGAAAAATAAAAAATGTGATAGGGAATTTCAGACAGCCCGAGTTCGTTATATGCGACACTTCAATGCTGAAAACCCTTCCTGAAAAGGAGTATCTGTCAGGACTGGCCGAACTGATAAAGACCGGTCTGATAGGTGATCCATCAATTATTGCTTCGCTTGAAAATAAATATCAGGAAGTTATTTCGAGGAATAATGAATTTCTTTCAGACCTTGTTGCAAGGGCAGTGAGGTTTAAAGCATCAATAGTATCTCAGGATGAAAAGGAGAGTGGTGCAAGAAGGATATTGAATTTTGGCCATACCTTCGGACATGCCATAGAGCTTGTTGAATCAGCGAAACATGGATTTGCTGTTGCATCAGGTATGAAACTGGCAACACTTTTCTCACAGGAAAAAGGATATATCAGCGGTGCCGAGAGCAGCCGGATTATCAGCCTTCTGGAAAAATATAATCTTCTCGGGGAGTATCATCTTACAGTCGATAAAATGAGGGACCTTGTGATCCATGACAAGAAAAGGTCAGGTACAGATATCCATTTTGTATTCCTTGAAAGTATTGGTAACGGGATTGTGAGAAAAATTCCTGTTGACGAGGTTATTGAATTTTACAGGCACAATAACACAGACAAATAAAACAATTATGAATTCTTATGGAGTCGTATTCAAAGTATCTGTTTTTGGAGAATCGCATGGAGCTGCAATAGGAGTGACAATCGACGGATGTCCTCCGGGGATAACAATCAAACCTGAGGATTTCATTACTGATCTGGGAAGAAGACAAAGCGGAATCAAGGGAACGACCGCACGCAGGGAACCTGACTTGCCGGAGATCCTCAGCGGAGTTTTCAACGGATTCTCTGCTGGAACGCCCCTGACCGTTATCACAAGAAATAAAGATGCCGACTCAGCTGCCTACACTGCTTTTACGGACGTACCCCGTCCCGGCCATGCTGATTTCACTTCGAAAATGAAATACTCAGGATTTGCTGATTATAGGGGGAGCGGACATTTTTCAGGCAGGATCACCTGGGGTCTTGTAGTTGCCGGAGTAATTGCAAAAAAATTGTGCAGTACATCACGGATAGATGCGAAACTCATTTCGGCAGGAGGTTCAGATGATATTGAAAGCGCTGTAAATAAGGCAATCGCTGAAAATGATTCTATCGGAGGAGTAATTGAATGTACAGTCAAGAACCCTCCATTGGCAATCGGAGAACCCTTCTTTTACTCCTTCGAATCAGCCGTCAGCCACCTGATATTTTCAATCCCGGCAGTTAAAGGTATTGAATTTGGCTCCGGGTTTGCATCAGCAACTATGAAAGGATCTGAACACAATGATCCTTTCATTGATGAAAAAGGAAAGACATCAACCAATAATGCCGGGGGCATAAACGGAGGCATTACTAATGGGAACGAAATCATATTCAGGGTCGTTGTTAAACCAACTTCCTCAACAGGAGTTGAACAGAAAACCTTCAATTTTAAAAACAAGGAAATGCAATCCCTTAAAGTTGAGGGACGTCATGATACATGCATTGCGTTACGTATTCCTGTGATAGTTGAAGCCGTCGCCGCTATTGCGATAGCCGACCTTATGATGATTGACAGGGGGATTTACGGGAACAGGAAGAAATAGTCATGCGGTACTTTTCGTTTGATCGTTTGATCGTTTGATCGTTTGATCGTTCGTTCGAACCTTCGAACCTTCGAACCATCGAACCATCGAACCATCAAACCCTCATACCATTAAACCGTTGAGCCTTTATTATCAGCGCTTTTGTGGACTGTTTTGTAATCCTGAACCTGTCATCAATTCTTTCACCGATGATCCAGACAATTTTCCCGTTTGATTCCAGAATGTATGCTTCTTCCTTTTCAGGAATTGAATATTTAAGGTCTGTAAAATAATCACTGAGCTTCTTCTTCTTCTTTTTCATACCCAGTGGGTAGAACAAATCCCCCGGCTTCCATATTCGTATTATCAGGGGGAAAGAGATCTTTGCATAATCCAGGCATGCGGTTCCCTGATCCGCAGGAATCTTAAAATTGCCTGGGATGCTCAAAATGCGTGCTGAACCAATAAATGAGACCTTTCTTAGTTCAGCTATGCTCCTTATTTCAAAGGATTCAGCTTCCTTTTCCGACCGGCAGGAAATTATCAGTTCATTCCTGTTCTTAATGATCCTGTGTGTACCCGTGAATATCTGCCCTCCGCTTCTGCCGTCAATGATATTTCTCAGATCTTTCAGCAGAGTGTTTGTTATCCCATAAGGTTTTGTAAGCTCATAAAGGATACTTGTATTATTGATATATGGTCGCAGCTTGTAGGTATTAATAATAATACTGCTATCTTTTTCATCAGAGATGGATTTCCTCAGTTTGTCAATAAAAGTGGCGACAATTTCATTTATACCACTGAGTCTTTCTGCAGTCTCATTCAGTGTAGTCTCGATGGAAGGGTTGATCTCCTTAAGCACGGGTAGAACAAGGTGCCTGATCTTATTGCGGGTATACTTTGTTTCAGCATTGGATTTATCTTCCCGGAATTTGATCCTGTAATTCCCGGAGTAAGCTTCAATTGAAGCTCTGGTTGCAAAGAGCAATGGTCTGATGATCCGGTTCCCGGAAGGTTTTATGCCGGTAAGTCCTGTTATTCCTGTTCCCCTGATCAAATTGATGAGGAGAGTTTCAATATTGTCATTGAGATTATGGGCAATGGCTGTTGAAGTATATCCGTTCTTATTCATTATTTCTTCAAACCACCTGTATCTCAATTCCCTGGCAGCCATCTGAATTGAGATCCCATTTCCGGCCGCATATCCTTTTGTATCAAATCGTTTTGAGAAAAACTGAATACCATGATCAGCTGTAAATTTTCTCACAAGCTCTTCATCTTTATCAGCTTCCCTTCCGCGCAAACAGAAATTGCAGTGAGCGATACCTGTTTCAATGCCTGCCCTGATAAACAAATCTGACATCACCATCGAGTCAATGCCGCCGCTGACAGCCATCAACACCCTGTCGCCTTTTTTGACCATCTGGTTTTCTTCAATATATTTCAGGAAATTGTTTAGCATAATGATACTTCAGTGTATTTATTCGTAAGGCAATAATGAAGGAGGTCCGGGATCGAAATTATCCGGTTTGAGGAGTTGCTCTCCGGAAACCAGTATATGGTTTACACTGGAATACTCTGGCAGGTTTGGGAAATAACCAAGCCTGATCTGCAGGGTATTGAAAACAAGATTATCATTACGGATCCTTATACCCAGCCCGATGCTGGATAATACTTCTCCCTGCTGCACGAATTCATTGGTTCCGAATAAGAATCCAAGGTCTGCAAATCCAAAGAACGCAAACCTGAAGCCATACAGGTTAACCGGGCTGAAAAGTACCGATTCCAGGTTAACTGCCAGCCTTTGCCTGCCTCCAACCGAGTCGTTTCTAAATCCAGTAAATCCATCTTCACGATTAAATGCCAGGTATTCATCATGATATCTGTCAAATCCCCTGGTATAATCCGCTTTGATAAAGTTCCTGATCCTGTATCTCCCGAGGTATAAAAGATTTGATATGAAGTTAGTTCTCAGCAATAAAAGTCCCTGCTCGGTAAGTCCGTCATTTAAAAAAGCAGATATGCCTGCAGAAGTATAAAAATAACCTATGCTTTTAATGGATTGTCCCAGTGAGAGTTCAGCTCCTGTATATATCCTTTCCTTGAATTCATTAAACTCTTTTCCGACAGTTATATTTATTAATCCGCCATAGGGAACATCCTCGGTTCGGCCATATCCGTATATCAGATTGGTTTTATAATATTTCTGAAAAGTAAATGCTGCTGAACCCAGGAGCATACTGTATTTCTGGAGCTTATGGTATGAGTCAGGCAGTATGAAGGGGTGGTTAAATACATCGTTGTTTGTAAGACGGGCACCGAGAATCAGTCTTGAAACGGACTCTTTATTTAACAGGAAGGAGCGTAGAAACCAATAATCCTGGAGATTATATTTTAAAGGGGCAGGTACAGCGAGTGAATCAAGATCCTCAGTTGTGTACATTTTACTTACCGAAATGCCAAAAGCATACTTAGTTGAGGAGCTTACGAGTTTGCGTTCCAGGTTAAAACCATAATTTTTTTCACCGAGACCATCGAAATAAAACAGGTCAAGGTTGGTAAATGACCGGGCAATATTATCAACTTTATATTCCACACCAAAGCCTGGTGAATCATGCAGATCAGAATCATAAGGCACACTGACCCTGAATTCATGGCCCATGCCGAAAATATTTTTGTCGAAGAGAGATGCAGATCCTTTTTTAAGACTGCTGTATTTGTATGAGCCCCCGAGAGAGTAAATATCTTCTGTCAAGACTATTATATCAACCTCTTCATCAGAGACAGGCACTACAATGATCCTTGAATCATCTATATAAGGCAATTGTCTCAGGATCCTTTCATTGTCGCTGAGAATCAGGGGAGAAAGAGTGTCACCTTCAGAGAACAGAAGGTTTTTACGGATTATATGCTCATTTGTATTAATATGAGTTGAGTTTAAAAACTTCTCAATCTTATTAGGATTTGAAGAAACAGGATTGCTGATGCTGGATCCGAAAACGTCAAGCCTGCTGACTTCAATTTTCCTGATTTTCCTGTCTTTGTACATTACATAACTGGCATCGCTTGATCCGGTTATCTCTTTTTTTGTGGCTGGTTCGCGTGATACAATGAGCAAGTCGTACAATTTTTTTGTTATCAGCTTCCTGGACGCTTTGACTTTCAGGGAGTCGTAAAACAGAGGTGTTCTGTCATTTTTTAATATGCCGGTAGGTAACGGAGAATCAGGGATATTAAAAAGGGTATCAGAAAGGAAGAATAATCTGATCTCCCTGATGTTCACCACTTCATCGGGATTTGCATGCAGGAGAGTATCCTGATCTGATGGAATTTGTGCGAGAAGATGGCTGTTAAAACACAGAAATGCCAGTAAAAAAAGAGGCCCGACGGATCTTCTGTATTTTTCACTTGACCGTAACATCAGGTTTCACGGGAGTTTTTTTCGAGCACATCATCTGAATTGAACTGGAATCCCAGTCGTTTGCCGGTTATTACCCTTGAATGCTGGATCTTTGCTTCAGCCTGACCCACTGTGGCAATTTTCACAGTATCATACGGAGGTACCAGAAGGTCAAATTCAAGAGAATACTGAATGGCTGTCGAGATTATTAATTGCAAAGCTTCCTTGCTTATTGCCTCATTCCCGTAATTGGTGAAAAGCATTCCCATCTGCCTTTTGCCTTCTACAAGGTACTGGTTTTCATGGTTAATGAAGATTCTTGCTATCAGGTATCCCAGGTCATCCTGCCTGGAGTACTTGAATGAATCAAAGAGAAAGTTGTATATGTTGATTATTCCTGAATATGCATTGTATTTATTCTTCTGAATATATGCAGTCTTCCATGCAGGGTGCTCCCTATCGAACTGGAATATATTTGAATGCATGCTGAAAAACAGAATATCCCCGGCTACCTTCAGTTGTGCATCAAAATTGCTCCTGTCGGTATATTCCAGTCGTATCCTTGGGTCAATATTTCCGATGTTGGCATTCGTCTCTTTTGCCAGGTTTTTAAGTATATCCTTGACACCACAAAATGCTTCAAGTGTATTGTCATAAACCTTCTGCTTAAGAACGGATTTCTCTTTCAGCGTACTGATAATCATCTGTTTCTTCTCGTTGAGATCGGACATGGGGTATCTGTTTAAAGCGTCTAATTTACAAAAATTACCCAAGAAAATAAATCCCTGGAGTTCCAGTTAACATTCTCTGCCTTTAATATGATCTGGCAAAAAGGACTCTTCTTTTTGAAGGCTTGCCTGAATAGATGCATTTGCCATCCTCCTCGGGTGATTCAAACGGGATGCACCTGATGGTCGCCTTTGTCTCATTCTTTATCTTTTCTTCGGTCTCGGCTGTACCGTCCCAATGAGCCATAATGAACCCTCCCTGATTATCCAGAATATTCACAAATTCATCCCATTTATCAACATAGAAAGTATTGGCCTTTTTGAATTCTGCTGCCTTGACATATATATTTTTTTGGATATCATCCAAAAGAGTCAGGATGTGATCCGTGATATTGTTCACCGGTATGCTTGTTTTTTCAAGGGTGTCTCTGCGAGCGACCTCGACTGTACCCTGCTCAATGTCGCGCGGCCCTATTGCAAGACGCACCGGCACTCCTTTTAATTCATAATCAGCATATTTCCAACCGGGTGTATTATTGTCCCGGTCATCATACTTAACCGAAATGCCCTTTGCCTGGAGATCCGGCTTTATTTTATTTACCGTTTCCGAAATCCTGGCAAGCTGCTCAGCATTTTTGAAAATCGGAACGATAATCACCTGGATAGGAGCCAGGCGTGGTGGTAGAACTAGTCCCTTATTATCGGAATGAGCCATTATAAGAGCTCCTATCATCCTGGTCGATAAACCCCATGATGTTGCCCAAACATAATCAAGCTTACCGTTTTTATCGGTGAACTGCACATCAAAAGCTTTAGCAAAATTTTGTCCCAGAAAATGACTCGTACCTGCCTGAAGTGCTTTGCCATCCTGCATGATGGCTTCTATTGCATAAGTATCAATCGCACCTGCAAAACGTTCAGTTTCAGATTTATAACCCTTGATTACCGGAAGTGCCATAAAGTTCTGTGCAAATTCAGAATAAACATTGATCATCTTTTCAGTTTCTTCAATTGCCTCTTCACGGGTGGCATGTGCAGTATGCCCTTCCTGCCAGAGAAATTCAGAGGTTCTGAGAAAAAGCCGGGTCCTCATTTCCCACCTTACAACATTACACCACTGATTGATGAGAATTGGCAGATCCCTGTACGAATGGATCCAATTCTTATATGAGTTCCATATTATTGTTTCAGAGGTGGGACGTATAATCAGCTCCTCTTCCAGTTTTGCCGAAGGATCAACAATAATTCCACCTCCATTTTCATCCTTTTTAAGACGGTAATGAGTTACGATGGCACACTCTTTTGCAAAGCCCTCTACATGCTTAGCTTCCTTGCTGAAAAATGATTTTGGTATGAAAATCGGAAAATAGGCATTAACATGCCCCGTAGCCTTGAACATCTTATCAAGTTCAGCCTGGATCTTTTCCCATATCGCATAGCCATAAGGCTTAATGACCATGCATCCTCTCACTGCTGAATTCTCTGCCAGATCTGCCTTGATTACCAGATCATTATACCACTGCGCATAATTCTCATCCCTGTTTGTTAAAAACTTTGCCATTACTTTGGTACACTATTTGATTTATTATATTTGAATTGCATATGAAAGCGTAAAATTAAAAAATAAACAGGAGGTTCAACATGAAAGCAAGATTTTACATCGGAATAATATCAGCCCTGCTGCTCGCGGGTTCACCGATGGCAGCTCAGTTTGCTGATGATGACTTTAGAAGTAATGACGCCGGAACGGTAATAAATAATTATTACTATGATGATTATGATTATTACTTCGCGTCAAGGATAAACAGGTTTCACAGGTCATATGCGGCTTTCGAATATTATTCTCCTGTGTTTACTGAAACGTACTATTATAACTATAGTCCCTACTCCTGGGGCGTAAGTATCTATGGAGGCGGTGGTTTCGGATTCGGCCTGGGATACTCTTACAGATACCCGGTCTACAATTATGGATGGTACGATCCTTACTATGGAAGCAGCTATTACTACGGCTATGATCCTTTCTACTATGACTGGTACGCGCCGGTTATAATCAATATAAATGTAAGGAACAGATGGAGACCCAATTACTGGGGATGGAACGGATATGATCACGGGTACTACGGACACAACCGCTGGTACAACGACTACAGACCGGTTTACCACTCCTACAATAACTATAACTACTATTATAACAACCAGGCCAGGTATTCTTCAAGAGAATTTTCTGATCGCAAGGGATCTCCGGAATATAACCGGTCAAATCCAGGCGGCCCTTCAAGACGTGAAGGTACTCCGGCTCCAGGATCACGCAGCGTATATGACAGTAACAATGGCCGTATATCCAATAACAATGCCCAGAATGGTGAAATGAGAAGAAATCCTTCATCCGGTGACAACAGGGGACAGGGTAATAACAACAACAACGGCAACAACGGCAATAATGGTAATAACAGTAATAACGGGAACAACGGCAATAACGGCAATAACAGTAATAATACCAATAATGGTAATAACAATAACAGCCGTCTGGATGGCAATAATGGGAATTTTAAACAGAACGACAGCAACAGGGGTAACAACGGAAACAACAGAAACAGCAATACTGATGGAAACAGCGGAAATTTTGGAAACAAAGGCAATCCCACTGGAGATGTCAGGAAAGAACGGGTAGCTCCCACAACGTTACCGGCAAACAAAAGAGTGGAACAGGCTGCACCGGTCAGGAATCCAGTTGATGTCAGGAGACCGGCAGCCACATCTTCAAGGACCCGTACCACAATATCCCAGGGACGGCCTTCTTCATCATCCAGGGGAACGTCAGTATCAAGCGGAAGAAGCTCTTCCTCAAGATCCTCAGGTTCAACATCAAAATCATCATCTTCAAAATCATCATCCTCAAAATCGTCATCCTCAAGATCATCCTCCTCAAAGTCTTCTTCCAGTGACAGAAGCAGGAGGTGAGACAAAGGGACAGAACATAAAAAGGGACATGCTTCGGCATGTCCTTGTTTTTTTTATTATATTTGATAATTATTAGCTATCAGGTTTTTTTGAAGATATTTGGTACAATATTTGCGCGTATTAAAGAAAACAAAAGAGGGAATCAAATATGAAAGCAGTAAAATACATATCAATTCTTTTAATCCTGGTTCTGGGGTCCTGTTCATCAGGCCTTTATACAGGATTTGAGTATGATGACCTTTACTATCTGCCTTCTGATAAACCGATAACAAAGGTTCAGTCTCCTGTATCAAAACAGATTGCTGAGGGAGATCTGAAGGCTGAGGAGTATTATGACAACATATATGCTGCTGATACCCTCGTATCAGATGATTATTCTGATGCAATTGATTATAACAATGCAGAGTTTAACGATAATTATAGCGGCACAGAATACAACTATTATGATAATTACTCCTATACAGGAAGATTAAGAAGATTCTATGGCAACTATTTCTACCCATACTGGAGAGATCCTTCCTATTACAGCTATGGATGGCCATCAATGAGTTTCGGCTACGGCAACCCATATTCATTTTACGATCCCTTCATGTATGATCCTTTTTATTCCGATTACGGATATTACGGATACGGAAGCTATTATTCACCATGGTCCTATGGCGGTTATTACAACCCGTACTACTACTCTTCCTTCTACAATCCCTATTATGGTAACTGGGGGTATTCCAATGCAGTTTACAACAGGGATTACAATAATTCCATAGCTTATGGAAGAAGGGAAAGACAGAGTACATACTCTACAAAGTGGAACAATAGCATGCAGCCTTCAGCTTCATCAAGGCGTGATGGCTACATTTCCAAGGGAACATCTGCAGATGGTGTCAGACGATCACCTTCAGGAAGCTCAAACGCTATTGCAAATGATACAAGGAGAACTGTCTCAACAATCGTTAATAATCAGCAAGCCCTTAATGCTGCCGACAGGAAAGTTGATCAGAGTGCATCCAAAACTGCAACCACACGGAGCACCACCGTATCCAAGCCGGAATATAATACCGTAAACAGGACTTATACACCAAGTTACAGCAATCCTCGTATGAGCACCAGACCTTCTTACAATAACAGCAGGGTAAGTACTGAAAGTTCAGGTTCCGGCAATTACAGGAGCAGTAATGTAAGAACCAGTCCGTCAGTATCAGCAGGACAAACCAGATCGTCAGTACCTTCATATAACAATAATGCGAGCACCTATTCAGCTCCCTCAAGAAGAAGCTCAGGCGGATCGTATTCATCGGGAGGCTCGTATGGCTCTTCCTCAAGCAGGTCCTCATCATCATATAGCGGCGGATCTTCAGACGGGGGAGGATCAAGAAGCAGTTCTTCAGGAGGAAGCTCATCATCTTCCAGCTCTTCTTCAGGATCATCATCAGGTTCATCTTCCGGGGGAAGGAGATAGAAGTAATTGAAATATGATAAGTGGAATATAGTTCATTCTTTTAATGGAGTGTTGGAATGCTTTTAAGAAAAAAGTTACAATTATGAAGAAATCAGCTATAGTTTTTATGATAATGCTGGCAACTCTGACACAAGGTTTTGCCCAGCTTGCCGATGATGCTTTAAGATACTCCCAGTTATTCTATACGGGAACGGCAAGATTCATGTCAATGGGAGGAGCATTTACAGCCCTTGGCGGAGACATCTCCTCTCTAAGCCAGAATCCAGCAGGTATTGGCGTATTCCGTTCATCTGAGATAAGCATTACCCCTCAGTTGTTCCATATTAAAACCATTGCCGGACTGAATGGAACAGCTACATCCGACTATATATATAATTTTAACCTGGCACAGGCAGGAATGGTCGCAAATATTGTTGACAACGATACGGAAACCGGACTTGTTTCCCTGAATTTCGGATACTCTTTTAATAAGACAAATAACCTGAATCAGAGCATTATAGTAAATGGTTACAGCGACTATAGTTCTTTGGCTGATCTGTGGACTGATAAGGCCGACGGAATATACAAGGACGAATTGATCAACGATGCTCCCGAATCTTACCTTGCATGGTCAACCTGGATCATTGACTCTCTCTCAGGCTCAAATACACATTATGGAACAGTCTTCTCAAACTATGGCGATAATCCTCCCTCCATTTACGGGCAAAATATGAACCGTCTGGTAAGTTATGAAGGATATACCGGTGAACATGCACTTTCGGTGGGGGGTAACCTTTCAAACAAGCTATATTTCGGAGCTACACTTGGCATCAGCCACCTGACCTACTCAAGCCAGTATGAACATGTTGAATCAACAGATGTCAGTTTACCTTCGCAATTTGAGAACTTCGATTATACATTCTTTTACAGTAACCAGGGAACAGGTTTCGGATTGAAACTGGGTGCAATTTACAGACCTCTGGAAATATTGCGGATTGGCTTTGCTTTCCACTCCCCGACAGTGTATAAGATCAATGAATATGTTTATGATAATATAACTTCGCATTTTTCAGATGGCGGAGGATACAGTGAATCAAATTCACCGGTCCGCTATAGCTATGGTCTTACAACACCTTTCAGGGCAATGGTAGGAGCAGCTGTGCAGATCAAGAAGCTTGCACTTGTAAGCCTTGATTATGAGTTTGTTGATTACAGCACCGCAAAGTTCTCAGAAACAGGCGATGGTTATAATTACAGTGAAAAAAATTCGATTATCAGAAATACTCTCAGATCAACTTCAAACCTGCGCCTTGGAGCAGAATTCCGACTTAACAAGCTTTACCTGAGAGGTGGATACGCATATTATGGGAAGGCATGGGAAAAGGATGATCTGAATGGTGACCTTAACTATAACTCTATTTCTTTCGGAGCAGGATTCCGGGAACAGAATGTTTTTATTGATTTCGGTTTTACAGGCATGATGAATACTCATAATTATGTTCTGTATGATACAACTGTAGAGACCTTAATCTCTAAAATGGATATCAACAGGAATACGTATTCCGTCACTTTTGGCTACAAATTTGGCTACTAATACTTTGTTTGACTTCCTTGGAAGAGGCTGTTTCAGTTAAGACAGCCTCTTTCTTTTTATTTCATCCTATATCTTTTTTACCAGGGCGCTTCCGTTTTTGTCAGGCATAGGTACCGGTGACTCAGCTTTTTCTCTGAAAAACTCTTCAACAGCTTCATGTGCCCCGCTCCAGGTATTATAATCATGAATGACCATATAGCCTCCCTTGCTCATCCTGGGATAAAAGAAATTCAGGGCAGCCAGCGTGGGCTCAAATAAATCCATGTCTATATGGATCAGTGAAAATGATCTTTCACTGAAATTCTCCGGTATCGAACCCGGAAATACCCCTTCAACAATCATAACATTATCATTTTTTGGTTTTATAAAACTGATTACGTCCTGTGCACCGGCGGATTTAAAATGACTTTGAATAGAATGACCTGTTCTGTCTTTTTCAACAGCAAGGTCATTCTTATCAAATCCTCCGTATGTATCAAACAGATATAACATTCTCTCAGGAACATAATAGTGTATAAGCTTTGCAGTAAAACCTTTATAAACCCCTAATTCAACAAGATCTCCCTTGACCTGATTCATCAGGATATCTTTTAATAGAAGGATCAGCATATCCCTGCGAACTATATCCCATGGCGTTTTATAGGATACTATTTCTCTCTTGATACTGTCATTTAAAATATAGAATCCTCCTGTTTTCTCAATAAACCTTAAATTGTAATATCTAGATTTTGGATGGATATCCATCTGGCTTTGCAGGTAAAATGACTGATCTGCAAATGATTTTGAGAGATGCTGCAACAGCCTGCCAAAAATTTTATCTATATTAGGTTTAGTCCCCATTGAATAAACAGTTTGAAACAGTTGCTAATATAATTACAAATTGATAAGGATTACTGAATGAGGTTCTTAAATTTCATAAGAGCAGGATCTAAAGGTAATGCAGAGCATCTCTTCCAATATTGAAAATCAGGTCAACAATGCTTAGTCCTGGCACAAAAACCTTTCCGTTAGTGAAAACCTGCATATATTTTTTTGCAATATAGCCGGATTCTTTTTTTGGATTGATTGAATACCTGAAATCACTTTCGGAAATTCCAACAGGCATGAAATCAGTTGTATAGGATATATTTGCTTCAATGTTGATCATTTTCAGGACAGCTTTCAGCAGATCCATATTGAGGTCGAGAAGAAATTCATAATTGGAAAGAATTATTTTTTCAATGTTCTCATAATAATGGATGAAATAAGGAGATGATTTATATGATGCAGTTAAAGCACGAAGGTGAACCTGCTGCCATCTTTTGGAATAATCTATCCTTATCTCCCTGACAGGTGTCTTATGAATGCTTCCCAGATATACCGGAACAGTGAGAAGTTGCGGCCCGGAGGCTGAAAGAATATAGCAGCGATTGCGGTATGATTGCTTCAGGTAGTTTTCTTCTCTTTCAATAAGAGCCTCCTCAGTATGTATTATATGAGAAAAGTATTCAACGGGAGGCAGGTAAGCTGAAGACAGTAATATATTACTGGCCATAATTCATCCTGTTGATCATGCTTGCCGAGAAACCGGCTCCAAAACCATTATCAATATTTACCACTGTTACTCCTGCTGAACAGCTGGTAAGCATTGCAAGAAGTGCAGAAATACCTCCGAAGCTGGCACCATAACCCACACTTGTCGGGACAGCAATTACCGGTTTGTCGACCAGCCCGCCTACGACGCTGGCAAGAGCTCCTTCCATACCTGCAATAACAATTATTACGGCGCAGCTTCTTATTTCCGGTAGTTTATCTACCAGCCTGTGGATCCCGGCAACACCTGCATCATATATCCTGATAACTTTATTGCCAAGAAGCTCTGCTGTGATAGCAGCTTCCTCTGCTACCGGAATATCTGATGTGCCTGCTGTAATGACAGCTATAGTGCTTTCAGGAGCTTCCGGTTTTTCCTTCTGAACGGAAATGATCCTAGCCTCTTTGAAATAAACAGCCTGCGGAATAATATTTCTGACAGAATAGTACATTTCAACAGTAGCCCTTGTGCCAATGACATTGTTCTCTTTTTCAACCATAACTTTGAATATCCCCATAACCTGTTCATTGGTCTTGCCGGCGCAATAGATTATTTCGGGATATCCTGTCCTTATTTCGCGGTGGTGGTCAATCCTGGCATAACCTAGATCTGTATAAGGGAATGTTCTGAGCTTTTCAAGAGCTTCTTCCGTGCTAATGGTTCCGGTATGGATATCCACAAGCAGTTTTTCAAGTTCTTTTCCTGTCATGATTTTTCTTTTTCACAATCCATACTCCCGGTTCTGTACCCCTCGAGGTCCAAAGATATGTATCTGAATCCGATTTTTTTCAGATCGCTTACCATAAGTTCCCTGCCGGGATCATGAATTATCTTTTCAATATATCCTGGCAAGCATTCAATTCGGGCGATATCATCATGCATCCTTACCCTGGTTCCCGGATAACCACGTTCAAACAAAAGATCTTCAGCTTTCTCAATCATCTTAAGCATTTCCGCGGTCACCTTTGTATCATAGGGTATGCGAGTAAGGAGGCATGCCATAGCAGGTTTATCCCATAGCGGCAGTCCTGCCCTTTGTGATAATCCCCTGATATCACTTTTCGTCAGCCCGGCCTCTGACAGAGGACTCATTATGCCCAGTTCCCTGAGAGCCTTGAGTCCTGGTCTGAACTCGCCTGTATCATCAGCATTGGTGCCGTCAATGACATATTTAAAGTTGTTTTTTCTGGCAAAAGCCAGTATTTCGCTGAAAAGAGTTTTTTTACACAGATAACACCTTTCTGTTGGATTGTGCCTGATGCTCTCTGGAAATTCCAGATCGATAATTTTATGATCAATACCCTGTTTTTCTGCAAATTCAGCTGCCTCGCTTATCTCCCTTGCAGGGATATATGGTGTCCGTATTGTGACAGCCATTATACTGAGGCCGCTCAGCGATTTTGCCCTGTAAGCAAGAAAAGAACTGTCTACGCCTCCAGAAAATGCTATAACGAATGATTTGAGATCCTGTAATACCGAATCGAGCTTTATGGACTTGTTTTGTATCATCGTCTTTTGCTTTTAACCAGATGAGCCATAACATTATTATATACCTCTTTCACCGGTATCCCTTTTTCAAGTGCTATTTTACGGCATTCTTCAAATTCCGGCTTGCAGGAGACCTCCTTCCCCTGGTAGAAGGAACGCTTAATTTTAACATTTCCATAGAGTGTTCTGACGGTCTCCAGCTTCCTGACAAGGGTATCCTTCCTGAATGCAAAAGACCTGATGCCAACAGATGTTGATTCCGTGAAAATTATCTTTTTCAGAAGGTCATCTTTACCTTTTTCACAAATCACATTAAGGACATTTCCAGGTCTCCCTTTTTTCATTATGATGCCCGAAATATAAACATCTGAAGCACCTGCATCAAATAATCTTTGAGATATATGGTCAAAGAATTCCGGATTCATGTCATCAATATTGCATTCAAGGAGAAGCGCCTCATGACCTGCTTCATTATCTTCACTCTCTCCAAGGAAAACCCTGAGAAGATTAGGCACATCCGGATGATCTTTCTGCCCGACTCCATATCCTGTTTTTTCAGTCTTGAATGCAGGGAGAGGATTGAAGTGTGTCCCGATGGTGGCTAAAATAGCAGCTCCCGTAGGAGTCGTGGCTTCAAAATCAACGCCTCCTTTTCTTACAGGTATTCCTTTTATTATTTCAGCTGTTGCAGGAGCAGGAACAGGAAGCCACCCATGATCGCATTTTACGAAACCGCTGCCCAACTCAACCGTGGAAACAAATACGGCATCAACCCTGAGCTTATTAAAACAGATTGCAGCACCAACAATATCAACAATAGAATCAATTGCTCCGACTTCATGAAAATGGACCTCATCGGAAGGTATGCCATGGACTAAAGCCTCTGCTTCAGCTACCTTCATAAATATTCTTATGCTAAGCTCTTTAGTTTTCTTGTCTAACCCTGATTCATTGATAATCTGTTCAATGTCAGAAAGATGCCTGTGTATTTTTTTGGATTTTGTCTGAATTACGGTAACTTTTGTTCCATTAATACCATGTCTATGGTCTCTTTCTGCAGTCAGTTTCCATCCTTTCACATTCAGCATATTCAGCTGATCCAGCAGATATGACTCATCAATCCCAAGATCTATCATAGCACCAAGATTCATATCGCCGCTTATACCTGAGAAACAATCGTAGCAGAGTATCTTCATTTTATTATCGTTTAATGTATAGAACGAATATCAGAGGAACAATGTATTCTGATTTTTGTTGCTAATATAGTATTTTAACTATTACCCCCTCAACCAAATGAGTTATGCTGAGAGGGTACAGGATAACAAAAAAAGTTGTATTTTTCAGCCTTTATTCTATTTATATCTGAAAAAGTTATCCAAACATGAAAAGGAGGGACTTTCTTAAAAGATCGGCAGGTGCTGGTCTGGCTGCAGGAGCAGCATTAAGTATCGGGCAATATGAAAAATTATGGTCTGCTGCACCAGGAAGGGCAAAATATGATATGGTTGCAGTTATGGGAGGCAATCCCGATGCCATGTTCGATCTCGGTATTCAGGAGCTTGGAGGACTTGGAGCATTTATCCAGAAAGGACAAAAAGTGCTGGTCAAGCCAAACATCGGATGGGATGTCGTCCCTGAACTGGCAGCAAATACAAATCCCATGCTGGTAAAAAGGATCATTGAACATTGTTTTAAAGCCGGGGCTAAAGAGGTATACGTGTTTGACCATACCTGTGATAACTGGGTCAATTGCTATAAAAACTCGGGCATTGAGAAAGCAGCAAAAGGAGCTGGTGCAAAAGTCGTTCCGGCGAATTCAGAGACATATTATCAGCAGATAGAGATCCCTGGCGGAGTGAAGCTGAAAAGCGCAAAAGTACATGAGCTCCTTCTTGAAACAGATGTATTTATCAATGTTCCCATTCTGAAGGATCATAACTCCACAAGAATGACAAGCTGCCTTAAGAATATGATGGGAGTCGTCTGGGACAGGGGATACTGGCACTCTAATAATTTAAATCAGTGCATTGCTGATTATGCATTGTTTGAAAAGAAACCAGCCCTTAATATTATTGATTGCTTTAATGTTATGGTACAACATGGTCCTCAGGGTGTCTCGAAAGAAGACATTGTCATGATGAAGTCGCTGATCATCACTTCAGACTGGGTTGCTGGTGATGCAGCAGCAGCAAGGATGCTGGGCATAGAAACCGAAAGAATTGAATATATCCCGATTGCTCATAAAATGGGTCTGGGCAACATGGACATTGATTCACTTAATATAAAAAGAATTAAAATGTAATTCCTGATGAGGTCGCCATTATTAAGGATTTTCCGTATTCTTATTTCAGCAATTGTCTTCATATGCTTTTTTATCATTTTTGCTGACTTTACCCACCTTATACCGGCAAAATATATCAACATAGTCCTCTACCTGCAGTTTATTCCATCCCTTCTTAATTTTCATGATCTTGGGACCTTTGCAGCAGCTGGTTTTGCAGTAGTTCTGATCCTTACTTTCCTGACAGGAAGGACTTACTGCTCGTTTCTTTGCCCGCTTGGTATCGGACAGGATATTAATAGCAGGATAGGAGGCCGTATCAAGAAGAAATTCAGGAGGTATGGCTATAAGAAACCATTTACAATAATCAGGTATTCGATTCTGGCAATACTAATTGCAGTGACAATTGTGTGGGGAGTATATCTGCTTACCCTTCTTGATCCTTATAGCATTTTTGGAAGGTTCATGACCTATTTTGTAAAACCGGTGGTAATACTGATAAATAATTTTGTTGCCGGGATACTGGGAAAATTTGATGTATATTCCTTGAGCCATATACCGGTCAGGGGATACCAGATGCTTGCTTACTCAATACCTGTATTATTTTTTTTGCTTATTGGTATTCTCTCATTCACAAAGGGGCGTCTTTATTGCAATATGATATGTCCTGTCGGGACACTTCTGGGACTTCTCTCGAAAGTATCGATCTTCAGAATTAAGATCAATGAAAGCCAGTGTACAAAGTGCGGACGCTGTTCAATCGGATGTAAATCATCGTGCATTGATTTTCTTCAGCACCATGTCGACGTAAGCAGATGTGTAGGCTGCTTTAATTGTATCAAGATCTGTCAGGATAAAGCAATTTTTTTTGGTATTGTAACAAAGGGAAAGAAAGTCATTAAAACTGATGTTAAAAAGCGGAAATTCATTGAAGGATCAATCGCATTGCTTTTTGGCCTTCCATTTATTGCTAAAGGGCAGGATAAGAATCCACCGGTGCCAAAAAACGCTTCATCTGTAAAAGAAAACAAAACATTTCCGGTATGCCCGCCCGGAGGAGGATCGATAGAAGATTTCAATATAGATTGTACAGCCTGCTCGCTGTGCATTACAGCCTGCCCGAACAATGTCCTGCAACCCGCAATGCTTCAGTATGGTGTCAAAGGAATGATGCAGCCGGTAATGGATTATCACAAGAGTTTTTGCACATATAATTGTACAGTATGCACCGAAATATGCCCGACAAATGCTCTTCGCCCCCTGACCCTTGAAGCCAAGAAACTAACCCAGATCGGCAAAGTAAATTTTATAAAGGACAATTGTATTGTAAAAACAGAGAAAACAGCTTGTGGAGCCTGCTCTGAATCGTGTCCTACAAAAGCTGTTTATATGGTGCCTTATGAAGGCAACCTCCTGATACCGGAGACTAATGTAGAAATTTGTATAGGCTGCGGTCATTGCGAATTTGCCTGCCCGACAACCCCATTTAAAGCAATTTTCGTGGATGGAAATCCTGTTCACGAGGCTGCAAAGAAGCCAGTGAATGTTGAGTCTGAAAAGGAGATACCTGTTGAATTCCCATTTTAAACCTGATCCGGAACTATGGAACCATCGCATATTGAACATATAGGAATTGCTGTCTCCAACCTGGAAGCATCAATTGATTTTTATGAAAAAGTATTTGGGCTGAAATGCTACAAGGTTGAAGATGTCCCTGATCAGAAAGTAAGAACTGCTTTCTTCAGGATAGGACAGACAAAGATTGAACTTCTCGAATCAACCGATCCTCAGGGACCAATCGGAAAATTCATAAGCAAAAGAGGTGAAGGAATTCATCATATTGCTTTTGCAGTCAAAGACATTGAAAAACAGTTAAAGCACGCAGAAGAGAAGGGTGTCACGCTTATTGATTCAACTCCGAGAAAAGGCGCTGAGAAGCTTGATATTGCATTTCTTCATCCGAAATCAGCATCCGGAGTATTGATCGAATTATGTGAAGACAAAAACAGCTAATTGAAATCAATTATGAAGAAATTTACAGTTACTGCCGGCAATGCAGGACCCAAAGTAAGATCGGACTGTGAAATAACCCTTGAGCTGAAGGAAAGAGGCGGTATTGAAATTGACCTTACATCAAAAGTGAAAGCCCTTTATGGTGATTCAATAACCAGCCTCTGCAGGGAAGTTCTCACATTCTTTAAGATCAGGAATGCCAGGGTGACTGTAACTGACTCGGGAGCGCTCCCCTTTGTTATCGCTGCGAGGATCGAAGCCGCTGTCAGGAGACTGAAAGACACTGACCTCGAATTCCTTCCGGAACTGATAAAGGAGAACATGTATTCAACTACCGGAGACAGATTCCGGTTTTCCCGGCTCTACCTTCCGGGCAATACTCCCAGCATGATGCTAAATGCAGGCCTGCATTCAGCCGATGGGATCATTCTTGACCTCGAAGATTCAGTAGCTCCTGAAAAAAAGGATGAGGCAAGGATACTGGTCAGAAACGCTCTCCGGCAAGTGGATTTCAGGGGAGCCGAAAGAATGGTCAGGATAAACCAGGGGGAAGCCGGACTCAAGGATCTGCAATATGTCGTATCTCATAATGTTAATCTTATCCTGGTTCCAAAATGCGAGTTACCGGACCATGTAAAGATTGTTGACAGTGAAATTTCTGCTATAAGGAAAAGAACAGGTATAAAGTATCCTGTGTTCCTGATGCCGATTATTGAAAGTGCGCTTGGAATTGAAAATTCAACAGATATAGCAAGGGCTTCAGAAAATATAGTTGCACTGGCTATCGGTCTCGAAGATTTTACTGCCGACCTGGGAGTTCCCAGAACTGCTGAAGGTAAGGAGTCATTATACGCCAGGAGCAGGTTGGTGATAGCCGCTAAGGCTGCAGGTGTGCAGCCGATTGATTCCGTCTTCTCCGACGTTTCCGATATGGAAGCATTAAGGCAAAATGTCATGAATTCCAAAGCACTTGGTTTTGAAGGAATGGGATGCATTCATCCCAGGCAGGTTGCTGTTATTAACCAGGGATTTGCACCTGATGAATCTGAAATAGAAAAATCCGTGAAGATTGTGGCTGCATATGAGGAAGCCAGGAAAAGGGGAGACGGAGTTGCAGCGGTCGGATCAAAAATGATTGATCAGCCTGTTGTCCTCAGGGCTCAGAAAACCATCAGTCTGGCAAGAAAACTCGGCAGGATGCCAAAAGACAGTTCAAGTTAATAAGTTAGTATTCAATGATATGGCTGTAAAAACAGTAATCAATGCTGCAGGCAGGTCAGTACCGCTGGAAATAAACGGGAAGCCTGTTATCCCATTCAAAGGCGTGGGCAAACACAGACCGGTAGGAGGGAAATATTCCCCGCCTATCCCTGTCTGCTCGGATTTTCCGGACAATGGGAACAAGGTTGTAAGGTCACTTG
This sequence comes from Bacteroidia bacterium, assembly GCA_026391215.1. GTDB lineage: Bacteria > Bacteroidota > Bacteroidia > Bacteroidales > VadinHA17 > LD21. The sequence goes on from JAPLDX010000060.1 coordinate 84,387, forward strand.
AAGAAGCACTGAAGTTATGCGGCCTTCGCAACGGTATGACTATCTCGACCCATCATCATTTAAGGGACGGCGACCTGATAAACAACAGTATTTTTGAAATTGCATCGGCGATGGGAGTGAAGGACCTGGTATGGTTCCCTTCAGCATCATTTCCATGCAATGATCCTGTGATCAAATATCTCGATAATGGTACAATAAACAGGATTGAGGGCAGCATGAATGGCCCCCTTGGACGCTATGTATCAGATGGTAAAATGAAGGGAACGGCTGTTCTCAGGTCTCATGGAGGAAGAGTTCAGGCAATACAGGACGGCGAAGTAAAGATCGATATTGCAGTTCTTGCTGCACCTTCTGCCGATTCATTCGGAAATGCAAGAGGAACTGGAGGGAACTCATCGTGTGGCGTTATCGGATATGCCAAAGCTGACAGCATGTATGCATCCAAAGTAATCGTTATCACAGACAACCTCGTTGATATGCCATGCTTCCCTATGGAAATAGAAGGCAATTATGTGGATTATGTTGTGGTTGTCGATAAGATCGGCATACCTGAAAAAATAGTCTCAGGAACAACAGAAATAACCAAAAGTCCTGACAGGCTGCTTATAGCTGAACTGACTGCTTCATTTCTTGAAAAATCAGGAATACTGAAAGATGGAGTAACTATGCAGGCAGGAGCAGGAGGGACTTCCCTTGCTATAGCAGTTTTTGTTCACCAGATACTTAAGCAGAAAGGGTGGAAATCAAAATTCGGCTTTGGCGGAAGCACAAAGTACATGGTTAAGATGCTTGAGGAGGGACAGATGGGTTATATACTTGATGCACAGGCATTTGATCTTGATGCGGTCAAGTCTGTGGAAACTAATCCAAATCATGTTCCCTACCCGGTTTTCAATGCCTATAATTACCATTCAAAGGGCAACCTGACAAGCATGATGGATATTATGATCCTTGGAGCGACCGAAGTGGACCTGAATTTTAATGGGAATGTCGTGACCCATTCCGATGGCTATCTTCTTCATGGCATAGGCGGATGGCAAAATTGCCTTCATGCCAGGAATGTCATTCTTCCGCTTCCTCTCTTCAGGGACAGGATACCTGTGATAGTTGATGAAGTGACTACCCTGTGTGGTCCTGGTGAACTTATTGATGTGATAATTACGGAAAGGGGAATTGCAATAAATCCTTTACGTAAAGACCTGATAAAGAGCATAAAAGGCAGCGGGCTTCCTTTGAAAACAATAAAGGAACTTAAGGATGAGGCTGAAAGAATATGCGGTAAACCTAAGAAAGCGCAGTTTGAAGACAAAATTGTGGCAGCAATAAAATGGGTGGATGGTACCGTCATAGATGTGGTACGAAAAATCAAAACAAAATAATTCAACTGATATGGAATGCTATAAGTGTTCTGTCTGCGGATATATTTATGATCCGGAGCAAGGTGATCCGGCCGGTGGCATTGAGCCGGGTATTGAATTCAGCGACCTTCCCGCAGATTATTCTTGTCCTTTGTGCGGGGCAGGAAAAGATGATTTTTTCAGTTGTGAATAGCAGGTAACAGGCTGAATTCCTGTAATGATTATTTAAGCGGTATACTGGTTATAACATCAGTAAGCAGATCCCAGAACATCTGAACCGTTTTTATTTCGATCTTCTCTTCAGGAGTATGGGCTCCCCGGATGGTAGGACCAAAAGAGATCATATCTATACCCTTGAACTTCTGATATATAAGACCGCATTCAAGTCCTGCATGTATTGCTCTGATATTTGGCTCTTTCCCGAAAAGCTTCTTATATGAATCCCGCGTGATTTTTAATATTTCCGAGTTCATGTTTGGTTTCCATCCGGGATAACCTGCAGAATGGACAACTGTAGCACCTGCAAGCTTAAGGCATGTTTCAACCATTGCGGCAGCATCCTGTTTCGATGATTCAATGGAGCTGCGCTGTGTTGTTATGATATCTATTGTATTATCCTCCCCGAATTTTACAGAAGCAAGATTTGTTGATGTTTCTACAAGATTATCCATCTCCTTAGACCATGCTATGGCACCATGAGGGCAGCAGGTCAGTGAATTTAGAAGACTGGTCTGGTTACCCCTGTCCATTACAAACCTGGGAAGATCAGTATCCTTTACAGTTATTTTCAGCTCCTTTTCAATATAGCCGATCTCATCAACCATGGTTGATTGAAAATCTTCAATCCAGCTCTTTATTTTTCCTGCTGATGATTTTTCAGCCACAATTGTGGCAAACGCCTCCCTTGGGATAGCGTTACGCAGATTTCCGCCGTTAAAATTACTGAGCGATATATTGAATTCATTCGAAAGGTTCCAGAGGATCCTGTTCATTATCTTCACGGAATTGCCGTACCCCTTGTGAATTTCGTCACCCGAATGTCCCCCATGAAGACCTGTAACAGATATTTCCAGAGCAGCTGTATCAGCAGGAACAGTCTCAGGAATATATTTTAATGTTCCAATAGTATCCATTCCACCTGCGCAACCGATATACAGAATGCCTTCATCTTCAGAATCGAGGTTTAAAAGAATCTTCTCTGTAAAAAAACCAGGCTTCAGGTTTATGGCGCCGGTCATCCCGGATTCTTCATCAACAGTGAACAGACATTCTATTCTTCCTGCTTTAAGACTTTTGTCAGTAAGAATAGCCATCTGTGAAGCAATGCCTACTCCATCATCTGCCCCCAGCGTTGTTCCCTCCGCTGATACCCACTCTCCATTTACTACAGGTATAATCGGGTCTATCTCCCAGTTATGCGGATGATCAGAGTTTTTCTCACCGACCATATCCAGATGACTCTGCAGCACTATTGTTTTCACATTCTCCATGCCTGGAGAAGACGGCTTTACTATTAAAATATTGCCAATTTCGTCTTCCTTTGACTCAAGATTATTTTTTCTTGCAAAATCAAGAAGGAACTTTCTTATCCTTAATTCATTTTTAGAAAGCCGTGGAATTCTACAAATTTCTTCGAAATATTGCCAGACAAGTGAAGGCTTAAGTTGTTTATAAACGCTCATTCAATCTTTTAATGACAGCTGATCAGGCGACAAAAGTACTCAAAATTTCGTAACCTCATTGCCAGGATGATAAATAAATTTGCTTTTCCGGAGATGGCAAATTTTCGTTATTTTTACCCGTCACTTAGTATACAGATAAAATGGCAAAAAGAATTATAGTAGCTCTTCCTGGCGATGGAATAGGAGCGATCGTACTTCAGCAGGCAGTAAGGGTGCTTGATGCTGCAGGATTTGATGCGGAATATATATATGGAGATATCGGATGGGAATTCTGGCGGAAGGAAGGAAATCCCCTCCCTCAAAGAACCCTGGATCTGATTGAAAAGCATAAGATTGCACTTTTCGGAGCAATTACCTCAAAACCAAATGATGAAGCTAAGGCTGAACTCGCAGGAGAACTGCAGGGGAAAGGCTTTACTTACTCAAGCCCGATCGTGGGATTGCGTCAGCATTTTAATCTCGATATATGTGTTCGCCCGTGCAAATCGTACAAGGGGAATCCTCTGAATTTTATCAGGAGAGGAAGGGGAAATACAATTGAAGAGCCTCTTGTCGATGTGGTGATATTCCGTCAGAATACAGAATGCCTTTATTCAGGAGTGGAATGGACCAATCCCCCGGAAAATGTTTACCAGGCATTTATGACACATCCGAAATTCAGACAGAATTTCGGGAAAGTGCCTGTCGAAGAACTCTCTTTATCAACCAGGATCTTTACCTGGAAAGCCACCACAAGGATACTCCTTGCAGCCTTTGAATATGCACATAATTATGGCTACAAATCGGTAACGGTTTGCGAAAAGCCAAACGTGATCAGGGAAACTTCAGGACTGATGTGGAAGCTGGCTAAAGAGATTCAGCAGAGCAAATATCCCGACATAAAACTGTTGAATACCAACATTGACGCCCAGATGATGTGGCTGACCAAAAATCCTGAAGATTATGGCGTTCTTGTGGCAGGCAATATGTTTGGTGATATAGCTTCTGATGCATTTGCAGGCCTCATCGGAGGTCTGGGATTTGCGTGCAGCGCCCAGTTCTCATCAGACGGGATCGCAGTTTTTGAGCCGACTCATGGTTCAGCTCCCAGATATGCCGGTTACGAAGTGCCGATAATTAATCCTATAGCAATGATAGAATCAGCCTGCATGATGCTTGATCACCTTGGTGAGAAAAAGATCTGCCAGTCGATCCGCAGGTCTGTCGCTGATGTGATCAGGGAGGGCAGGGTCAGGACGTATGATATGATGAAGATGAAGGGAAGTCCGGATGTTATTAATAACGGCGCTGCATCAACAGTCCAGATGACAAATGCGATAATTGAAGGATTGAAGTGATTAAACCGATTTGAAATGACGGAACAGATCAAAAAATTATGGCCAGAGCTTGACTGGATCAGCGATCAGTCGCTCAGGGAAAAGACAGCAAGAACGTGGGAGCTTGCACTGGAAAGGAGCGTACTGACAGCTGATGACCTGGAGCATATTCCTTTTACCCTGCTGTGTGGACCTGATCTGAAGGTGAGCTTTATGGCTCACAAGAGGTGCGTTGTACATCTGGCCAGGGAAAGCGGTAAAAAGATGAATCAGTTCTTTGGCAGTGACCTGCCTGTAAATATGGATGTTCTTATTTCGGGTGCGATACTTGCAGATGTCGGCAAACTGCTTGAATATGAGCTTGACAAGGACGGCAAAGCTTTTCAGGGTAAATACGGGCAATACCTGCGGCATCCTTTTTCAGGAGTCTCACTGGCTGAAGAATGCGGTGTTCCGCCTGAGGTGTGTCATATCATAGCTGCACATGCTCATGAAGGTGATCTTGTGAAAAGGAGCACCGAGGCATATATTGTTCACCATGCCGACTTCATGACATTCGAACCTTTCAGGAGCAGATTGATTTAATGCCCCTAAATCCCCGAAGGGGACCTGGGGGTAGGGAGCGCTATCCCAGTTTCATCTTCTCGACTTCCTCCATATTCCTTTCATTTGTAACTGCCTTGGCTTCAGTTGTATAGAGAAAGTCAATAAGATCCTGGTACCTGTCCATGATCTTGCCTCTCACAATTTTCATTATAGAATTCATCAGGTGGTTTCCCTCGTTAAATCCTTCCTCAAGAATGCCTATAGCAACAGGCAGCCATCTTTGCGGGAACATCTTTCCGTATTTCCCGTTTGTCCTATATTCATTGACTTCATTTTCAATCAGATTCAGTACTGCTTTTTTACCCTCTTCAGAAGCGGCTATTAGATTCTTTTCTTCAAGAAAAAGCTTAAGTGCAACCTGGTTAGGCACAATAAGAGCGACTGTATATGGTTTCTGGTTATTGTAAAGCATGCACTGGTCAATGTATTTTGACTGTTCAGTTATTGTTTCCTCTATGCCTTCCGGGCTGAATTTTTCACCATCATCTGCAATAAGAAGACTCTTGAAGCGGCCAAGAACATAAAGGTAACCATCCTCAGACATGTAGCCCATATCACCGGTATGGAGCCATCCTTCCCTTAATGTATCTTTTGTTGCGACTTCATTTTTCCAGTATCCGTACATCACATTTCCTCCCCTGATGACTATTTCGCCCTTTTCCCCTGTTGGTAAATCGCGTCCCTCTTCATCGCATATCTTAAGATCCATATTATTGACGATCGGTCCTGATGAACCCAGCTTGTGCCTGGCAGTGGAATTGGATGATATAACAGGTGATGCTTCGCTCAGTCCGTATCCCTGGTACATTGGAATTCCAAGGGCATAAAAGAACCGCTGAAGCTCGATATCCAGAAGAGCACCGCCGCCTATGAAGTAATCAAGCTCTCCACCATAGGCTTCACGTATTTTACTGAAAATGATCTTATCATAAAGGTCGATCAACGGTTTTTTAAGCTTTTGAAGTCCTCTTCCCTTGTTCCATCCTTCTTTATTGTATGAATAAGATATTTTCAATGCATGATTAAACAGTATTTCTGTGATTCTGCCTTTTTCCTTGATCCCCTTTTCGATGTTTTTCCTGAAATTTTTGGCAATTGCAGGAACGCTCATCAGCAGATTTGGTTTAATCTCTTTCAGGCAGATTGGAAGGTTCCTAAGAGCTTCCAATGGTGTTTTACCTATCTTGACAGAAGCAATGCTTGCCCCTTTACCCATGAAGGCAAAAATGCCGCAGGTGTGACCGAATGAGTGGTCCCAGGGCAGAAAAAGAAGAGTTTTATAAAATGCAGGAATATCCATCAGACTATAGGCCTGATAAACATTTGTTACGTAATTGCCATGTGTCAGAATAATGCCCTTTGGATCTGCTGTAGTTCCGGAAGTATAGCAGATATTAGCAAAATCAGATGGTGTAACGCTCCGCGAGATCTCCTCGAATTTTGCCATGTTCTCCTTTGATTCAAGCCATTCCCTTCCCGCCTTTCTTACCTCATTGAAATGGATCTCGTTTGGAGGATACTCTTCCTGTGTGTCAAAATGAATTATTTTTTCAATATAGCGGCAATCACTGATGACCTCTTTAATTTTCTGATAATGTGTCGATGAGGTCAGGATCATCCTTGCTTCTGAATGGTTCAGTCTGAATTTGATCTCTTCCGGGCTAAGTTTTGTTGATATTGGTACATTATACGCCCCTGTATATAAAATGCCCAATTCTCCTATGACCCAATTGTTGCGGCCTTCAGATATGAGACTCAGTCTGTCACCTTTTTTAATGCCCAGGCATATCAGTCCTGCCGCAAATTCATAAACCTGTTTTTTTGTTTCACCGTAAGTAGTTCCTTCATATTTATCGCCTGGTTTTTCCCACAGATAGACATTGTCGCTGAATTTCTCGACGCTCTCTTCAAAAAACTGGATTAATGATTTCATCTTTATAATTTTTATGATAATCTTTTTTTTCAGAAGCCTAATATACAAAATCCCTGTCATTAAAAATTGACTGTCAGTTTTAATATCATTTGGAATGATTTTTAATATTTTGTATATTTGAATATTGACATGTTTAAATTATTGGGGAACAATTATTTATAAAACTTAATTTTTATAGTATGAGACATTTAGCGGCTCTGACCATAATACTCCTGTTGGTAACTCTTACGGGATGTAAGTACTTTAAGGGTAAGAAATCACGTGGCAAAAAAGCCCATGAAACCGAGCTCCTGCAAGCAAAGCAGGACAGCATCAGGATTGCTGATTCTATCATGAAGGTTCAGGAACGGCTGAAAGCCATTGAAGACGCCAGGCTTGATTCAATACGGATAGCAGAGGAAAAGAGAGCATGGGAGCTGAAGAATAAGTACAATATTATTGTGGGAAGCTTTATAACTCCTGAGTATGCCAGGAGCCATGCCGAGACTTACCGCCAGAAAGGGTATGATGCAAAGATAATCAAGATGGAGGGCGGCAGGTTCGACCTTGTCTCGGCTGAGGCTTATGCAAGCTTCAGAAAGGCTGTTGAACGTCTCCAGGAAATCCAGAATACTGAAGAAATGGGTGCCTGGATGTACGTTATAAAGTAGGACTATTTTCGGAAAATTGTCTCCTCCCTGTCAGGACCGACAGAAACCATAGTTATCGGCAAACCCGTCTCTTTCTCAACAAATCCGATATATTTTTTAAGGTTCTCCGGAAGATCTTTATATTCCCTTATTCCTGATATATTCTCCTTCCAGCCGTCCATTTCCATAAAAACAGGCTCTACAGGCGAATTATCAAAAGGGATCTCATGGCACTCTTTGCCTCCTGACTTGTAAGAAACACATACTTTAATAGTATCAAACCCTGACATCACATCACTTTTTGTAATAAAGAGCCGGGTAACTCCGTCGATCATTATTGCATATTTCAATGCAGGCAGGTCGAGCCAGCCGCATCGGCGCGGACGTCCGGTGGTTGAACCGAATTCATGACCTTTTTCCCTTAGGATATTTCCGGTATGATCGTTAAGCTCTGTCGGGAACGGGCCGCTTCCCACTCTGGTGCAATAGGCCTTGAATATCCCGAGTACCTCACCAATCTTCTTTGGTGAAATGCCAAGACCTGTACAGGCGCCTGCGCTTATCGTGTTTGATGATGTGACAAAAGGATATGAACCAAAATCTACATCAAGCATTGTGCCCTGTGCGCCTTCAGCAAGAAGCTTCTTGCCTTTTGATATCAGATCGTTGATCAGGTATTCCGTATTTATGATCCTGAATTTTTTCATCAGCTCAATCCCTTCAAACCATCCTGCTTCGTATTCCTTCAGATCAAAACTAAAATCATAGCCTTTAAGGATAGCCAGGTGAAGCTTCATATGTTGATCGTACAGATCCCTGAAATCTTTTCTCAGAATTTCACCGGCTCGCAGGCCATTCCGTGCAACCTTATCGGTATATGCAGGGCCGATGCCTTTGAGCGTCGATCCTATTTTGGTCTGCCCTTTGCTATGTTCATAAGCTGCATCGAGGATCCTGTGTCCGGGGAGTATAAGATTCGCCCTTGCTGAAATTATCAGTCTCCTTATCAACTCATCTGCAGATAGACCAAGGCTCTCAGTCTCTTTCTTAAAAACTGCCGGATCAATAACCACGCCATTGCCTATTATATTGATTTTTTCGGGGTGGAATATACCAGAAGGAATAAGGTGGAGCACATGCTTCACATTATTGAATTCAAGAGAATGCCCGGCATTAGGTCCTCCCTGGAAACGGGCTATGATATCATAATCCGGGCTTATAGCGTCAACAATTTTTCCTTTGCCCTCATCACCCCATTGCAGACCTAACAAGATGTCAATGTTCATATTAGCAGATTATTATAATCTTAAAAAACAGATCACAAGTTACAAAATAATTCAACTTGGTTGCCAGGTGGTTCAAGATTGTTAATATTATTAAACTATAGCATCCATTTACTGGGATTTCATAAATTTGATAAGCTGATAGTTTATGATGAATTAACCGGCAAAGAGTCTTTTCCATTAATACTGTTAAATATGAAAAACGCACTAAGGTTTTCAGCAGCATTTTCCCTCCTCATTTCATTGACCTGGCAGACTGCCTCTTCGCAGCAAAACGATGAAATATTATTCTATAAGCACATTGCTGTATCAGCAATGAACGGTGTTTATTATGGTCTGGCTGCCGATCATATCTTTTCAATTGAAGACGATAAAGCTGCAGTGGCTATCCCTATCATAACAGCCGGCACCCTGGCGCTGGTACCGCTGTTTACAAATGAAACCAGGACAATAACCTCAAACCAGTTGCTGCTTTCCGGCCATGGACAGTTGATAGGATGGGCGCACGGCTTATCTCTGGCACTGCTTATAAATGGGGAAAATTCATTCGACGAGGGAACAAGCAAGCTGACTGTAGGAATGGCCGCACTGGGCAGCATAGGCATGGGAATTGCCGGCAAATCCCTGGCAACTAAAAAAGACTGGTCGGAGGGACGTGTGGCTCTTTATCGTCATTATGGACTTGTTATGCCAACGACAGGAGCTGCATTTTCCCTGGCAGTTTCTGATAATATAAGAGTATTTGCCAGTTCAGTTCTCCTGTTTGGTGCAGGCAGTTACTTTCTCGCCGACAGGGTGAACAGATGGCATGAGTTTACCAGAGGGGAAATAAGAGCGACTCAGGCGCTTACCTTATTGAACGGCAGCCTGGGATTATGCATATTGGCTGACATAGAACCTGGTGATCCTCCAAATGCTGCATGGTTATTGCCAGGACTCGGACTATTATCAGGTACAGGTTTCGGCCATTTGTGGCTGAAAGATTCAAACCTGACCCCTCAGCAGGGTATGACAACGATGTATGCTGCCGGACTTGGATCTCTTATTGGCATCGGTCTGTCAATACTCTTTAATCCTGAGGACGCTGATTTCAATGCATCACATTATCTACTGCCTTATTCAACAGGAATGGCAACCTATTCGTATGCCGTATGGAGACTGAAAAATAAAAATGCAGCTTTGGGTTCCGTACCTCATGATAATAGTACAGGAAAATGGGATTTCGCTTTCATGCCTCAAAACCTGTATCTCAATGAAAAACTGGGGGAAAAAGGTAATATTCTAAATAACAGACTTGTAGGAATGCAGCCTGTTATTTCAGCAACCTGTACTTTCTGAAAGTACTACTTCTCTTTCTTCTTTTCTACTGCAGCTCCATAGATATAAAGAGAATGATACTGGGGAGCGAAATTATTCATCTCACATGCGGTTTTTATGATCTCACTGATCCTGGGATCACAAAACTCAGTTACCTTACCGGTCTCAATATCAATTAGATGATCATGCTGTCCGCACTGGTAAGCTCTTTCAAACTGAGCTATATTCTTACCAAACTGATGTTTTATTACAAGATTGCAGTCGAGTAGAAGCTCAATTGTGTTGTAGAGAGTAGCCCTGCTCACCCTGTAATTCTTGTTCTTCATGAAAATATAAAGAGATTCAATGTCGAAATGTCCTGCACGTGAATAGATCTCATCGAGAATGGCATACCTCTCAGGAGTTTTCCGGTGCCCCTTCTTCTTAAGATATTCTGTGAAGATCTTTTTTACTGTGATCCTTGTATCATCACTAATCATATCTGGTCTAATTTAAAATAATGACAAAAATATGCATTTTTTAATTAGAAGAATGGATATTTATTTGTGTTTTTATTATTCGGTAAAATCCTCAACTCTTTTGACGCTCTCGATACCCTTGATGTTGGATATCTTCATAATCAGATTGTTAAGGTCTTTTGTATGGTGAACATAGATATCAATTGATCCTGTAAATATGCCGTCCTTTACCGAGAAATTTACATTGGTCATATTTACTTTCAGCTGTGACGAAATAATATTGGTGATCTCGTTGATCAGGCCGATCCTGTCAATCCCGGTGAGGTTTATTCTTGCCAGGAAGGATACCAGCTTATGGATTGCCCATTTTACTGCAATTATCCTGTTCCCTTCATTTGACATCAGCCTTATTGCCACAGGGCATTTCGGCTTATGAATAACTATCGGGCCTTCGGGGGAATGGTAACCCATGACCTCATCGCCGGGGATTGGATTGCAGCATGTGGCTATCTCATATGACTGCTCGGCACTTTCTATATTCTCCCTGAGAAGGAACGGGACGTTTTTATCTATTTTCTGAGGTGTTTCTTCTGGCTCTTTGGCTTCATTCTTTGATCCGATGAACTTTAGATCCCAATACTTAATGATACTCTTGGTCGTAGTTTTACGAAGTATTTTCTTCAGGTTATCCAGGTTGATTATTCCAAGCTCAATACCTGAATAAAGTTCATCCTTGTTGAGCACATCATAGGAAGTCAGAAGCTTTTTCAGTATTTCCGCATTTGGGGTCACTCCAAGCTCATTAAGCTTGCTCTCAAGTATTTCCATTCCCTTCTGGACACGGTTTGAAGTTTCAGCACGTAATGCATCCTTAATAGCTTCTTTTGCTTTTGATGTCCTGACATATGACAGCCATTCCTTATCCGGTTTCGCAATATCTGAAGTAATTATTTCAACCTGATCACCGCTCATGAGCGTTGCATTGATAGGATGGAGCTTATAGTTTATCTTGGCGCCAATGGCTTTATTTCCGATCTCAGTATGTATCTCATAGGCAAAGTCGAGTGCCGATGCACCTTTAGGAAGGCTCACAAGCGTTCCCTTCGGAGTGAATACCATTATTTCGGAGGAAAAGAGGTTCATCTTGAACTCATCAAGAAACTCAATCGGATCCTCAAGCGGATTCTCAAGCATAAGCCTGATCTTTTTTATCCATTTATCAATCTCGCTTTCCTGTCTATCGTCTCCCTTATATTTCCAGTGCGCCGCGTATCCTCTTTCAGCGATCTCATCCATCCTTGTGGTTCTTATCTGCACTTCAACCCACTTTCCTTCAGGACCCATAACTGTCACATGCAGAGCTTCATAACCATTGGGCTTTGGCCGGCTCACCCAGTCGCGAAGCCTGTCAGGTTTAGGCAGATATGAATCAGTGATCATTGAATAGATATTCCAGCATTGTGTCTTTTCAGGAATATCAGGTTTGGGCTCAAAAACTATCCTCACAGCAAGAACATCATAAATCTCCTCGAATGGAACATTCTTCGATTGCATCTTTTTCCAGATGGAAAAAACCGATTTCGGACGGCTGCTGATATTGAACTCAAGTCCGGCCACCGTAAGTTTATCAATTATAGGGAATGAGAAATTATTTAGGAATGATAAATACTTCTTCTCGCTCAGCTTGAGTTTTGAAGCTATTTCTTCGTATATCTGTGGCTGACGGAATTTAAAGCTGAGGTCTTCAAGTTCGCTTTTTATGGAGAATAATCCAAGACGATGTGCCAGCGGTGCATAGAGGAAAATCGTCTCGCCTGCCAGCTTCATCCTTTTGTGTTCCGGTAATGAATCAAGGGTCCTCATGTTATGCAGGCGATCGGCAATCTTAATAAGGATGACTCTCATGTCATCAGAAAGCGTCATCAGCATCTTTCTGAAATTTTCAGCCTGCATTGATGATGAGCTTCCCTTGTTATATGTACCGGAGATCTTTGTAAGACCGTCAATCAGTGATGCTATCTTAGTACCAAAATCCCTTTCAACATTTTCAAGAGTATAATCAGTGTCTTCAACAACATCGTGAAGAAGTGCTGCTGTGATGGATCTGGCTCCAAGCCCTATCTCCTGGTTGACAATTTTAGCAACAGCTATAGGATGAAGAATATATGGTTCTCCCGATTTACGGCGCATGTTCCAGTGAGCTTCATTGGCAATCCTGAATGCCTTGTCAATCATCTCCCTGTCGCCTTCCTTCTTGCATCTGAGAAGATTATTTACAAGAGATGCATATTCATCCTGAATAAGTTTTTTGTCCTCCTCGTCAAAAATATCCTTGTTACCCATAAATATTCAAGGTGCAAGTTACAAATATAGCTTTATTAGTTAAAAGTTGGAACAGATGCGGGGCATGATTAGTCGTATTTACCTGCTGGTCCTGATAACCGTCACCGTACCGGTTCGTGAAACCGCGTCCCCTGATGGTACCTTTACTTCAAGGAACCAGAGATAGGTACCTTCAGGAACCGGATCACCATTTTCTGTACCATCCCACTTTACAGTATGATCCCTGGTCTCAAATACCATTTTCCTCCTTAAATCAGTAATCACCAGATGGTAATCTACAGGAGTGAATGACAGGACGGGAACGAAAAGATCATTCACAAGATTATTATCGGGAGTGAATACATTAGGAACAGTTATTATTTCTGTGACATTGGAACAGATACGTGATGAACGGCTCTCTCCTGACGCACCATATGGATTGGATTTTTCATATGCTGTTATTATGAAACAGACCTCATAACCGGTGGTTTCGTACATCAGATCGGAATATTTTATTTTAAAAACAGTGTCAGCCGGCTCAAGAGAATACCTTTCTTCAAATTGTTTGTCTGTCTTAACAAACAGTTTATAGGAGCTGATGACACCGTTCCACTCTTTATAAGGATTCCAGGTCAGGTTAATATCATTTTCATCCTGATCAAGCGAGAGCACAATATTTGATGCGATATTTGATACAGTTATAGGAACATTGCAATTATTGACAGCCGAAAGCCTGTAATAATTTATCTTACTGATATCAGCCTTTCCGTCATTATATAAAAATGAATCCTGATGGTCTGTAAAATGATAGATCTGGCTGAAAACACCTGATGATCCGGTCTTCCTTTCAAGGATATAATCCCTGATCTCCGACAGGGGATCTGCTTTAAATGACAGAAGGATTTCATCCTCAGGGACTACGGTTGCATAATCAGCGTTGATCCATTTAGGCGGCCGCTGCATCCTGGTGTACAGACACACTTTGTTTGACAGTGAAACAGAACCTCCCTGAAGGTCTGCCCTGACAATAAAACAATATTGGGAATCAAACAGGAAATCATTCAGGATAAGCATATTTTTATCCCGTCCGGTTGTCCCTGCTGTGGTATAACTGCCCCCGTCAACTGAAAAAAGTACTGTATAGGCCTGTACCTGCCTGGGGTATGACGGATAACCGTTCCATTTAATTTCAATTTTCCTGTCGCATGTATCAAGGCTTACTGAGGTGAAAATAGTATTCAGTGCATTTGAGAGAGGACTTATATTTCCGGCACTGTCAAGTGCTGCCACTACATATGACCGTGAAAGTTCAGATGAAATTAAGCTGGTATGTATATAGCTTGAAATAAATGGATTATGAATGGTATCAATAGAATAACCTGCATTATTTGTGTATGAATAAACAATATATTCGGATACATCGGGTGACGGACTCAGCGTCCATGATAATTCACTATAACCTGTTAACTGGTCAACAGTAACAAGATCAAGCACGGGTGAAACAGGAGGAACAGTATCAGTTTGCCCTGATGCACTGATAGTATATGCCATCAATAAAACAATAATAATAAAAAGGTGTTTTATACTCATCTCAGCCTGCAGTTATCTGGTACAGGTCATCACTCTTATAATACGTTTTTGCCAGTGCGGTTATTTCATCAGGCTCAATAGTTTTTATCTTTTCAACAAGCCTGTAATAATACTTATTATCAAGTCCGAATTCCCATACCGACCTGAAGCTTTCAGCTATAGCGAACGGTCCGTCAAACATTCTTACTATCTCTCCAAGCATATAGTTTTTAACAATCCCAAGCTCCTCTTTTTCCACCGGAACCTCCTGAAGCAACTGTATTTCTTTATATATCTCATCTATCGCTTTTTGAGTACTTTTTTTACTCACTTCAGTGGAAATGACCTTGAAACCACTGATTATCAGAGAATTTATTACAGAGTGTATGCCGTATGTCAACCCTTTCTCCTCCCTGATGTTTTTCATCAGCCTCGAGTTGAAGTATCCTCCAAGAACCACATTCAATACTTTCATTCCCGGGTAATCGGGATGGAGCTTATTAATTGACAGGGATCCTATCCTGATAGCCGTCTGAACCGCTCCCTTCTTATTAATGTGCACCTGTTTCCTTTCCTCTGATTTTATTACATTCCCTGATTCTTTGATGCTCCTGCCTGCTGAATGCAGCTCCCCGAAAAATTTATTAAGAAGATCCACGGTATTCCTGTGTATTTTGCCGGATACTATTATGGCAAGATTTTCAGGAGTATAGTATTGTGAATGAAAATCTGACAATAGTGCCGGGCTCAGATTAAGAAAATCATCCTGAACTGCCTGTCTGCCGCAGGGATGATCTTTTCCGAAAATTGATTCAAAAAGCTGATCAATTGCCAGGCTGCTGACTTTATCCCTGTTTACCAGGTACCACCGCAAGCGTTTTTTCATCAGGGTTTTTAGTTCAGCTGCCGGAAAGAGAGGATCAAATATAATTTCTCTGGCAAGCTCAAGTATCTTTTCAATATGCTTGTTCATGAAAAAGATCACGATGCCTGCACGATCCTTTTCAGTGTAAAGATTGTAGAACGCTCCGTGGAAGTCGAGTATCTTATTAAGCCTTGAAGAACTGTAATGCAGTGAGCCCTCCGTGAGCATCATATTGGTCGTTGATGCAAGAAGAGGGAGGTATTCTGCAGCCTGCCCTGCCATAAAAGTGAAGTCAATACGCATTATATCCTCAGTACCAGCCTCGATCATGTAAACAGGGATCCTGTTGCTCAGGAGGGCAAAACCGGCTTCAGGTATCCTGCCCGGCTCAACAGGTATTATTGGCGGCATCTTATTCATTTTGGCTGTTTCCTTGATGATAGATAGTAAAGAGTGCTGCAGTTGGAAGGATTGAAGTACCTGTTGACTGCTTCAATGACCATCTTCCTGTCAATCTTCCTGTACAGATCGACTTCATTATTTATCAGGTCAGTATTTCCGATGAGGTCATAGAAGGAGAGATTCATTGCTTTATTAAGAATGCTGGTATTGGAAAAGATATTTGAAGACTCATACTTATTTTTAACCTTTTCCATCTCCGGGGAAGACAGATATTTTTCCTTAAGGTCGTTAATTACTTGATTTACTGATTCTTCAGCCTGATGAATATCAACGCCTTTCATTAATTTCCCGTTTAATATGATAAGTCCGGGATCAATATCTGACGTGATATATGCATCTATTTCACTGAATAGTTTTTTTTGCCTTACCAGCCTGGTATATAACCTTCCTGATTCTCCCCCGGAAAGGAGATCTGTTATAAGATCAAGGATATAAAAATCATTGCTGGTCCGTTGTCCGGTGTGCCATACTTTATAAAGAGCATTAACAGGAACATCTCTTTCAACAGTAAGCGATCTTGCCTCATTCTGCTCAGGTTCTGCGGGCAGGTCTCTTGTTCTGATATTACGCTTTTCAATAGCGCCAAACCATTTCTGCGACAGGTTGATGGCACTATCGGCTGATATATTGCCTGTCAGAGTGAGAATGGCATTATTTGGAGCATAATGAGTGAAGAAGAAGTCCCTGATTTCAGGAAGCCTGACATCTCTTATATGAGAAATATCCATACCGATTGTGGGCCAGCGGTAAGGATGTACCTTGTAGGCAAGAGGTCTCAGGATCAGCATTGCATCTCCATAAGGTTGATTAAGATAGCGCTGATTGTATTCTTCAATGACTACACTTTTCTGAATGTCAAGGTTTTTATCAGAGAAATCGAGAAGGTTCATCCTGTCAGATTCAAGCCAGAAAGCGATTTCAATATTGCCGGCCGGCAGGGTAATATAGTAATCAGTAATATCCGTGTTGGTGAATGCATTGTTTTCACCCCCGGCAAGAAGAAGATGCTTGTCGAATTCAGGGATATGCGCAGTTCCTCCAAACATAAGGTGCTCAAAGAGATGTGCCAGTCCTGTGGAACCCGGATCTTCATCTCTTGACCCCACATCATATATTATATTCATCGCAACAAGCGGCGTGGACCTGTCCTCATGCACCAGTATCCTTAATCCGTTATCGAGAGTAAATCTGTTGTAATTGATCATAATTCCGTTCCTCAGCGAACCATAGCTCTACAAGTTGACAAACTTAAATAAAAAACTGTGAAGCAAGAGTAATGTTTTTATATTTGCATCATTATGTTCATAAACAGGATTATGAAAAAGGATACTTTGATTTTTGACATTATTGAAAAGGAGCGTCAGCGGCAGCTGAACGGAATAGAACTTATCGCTTCAGAAAACTTTGTAAGCCCCCAGGTGCTCGAAGCCATGGGTTCAGTGCTGACAAACAAATATGCGGAAGGATATCCGGGGAACCGTTATTATGGCGGTTGTGAAATTGTGGACCAGGCTGAGCAGCTGGCCATTGACCGGTTAAAACAGCTTTTTGATGCGGAATATGCCAATGTGCAACCCCATTCAGGAGCTCAGGCCAATATGGCTGTTTTCATGACCGTTCTTAAACCCGGGGATACTTTCATGGGATTGAACCTGGCACATGGAGGACATCTCTCGCATGGATCGCCGGTAAATTCTTCAGGTATCCTTTACCATCCGGTGGCGTATGGTGTAAAGGAGGAAACAGGCATGGTTGACTACGATATGATGGAGGAAGTCGCCCTTAAGGAAAAGCCTAAACTGATCGTTGGAGGCGCTTCTGCCTATTCCCGTGAATGGGATTATGAAAGGATGAGAAAAATAGCCGATATGGCCGGTGCCCTTTTAATGATTGACATGGCACATCCTGCCGGAATAATTGCTGCCGGCCTTCTTAAGAATCCTCTGAAATATGCACATATAGTAACATCGACAACCCATAAAACACTAAGGGGTCCGCGGGGAGGGATCATACTTATGGGCAAAGACTTTATTAATCCCTGGGGAATAACAACCACCAAGGGTGAGGTCAGGATGATGTCATCGCTTATTAATTCAGCCGTCTTCCCGGGTGTTCAGGGAGGACCGCTTGAGCATGTTATAGCTTCCAAAGCAGTCTCTTTCGGGGAAGCGCTTCAACCTGAATTCAGGGAATACCAGGCGAGGGTGATAAAGAATGCTTCGGCAATGGCACAGGCATTTATGGATAAAGGTTATAAGGTAATTTCAAATGGCACAGACAACCACCTTATGCTTATTGACCTCAGGACAAAATTCCCGGATATTTCAGGAAAGAAAGTGGAAAATACCCTTGTCCGGTCTCATATCACGGTAAATAAGAATATGGTGCCTTTCGACAGCCGGTCGCCATTTCTCACCTCCGGACTAAGAGTCGGTACTCCGGCAATTACTACCAGGGGTATGAAGGAAGAGCACATGGGAGTTATTGTGGATCTTATCGATGAAGTCATCTCTGACATTGATAATGAATCAGTTATTGCAGGAGTGGGAGAGAAGGTTGTGAAAATGATGAAATCTTTTCCTCTATTTTCGATGTGATAATAACTTGTGATTATTTTTGCTTCAAATAATTTAGTAACTTTACATTTATCCGTTGTTATTATATTTTAGTGATGAGCAACAAGAAACTAATTTACATCGTTGACGACGATCCTTTTATTAACACGTTGCTGGTTAAAAGATTAGCCTCTGATCAATACACTCTTGAAACATTTGAATCAGGAGAGGAATGCCTTAAAGCAATTGACAAAAATCCCGACCTGATAATCCTTGATTACCTGTTTGTGAAGAAGGACCATGAATTCATGAATGGAATGCAGGTACTGGACAAGATTAAGGAATTAAAGCCAGGCACTCCGGTAATAATGCTTTCTGGTCAGGATAAAGGAGAAATAGTGCTGGAACTGGCAAGGAAAGGTATTAACGATTATATCATCAAGGACAATAACCTGATCGATAACCTCAGTGCTGCAATAAATGAGGTTTTTTAGAAAGCCGGGTAAAGTCTATTTCAGGATAAAATTATAAGTTATTGTTCCCTTCTGGATAACGGGAGCATCGGATTTTACATCAAATTGCGCCTGTAAAGCCGCATCTTTAGCCACCTTCAGCAGATATTCATCCAGTGTGCTTGATCCTTTTATTCCGGGAACAGCCTGTATCACTTTTCCTGATCTGTCAACACTGACCTCGACAACAACTCTTCCCTCGCCCTGGTAATCATATTCAGGCAGTGGAAGTTTCTGGAATCCTCGTCCCCCAAGCTCATATGAAATGCCGCTATTGCCTGTCCCGCCGCCCTCACCGCGATTCTGTGAATTGAGATCTCCGGAAGGTACTCCCTGGTTGCCCTCTCCGCCTGCGACACCCTCGCCAGTTGATGAGGTCCCTGCATTTTTTGAGCCCTCGAGAGCTTTCCTTGTGCGGTCCATGATATCTGCCTGCCGCTGCTGTTCAGCTTCTATCCTCTTTCTTTCAATTTCCTCCTGTTCCGTGCGTATTCTTTCGGCTTCAGCCTGCTCTCTTTGAATTCTTTCGGTTTCAATCTGCTCAAGCCTTTTCTTCTCGGCTTCTGGATCAACTTTTTTCACTTCGGGAGCCTCTTCATTATCCTGGGTTAACAATGGCTCATCATCCGTAACTATTCCGGTCTCCGGAGGAGGGGGAGGAGAAACATCTTCCTGGTAAGCAGGAGAAGATGGTTCAATCAGGCCCAGTCCTGTTTCATCGGTGCCGAAATTTACTAGAATACCCGCTTCCTCTTCAGGCGGAGGCGGAATTGAAAATCCAAAAAGCATACACAATACAAGTACTGCAAGATGGATCAAAATGGTTCCAGCCAGCCCTTTTCCCCTTTCTGAAGGAAAACGGTAAGGGTCGTTATTTGGGTGTTGTTGCAATTATCAGCTTGTAATTATTTGCCTGTGCAATATTCAGTACCTGGACAACAGTTTCAAATGGAACAGTTTTATCAGCATGGAGGGCAATATATGTTTCAGGATTACTTCCGAGTTTTGCCTTTAATACAGCTTCCAGCTCAGCCAATGTTACAGGCTGCTGTTCAACGTAATATCGTTGATCAGCAGTTATTGAAACGGTAGTCTGGGGTTTGGCCGAAGTCTGCGTGCTCCCTTTAGGAAGCAAAAGCTTCAATGCAGTGGGATGAACAAGTGTTGATGTTAACATGAAGAATATCAAAAGATTGAAGACAACATCTGTCATCCCTACAGAGCTGAAATTTACACTTATTTTATTTCTGTTTGAGATAGCCATTGTACTGGTTATTTTTTTACAGGTTCATTTAAGATATCCATGAATTCAGTGAGTGTAGCCTCAAGGTTAAAGACCACTCTTTCCACCCTCACAACAAGAACATTGTATGCAAAATACCCGAGTATCCCTACAATAAGTCCTGCAACCGTAGTGATAAGTGCAGTATAAATACCATCAGAAAGCAGTGATACTTCAATGTTGTTTCCTGCCTGTGACATTGCATAGAATGACTGGACCATACCTATTACAGTTCCCAGGAATCCGAGCATCGGTTCAGCTCCGGTAATTGTAGCCAGCGTGGGAAAGCTTTTTTCGAGTTTTGCTATTTCCAGTTTTCCTACATTTTCAATGGCAGTTGTAATGTCCTGTAAAGGTCTTCCGAGCCTTGTGATTCCCT
This sequence comes from Bacteroidia bacterium, assembly GCA_026391215.1. Lineage (GTDB taxonomy): Bacteria > Bacteroidota > Bacteroidia > Bacteroidales > VadinHA17 > LD21. The sequence continues at coordinate 104,915 of JAPLDX010000060.1, forward strand.
TTTCAACCATTCTTGCGGAAGGGCTGTCGGTGGACTTGCAGAGGGCAACTGCAGCTTCAATCTTACCATCATGAATATAGTCTTTGATCCTGTTCATAAAGTTCTGATCATCCTTTGTAGCCTTCCTGATTACATAATACCTTTCAACGAAGATATATACGGCAACAAATGAGAGAAGTATGATGGGGATCATAACCCATCCTCCCTTGATAGCAAAATCGAGTATCGTCAGATCCGTCTGTCCGGCTGTTTCAACAGGAAGTGTAACATCCTGTAACATGAATTGTAAAAATCCCATATCTTATCTTTTAATCGTTACTTATTAGTATTCTGCTTTTTAAATTCACGTGCGAAGATATTAAAAAACGTATTTATATGGTGTTCTATTATTTGGGATTAATAACAATGTATAAAAATTTATTAACCAAACTTGTTTAACTGGACAGAAGAGGGAGGAAAGGATTATTGTCCCGGGACAACCGGTTCTTCTTCCTTTTTCATGTCTGAATTGACTTTCTTCCTGAAGAGGTCAGAGAATTTATCAAAATCCTGTTTGAAGAAAAGACCTACTCCCTGCGTATAATCAGCCTGCCTTGCGGAATAGGGATTATTGAACCTGTTGAATACTTTAAAACGTATGTTTTCAGTGAGCTTATATTCAATATCAAAATCACCGATTAGCTGATCGGTATTGTCAGTTGATCCGCCGGTGCCTCTCACATCGAAATTCCCGTTAATGGCTACTTTGTCATTCAGCAGCTGTGTTGATAAAGCAAGCTGCACCTCATTGGAATTGAGATCTTTATAACCAGGCCTGTACACAAAACCCACATTAAAATCGTTGCTGATCTGAGACACCCAGTTGCTGAGCTGGTTTGAAACCATTTCGGTTGTGGTGACAGCCATTGCCGATGTCCCGGTTGCGGTCGTCGTGGAGGTGAGTGACGATCCAAAGGAGGGATCGGCATAGAAGCTGTTCATGACAAGAAGGTACAGGAACTGGCGGCTTTTTTCTTCTTCGGTTGTGATCACATTCTTCAGATATGCTTTCGTGGCTTCATCAGCATCCGGAAGAACTATATCAAGGCCTACAATCGGGTTAAACAGATTGCCTGTAAGATTGATCTGGCACTCGACCGGGATCCTCTCATTATAGCTCTCATCATGAAGTATCTCATATAGTGAGGTCTTAAGCTTATAGATGGCTTTAACATCAATTTCTGCATTATCAATATCTCCGTTGAAGCTTATTTTCCCTCCATTTTCGACACTGAAAGGCTTATTGAAAATATTTCCAAGTGTGAACAGGTAATCTCCGTCCTCAATAATATAATCGCCGGAAATTTTAAAATCACCCTTTTCGTTAATATTTATGTTCAGGTTGCCTGACCCATGACCTTTCATCACATCTCCTATTTTTGAATCAAAGATCAGCTGTACTTCTGCATCGGGCGTCACTTCAAGATCGAAATTCATTACCACCTTTGCTTCAGGAACAGGCTTCTTTGTATTCTTGCCGGAAACATCCTGAGCTATGACAACAGAATCAGGATCTATGAAAGAAATGTAAGAATAGTCCGATACAGTCTCACTGCTATTCAGCGGGATATAGAATCTGGTGTTCCTTCCTGTTTTTGCAGATATGTCAAATGAAACATTGTTGGCATTGTTCTTAATAGTTGCTACTCCTGTTGCGAAAGCTGTTCCATAGAAGAGATCATTATCCTTAGGGCGTGTATTAAGGACCATTGATTCATCTGCTGTGATCATAAGATCGGAGTTGTATTCATCCTTGAAGTACCTGTGATTAATAGCTCCGTTCAGAATTGCCTTATTCCCTCTTTCATCAGTCAGCTTTACATTGTCGAAAATGATTTTGTTCCTGTCAAATTTTATTGAATCATTCAGATTGTATTTTGTCTGCAGGTAGTCAACTTTCAGCGAAGCATTTTCCGTCATAAGAGCGCCCCTGAGCACCAGCTGGTTCAATTCGCCGGACATGTTTACCTTGCCTGTCGCTGTTCCTGAAATCCCTGATGCAAAAAACCTGAGCAGCGGATTAAGGGCATCAATTGGGAGCTTGTCAGCAGCCCCGTCCAGGGATATCTTCCTGGTTGAAGGATCATAATATCCTGTTATGTCCAGCATCTTTTTTCCGCCAAGATTATTCCCTGCACGTATTTCAGCAACTCTCTTTTCAGAATCCCATTCTGATACAATTGACAGATCACCATAATCACTTTCAAGCATTGAAAAATTGTTCACCTTCAGATTGCTTTCAAGAAGGATATCCTTGTAAATACCTGTCATCAACGCATTTCCGTTAAGCTCTCCCTTAATGTCAAGGGGGATCATATACGTGCTTTCTTTCTTTCGCGCAAGATAATTGAGAAAGGAAATATCAATTCCCTTGAATTCAATGTGAAGAGTATCGGAAGGATCTTCTGAAACAGAGCCGTCAACAAGATAGTAATGCTCTTTATTATTGATAAACAGTTTGTTGATTTTCAGAGAATTTGAATCAAGAGCAATGGAGGAATGGTTGATCTTCCAAAGTTTATTGCTAACGTAGATATCATTGGAATCAATATCAATAAGAAGAACAGGATTATTATTTTCTTTCCTGCTGTACGTACCGCTTGCACTGAACCTGCCGCTATTTGGCACCTTATCCTTGTTATCCCAGCCCAGGGCAAAAAGAATAGTATCGGGTTTTGTGTTAAGGTTGACAGAAAATCCCTTTAGATAAGATTGTCCCAGAAGGTTAAGCGAGGAACTTTTTAATTCTGCATTAAGCTCAGGTAAGGAAAGATTTCCTTCAAGTGAAAAGTCATTAAACGTATTATTCCTGAAGCTTAAGGTTTTTGCTTTCCCCGTTATCCTCATAATGCTGTCTGTAAATATTGATCCGTTCAGGTAGCTCTTTTCAGAAAGCAATATTCCCGTTTTGAAGAAATTATTAAGCCTGTCAGTATTCTTGAAATTCACATTGAATGTGAAATTATTTTTCATCTCATCCTTGCCTTCAACAGGCTTTGAGAATCGTGAAGGCATAAGCGAGGCAAGTGTCGTTTTAACCAGCGTTCCTAATGTTGTGAAGTTATAATAGCCTCTCAGATCGGCATCCACATAATCGGTCCGCAGGCTTATCGCGGGTCTGTTGTTCTCATTAAATGTCTTTATTGAGAAATTATAGATCTCAAGGGTGTTGCCGTATCTTTTCAGCCTGGAATTGAGGAGCTTTATTTCACCATCAATGTCATCAATATTATGGCCCTTAATGTTTGCTGTCAGAAGCATTGAAATTGACGAAGCTGTATCAGATTTATCTAAATTCAGCTTATTCATATCAGCATTTGCCAGGTTAAGCGTGAAATCAAACTCAGGAAGCTCCCTGTTAAAATTGAACATGCCTAAAATATCCATCCTGATATTCTTGTCAGAGATCTTTACATTACCGTCCCACGTTTTTTCGGTGAAAACGCCGTTAAGCCCTATATTACGGTATCTGTACTTGTTCACTTCAATACTGTCAATCATTCCTGAGAGACTACCGGAAAATTTCTTCATGGAATATGCAATACCGTTAACATTGGTCCTTATGCTTAGGTTACCCAGAAGCTCAGGCTTCCCTGTCAGGTATCCAAGGTCAACATTGGTTCCGGTGACCAGCCCCTGTACCCTGAACCTGTTTGATTCCTCGGGTCTCATTGAAACGTCTGTCTTGATTGTCCCGGCCGGCGTCCACATCTTTCCGTACGCAACGAAATCAGTTGTAAAGCCGGTAAAGCTCCCGGTGAATGAAAAGGTTGTCAGTTTATTAAAGAAATCGGGAAGCTTTACGGGTCCCCTTCCCGGGATATTTATCTTCTTTATGTCCTCTACATTGGATCTCAGGTTATTAATGCCGAAATAAATAAAAGAATTTTCAATTTCAGGCAAGCCCGAAATATCAAAATCACAGTCCAGGTATGTATGATCCATCCAGGAAAGCTCAATGTTTCTGCCTCTTAATTCTGAGATTGTCCCGAGTATTTTCCCGGAGACTATTACAGATTGATCCATTCCATTTGTCAACGGGACAAAATACTGAAGGTCTGAAAAATGAACCAGCGACTTGTCGAGCATTATATCAAGCCGGACTCCGTTTATAATATCTTTGAAGGAGGAGTCAGCTATGACACCGGCATGCTGTATATTTAATATGGAGCTGTCGCAATTCACTGAGGCGGAATTGAAAAGGATATAGTTTTTGGCGAGAACAACCCCGCTGTTCATTTTCGAAACTGCAAATCCTCCCGATTCCCTGAATCCAAGGTCATATATACTGAAGGAAGTGGTATCATTCTGTATATTAAAATCTTCCAGCATGCAGCTGATCCCTGAGAGATGCAAATTATTCAGATCAAGAGGGGTTTTGCTTCCGGCTTTTCCCATATTCACAAGCGCGAATCTTCCACTATCTATTTCTATTTGATTTATAGCGATAATGGTTCTTGTTTTCTTCACTGTATCGCCGGGCGTCATAAGCTTATCTATGTACCATTTAAGGTTAAGAGTGCCGCCGGAATCAGTTATAAATGCGACAACCGGATTGACCAGATTAAGCCTTCCGAGCATCACTATGTTTTCCTTGAGGTTGAGCTTCCTGATAACGGCTGATACTTGCTGAGCATAGATCAGAGTATCATTGTTCTGATCTTTTATTAATATATTATTCAGGTTCAGCTTGTTAAAGAACTGAAAATTTACATCGCCTACGGATAATGTCGATTTAAACTCTTCTGAAATGTGATCAGTGATTCTCCTGATGACCATGGTCTGCACACCAGGTCTGCTTAACACAAAAGCAAGAAGCGTCGGGAGAATAATTATGATACCGATGAAAATGATAAAGTACTTAAGCGATTTTTTAAAACTATTTACCAATGTGGAATAAAAGGTTTTACTACATTAATTTCAAAGTCCAGTGCCGTTCCAGGGCATAAAGATAATAAAAGCAGAATTCAATTGATCGGGCTTTTAATTTGCGTAATTTTACTAAATAAATAACTTGCTATTTTAAAATTAACAACTAAAATCTGCACCTATGGAAAACTTGATTATAGAACCAAAGAAACAGTTATTAGGTAAAAAAGGACTTGGTGTATTTTGGATTTTATTTGGTATTGTTTTAGTAATTTTTGGAAAAGACTCATTGGATAAATGGCGTTGGATGACATCTATAACGTTTTGCTTAATTGGGGTAATACATTTTACTCCTCTCGCGGGTTCTGATAAATCACAAATAGAGATTTGCGAGGGTTGTTTGAAGATCACCTGGATAAACTGGATTCGAAAGATTACGGTTTTGGATAGTGAAATTGAAAGTATTCTTCTGGCAAAAAACGGGGTTATAATTAAAAGGAAAGATAAGAGACCTTTGAAGATTGAATTTTACTTCATTGAAAAAGAACAAAAAGCTCAGGTCTATAAATTTTTTACCGAGTACGCTCAGCAAAAGAATCTTGTTCAGGAATAATTCTGCGGCATTTCATTCTAATACCACTTCTGCCCCATCCTCTGTTAAATGCCTTGTCATTCCTGTAAATGTTAGATAATTCGTAGACAATATTTACTTTATACTTAAAATGAATATTTAGTCTATGAGAGATAATACAAGTAATCTGACTCTTACAAGAAACTATCTTCAGAAGTATCGATTCTTAATTAGAGAATATGAGTTAGTAAAGCAAAACAAGCATCCTCAATTTCGGTTTGTATATGAGTTTTGTAAAGCTCATGATACTGATCGACGCAGTTTTCTTAAGTACTATAATCGCTTTAAGCAAAGCGGGCAAGAAGAAGATCTGCTACCGCGGAAGCGTGGTCCAAGATGGAAGACGCGACGCCCCATCCCCTTTATTGAGAATAAAGTAAAAGAATTACGATTATTGGGAAATAATCGATTTGAAATAGTAAGTATATTGCAACCTACATTAAAGGGACATACGCCTTCAGCATCTGGAGTTTATAATATAATAAAGCGACAAGGCTTGAATAGATTAAAACCTGCAATGAAACAATCGAAGAGAAAAATAATTAAGGAAAAGGCTGGTGAATTGGCGCATATAGATACGCATTACTTAAATAAAGGTATTGTATCCGGGGATAATAAAAGATATTATCTTGTTTGTGTGGTTGATGACTGTTCCCGAATAGCCTGGGCTGAAATTATTGAAGACATTAAAAGCTTAACGGTCATGTTTGCTGTGCTAAGATCATTAAATATGTTAGCACAGCATTACCAGGTTAAGTTCGCAGAAGTGCTGACTGACAATGGTCCTGAGTTTGGATCAAAGGAATCAAGGAAAAAAGAGGGACATCCATTTGAAAGGATGTTAATTGAAATGGGAATAAAACACAGATATATAAAACCATACAGGCCTCAAACAAATGGAAAAGCAGAGCGATTTTGGAGGACTATTGAAGAGGATCTCTTTGAAGAAACGAACTTCGATACTCTGGCAGAGATGAAAGAGGAGTTATTACAATATATGTATTACTATAATCATGAAAGGCCTCACCAGGGTATAAATGGATTAACTCCTGCCAAATTTTTGGAAAACTGTCCTCGAATTACTTAACATCTACAGGAATGACAAGTGAATTTTTGGGTGTGTGGGAGGAGCGGCGATTAGCTGGGGCGAATCGCCGCTCCTCCTTCCCCCTTGACAAATGACGATGTCATTCCGAATGGAGCCGACACAGGAGGCGAAATGAGGAATCTCCTTATAACTTCCAGAGATCTTAAATTAGAAATTTTTAAAGATGAGAAGGGAGAATAATTCCATAAAATCCACGTTTTTATCAATGATATGAAATATTTATGTAATTTTGTGCACTTTTTATGAGGTCAGGATACTATATATTATTGATACTTTTTGTTTTGGTCACCTCCTGCGGTGAGTATGAAAAACTCCTGAAGAGTGATGACTATGATTTGAAAAAGACAAAAGCACGGGAGTACTATGATAACGAAAAGTATGTTAAAGCAACTGAATTGCTTGCGCAGCTGCTTCCCAGGTACAGGGCAACAGAAGAGGCAGAAGACCTGAACTGGCTGAATGCCCAGAGCTTTTACAAGATGAAAGATTATTATTCAGCCGGGACCTATTTTAAGTCTTACGTAGATCAGTATCCTTTTGGAAAATATTCTGAAGAAGCAACTTATATAGGAGCCCTTTGTGATTATAATACATCTTCGCGCGCTGAACTTGATCAGGAAACTACCAGGAATGCAATTGAGGGATTTAATGTTTTCATGAAGAGGTATCCATACAGCTCGAGAATAGAGGAATGTAAAACACTTATAAAGGAGCTTGAAGAAAGACTGGTCGAAAAATCATATCTGAGCGCAAAGCTCTATTACGATATGAAACAGTATAAAGCTTCAATTACTGCTCTTACTAACAGCCTGAAAGAATTTTCCGATTCAAAATTCAGGGAGGAGATGATGTACCTCAAGTTGAGTTCACTTTTTCTCTATGCCGAAAAAAGTCTGGAAGTAAAGCAGAAGGAGAGGTACCAGGCGACTCTCGATGACTATTATTCATTTATGGAGGAGTTCCCTGAGAGCAAATATTCAAGAGAAGTAAAAAGGATATTTCAGAAAACCAGTGATTATCTTAAAACAGGAACAGTAGAACCAGTAGCAAATAATCAATAAAAAATATGGATTACAGAAAATCAAATGCCCCAGTAACAACAATTACGCGTAACATGGATAAACTTACGCAGGGAACAGGTAATGTTTATGAAACAGTGATCATCGTATCAAGAAGATCTAACCAGATCGCTGTGGAGATGAAACAGGAGCTGAACAAGAAGCTTGAAGAATTTGCTTCATACAGCGATAACCTGGAGGAGGTCTTTGAAAATCGTGAGCAGATAGAGATTTCGAAATTCTATGAGAGACTTCCCAAACCGACTCTTATTGCACTTCAGGAGCTTGAAGAAGATAAGATTTTCCACAGGAATCCTGAGTTGGCAAAGCAAAAATAAAATCTGCCTGATATGTTGAAAGGCAAAAATATACTTATTGGCGTAACAGGAGGCATTGCAGCCTACAAAACTGCTTCGATCATCCGCCTTCTTGTCAGGGAAGGCGCTGAAGTGAAAGTGATCATGACAAACCATGCAAAGGAGTTCATTACTCCTCTCACTCTTTCGACATTATCAAAAAATCCGGTGTTTACTGAATTCTACAATCCTGAAAACGGTAACTGGAACAGCCATATTGACCTTGGTCTTTGGGCAGACCTTTTTCTTATTGCACCGGCAACTGCAAATTCAATAGCCAAAATGGCAAGCGGAATTGCCGACAACCTGCTTCTTACATCTTATTTATCAGCACGCTGCCCGATTTTCATCGCTCCATCCATGGATACGGACATGCTTAACCATCCGGCAACAATCATTAATATTGAAACCCTTAAAGCATTCGGGAACAAAATACTGGAGCCATCGACAGGAGACCTTGCAAGCGGTCTGACGGGAAAAGGAAGAATGGCCGAACCAGATGTAATAGTAAAGGAGATAATAAACTTCTTTACAAAAAAAAAAAGAGATAAGCCTCTGAGAGGAAAGCATATTCTTATAAATGCCGGTCCTACACGTGAATCAATAGATCCGGTCCGTTTCATAAGCAATTATTCATCAGGAAAAATGGGGATCGCACTCGCTGATGCCGCTGTTGAATTCGGCGCAACAGTTGAGCTTGTCCTTGGCCCGGTTAATATACTCCCGCGAAATAATAGTGTCAGGATAACCAGGGTTGTGACTGCCGAATCCATGGCATCCGAATGCATTTCAAAATTCCCGGATTGCGATATCGCTATATTGTCTGCTGCCGTTGCCGATTATACCCCGGTAAGGTCAGAAAAAGAAAAAATCAAAAAGAACGATAAAGCCCTCATACTGAAGCTAAAACCTACAACGGACATAGCTGAGGCTCTCGGCAAGATTAAAAAATCATCACAGGTGCTGGCGGGCTTTGCCCTGGAAACTGATAACGGCATCAATAATGCTAAGGGCAAGCTGAAGCGTAAAAACCTTGATATCATTGTGTTGAATTCATTAAAAGACAGGGGAGCTGGTTTTGTACACAATACTAACAAGATCACGATTATTGACAAGTACAATAATATTGATAAATTTGAGTTGAAAACGAAAGAAGAAGCTGCCAGGGATATTCTTGACAAGATTGTTTCAATGTTCAAATAAAGGATGACAATGTCCCGTTTTCAGAAATATTTGCTGATCGTAATTCTGATCATTATTCCGGGATCTGTATTTTCCCAGGAACTTAACTGCAATATCCAGGTTTCTGCACAGAAGATACAAGGCTCCAACAGGCAGATGTTCGAGAACATGCAGCGCGATATTTATGAGTTCATGAACAACACGGTCTGGACCAATAATGTATTCAGCTATTCGGAAAGGATCGATTGCAATATTCTCATCAACATCACAAACCAGCTGTCTGCCGACGAATTCAGCGGAACAATACAGGTACAGCTCAAAAGGCCTGTTTTTAACACCACTTATAGCTCAACAGTCCTGAATTTCACTGATAATAACTTCAAGTTCAGGTACGTGGAATTTCAACCACTCGAATTTGATCCCACTACATACAGGTCCAGCCTTGTGTCTGTCCTGGCATACTA
>JAPLDX010000047.1 GCA_026391215.1 Bacteroidia bacterium
AGCATCTTCAGTTGACCACTTCAGGGAATGTCCGTTCGGATTACCTTTGATCATCCTGTCAGCTTTTTCTTTTGTAGTAGTTGCAACTGTTAAACCGAATCCGCGTTCCAGCAGAAATTCCACCATTGGCTTTACAACCAGTCCGGCTCCAAGAATCAAAACTTTTTTCATATCTAACCTGGATTAATTAATTGGGCAAGTTATAAAACTCACACCATAAAAAACATGACTTTTCTCTGTCTGCCTCATCCCCCCGGCCCCCTTCTCTCGTTTTTCAACCTCTCCCCCCGACCCCCTCCCCCGGTGAGGGAGGGGGAGTTTTTAAGCCCCTCTCCCCCGGGAGAGGGGTTTGGGGTGAGGTAAAAAATAATTGTATCTTTGTTTATGATCTATTAATTAATTGTCTTCGCCGTCATAATTTCAATGTCAGAAAATCATAAATATGTCGAAACACCGCTGATGAAGCAGTATTACAGCGTCAAGGCAAAGCATCCTGATGCGATACTTCTTTTCAGAGTAGGTGATTTTTATGAGACATTCGGCGAAGATGCCATCCGTACATCTGAACTACTCGGAATAACTCTGACGCGCAGGGCTAATGGATCAGCTTCTTTTGTCGAGCTGGCAGGATTTCCTTACCATGCACTTGACATTTATCTTCCCAGGCTGGTAAGGGCAGGGCAGAGGGTTGCTATCTGCGAACAGCTTGAAGATCCGAAACTGGCAAAAAAGATTGTAAAAAGAGGGATCACAGAACTGGTGACTCCCGGGGTTCTATTGAATGAAAATGTTCTTGATCATAAAGAAAATAATTTCCTGGCAGCAGTACACATAGAAAAGAAAATTGCAGGAGCAGCATTCCTGGATATATCCACCGGCGAGTTCCTTGTCTCGGAAGGTACTGTGGATTATATAGATCAGATGCTGAATAACTTACAACCTAAAGAGGTGCTTTACGAAAAGAATAAAAAAGATCTTTTTATCGAAAGCTTCGGCACAAAATTCTATACCTTCAAACTGGATGACTGGATTTTTACACCGGAAGCAGCCAATGACAGGCTTTTGAAACAATTCGAGACAAGCTCGCTTAAAGGATTCGGCATACAAAATTTGCAATCCGGGATAATTGCTGCAGGCGCCATCCTTCATTATCTTGATATAACCCAGCATGAGCAGCTTGGGCATATCACAACTATATCAAGGATTGAAGAAGACAGGTATGTATGGCTCGACAAGTTCACCATTAAAAACCTTGAACTGTTCCATTCACCATATGAGGGCGCAAAAACACTAATCGATGTGATGGACCGGACAATCTCGCCGATGGGAGGGAGGATGCTTAAGCGATGGATCTCACTCCCGCTTAAGGATATTCAGCCTATCAATGAACGACTGGATATTGTGGAGCACCTTGTTGAGAATAAAACTTTCAGGGAAGAGATATCAGGACTGATAAGACAGATCGGTGATATTGAAAGACTCATTTCAAAAGTTGCTGTGAGCAGGATCAATCCGAGGGAGGTCGTGCACCTGAAGAAAGCGCTGAAAGCCATTGAACCTCTTAAATTGCTCTGCAGCCAGAGCGGATGCGCACCTCTTGTTAAGCTGGCTGAACAGATGAATCCATGTAAATTACTGGCCGACAGGATAGAGCACGATCTTAATAATGATCCTCCTGTTCAGATCAACAGGGGAAACATAATTGCAAAGGGAGTTTCTCAGGAGCTTGATGAGCTCAGAACGATACTTTACAGCGGAAAAGATTATCTCACTGATCTCCAGAACCGTGAAAGCCAGCGCACCGGGATTACCTCACTGAAAATAAGTTACAATAATGTCTTCGGATATTATATTGAAGTAAGAAATACTCACAAGGATAAAGTTCCTCCTGACTGGATCAGGAAGCAAACCCTGGTGAATGCTGAACGCTATATTACAGAGGAGCTGAAGGAATATGAAAGTAAAATTTTTGGAGCGGAAGAAAAGATCCTTGACCTGGAAACAAAATTATTCAATGATCTTGTACTGTCAATAATTGAATATATCCCTCCTGTTCAGCTGAACTCATCCCTGATCGGAAGGCTCGATTGTCTTCAGTCATTTGCCGTTCTCTCTGAGGAAAATGACTATGTAAGGCCTGTTCTTGATGATTCAAGGAAAATTGAAATTACTGACGGGCGTCATCCTGTTATTGAGAAACAATTGCCTGTTGGCGAATCATATGTTCCGAATGACCTGTTCCTCGACACGGATGATCAGCAGATAATTATTCTTACAGGGCCGAACATGTCAGGGAAATCCGCTTTACTAAGGCAGACAGCCCTTATCGTGTTGATGGCTCAGACAGGATGCTATGTCCCGGCAAAGGCTGCAAAGATCGGAATCGTGGATAAGATATTTACCAGGGTTGGAGCATCTGATAATATAAGCCTTGGAGAGTCCACCTTTATGGTTGAAATGAATGAAACTGCCAGCATCCTTAATAACCTGTCGGACCGGAGCCTTATTCTGCTTGATTAGATAGGACGGGGAACAAGCACATATGATGGCATATCGATTGCCGGGGCAATGGTTGAGTACCTGCATGAGAACAAGCTGAGAGCCAAGACTCTGTTTGCAACTCATTATCATGAGCTTAATGAGATGGAAAACTCATTTTCAAGAGTTAAGAACTTCAATATTTCGATAAAGGAGCTGAATAACAAAGTCATTTTTCTCAGGAAATTAAAAAGGGGAGGGAGCGAGCACAGCTTTGGGATACATGTGGCAAAAATGGCCGGAATGCCCAGAAGCATTGTGAACCGTGCTGATGAGATCCTTAAGGAGCTTGAGCAGAGCCATGAGAAGCAGGAGCTTACAAAACCGATTGCAGATTTAGCAGGTCACAGGGAAGGATTGCAGCTCAGCATCTTCCAGCTTGATGATCCTGTTCTTAAGCAGATCCGTGATGAAATTCTGGAGATTGATATCGATAACCTGACACCCGTTGAGGCTTTAAATAAGCTTTACAACATAAAAAAACTACTTAAATAAATAATAAATAAACATCCATGAAAAGAATTTTTTGCATTGCAGTAATTCTTGTGACATATTTTATGTCCACTCCCTTAATATTTTCCCAGCCTGGTACAGTAAAGCAGGTGAAGCTGACTCAGTTCGACCTGCAGTCCTCTTCACTGATAAAAGCATCGGGTGAAGAAATATCAACAACAGGATACAAATCGAATGTTTACTGGTTCTCTGTTTCAGTCCCTTCAACAGTTCTTTCAGGACTCGTTGCCAACGGTGTTTATCCTGATCCATATACTGGATTGAACAACATGTATATACCGGATGCATCCGATGAATTTAACAAACAGTACGATCTTGAAAAATTCAGCCATCTTCCGAATGATCCCAATCCATGGAAGAAGCCGTACTGGTACCGGACAACATTTAATATTCCTTCAGCAGATAAAGGGAGGAATTTCCAGCTGATATTCAAGGGAATAAACTACAGGGCAGCCGTCTGGGTTAACGGAAAACAGATTGCAGATTCAACACAAATGGCAGGAATGTTTGCACAGTACAGCCTGGATATAAGCAAATATGTCAAAGCAGGTGAGGATAATGTCATGGCGGTCAGGATTTACCCTCTTGATTATCCCGGGCTGCCTTCAAAAGAACAATTAGAAGCGCTTGGAGATTTTTACCCGAACGGAGGACCCACCGGAGACATTGGCAAAAACGTTACCATGCTTTGCTCCGTCGGATGGGACTGGATACCACCTGTCAGAGACCGTAATATAGGGCTCTGGCTTCCGGTTTACCTGAAGACATCAGGAGGAGTTACATTCAGTGATCCGAAACTTGTAACAGAGCTTCCTCTTCTTCCTGATACAAGTCTCGCAAACCTCTCTCTGAGCGTAACTTTATTGAATCATAACCAGGAGCAGGAGAATGGCGATCTGAAAGTCACTATTGGACCTGAGAATTTTAAAGGCGCTGTTATAAGGTTTTCAAAATCAGCATCTATAGCCCCTGACGGATCGCTCAAAATTGACCTCAATAGTGAAAATACAAAGGAACTCGGCATTTCAAATCCCGTACTCTGGTGGCCAAACGGACATGGAAAGCCAAATCTTTACAGAATGAGGCTTCAGTATGCTGATGCTTCAGGAATTGTCAACGATACATCATTTATTTTCGGGATCAGGACCGTTGCCTCTAAAGCTGTCCAGGTTAAAGATTTCTGGCGACGCGATTTCTATGTAAATGGTTTCAGGGTCCATCTTGTCGGCGGCGCATGGGTCCCGGATATGCTGCTTAACCGTGATTCAGCCAGGTATGATCATGAAATGCACCTGTGCCGCAATGCAAATGTCAACCTGGTAAGGATATGGGGAGGGGGAGTAACACCCTGTGATGAATTCTTTGAAGCAGCGGACAGATATGGATTGCTCGTATGGTCCGACTTCTGGGTGACAGGAGATACACAGGGCGAATTCAAGGGTTCTCCTGACTGGCCCCTTGACGGGGAGATATTTAAAAAGAATGTGGTAAGCACAATATACAGAATACGTAATCATCCCAGCCTCCTGGTATGGACAGGCGGCAATGAGGGACATGCAAGAAGGGAACTATATGATTTTATGAGGAACAGCATAACAGAGCTGGATGGAACACGTCCATATATTCCCAGTTCATCAGGATTCGCAAGACTACCTGAAGGCTTTCCCGGAGCATGGCCCGATAATCTTCCGACGGGCGTCTATAGTGGCGGCCCCTATACATGGCAGGATCCTGCAAGTTATTATACAAGGGCAATTGACGGAAAAGACTGGGTGTTCAAAGATGAAACGGGAATACCTTCAATGGTCCCATATAACATCCTTCCTAAAATAATCCCGAACCTCGTATGGGATAAGAAACTTCCTTTCCCCCTTAATAATTCATGGGGTTATCATGATGCAGCCACAGGAAACGGGAAATGGGATATGTACTATAAAGAAATGGTAAAAAGATATGGGGAACCGTTATCCATGGAAGATTTCTGCGATAAGATGCAGCTGATGAATGCCACAGGTTACCAGGGTATCTTTGAAGCAGCAGGTCATAAGCTGAATGATATAGGAGGCGTGATGCTGTGGAAGCTGAATGCAGCATTTCCAAGCGTAGTATGGCAGGTGTATGACTGGTACCTTCAGCCAAATGCAGGATATTATTTCATGCAGAATGCATGTGAACCGGTTCATATACAACTTAATCTGGCTAACAAGATAGTCACAGTACTTAACAGAACATATATGCCGGTTTCAGGACTCACTGCAAATATTGAGGTGTTCAGCACGGAATCAAAATCGCTCTACAAGGATCATGCAGCCATAAACCTTGGTCCTTCAGAGGTTAAGGAGACTTTGTCGTTAAATAAGCTAATAAAAGAAACAAACGAAATTGCATTTGTTGTTCTGAACCTTGTTAATTCTTCAGGGGAAACGATATCACGAAATACCTACTGGCTCTCTCCCGATACAGATTTTAAGGCAATGAACAATATGCCGGAATCGGAGGTATTGTTAAGCGTTTTCTCAGGAAACGACCCGCAAAAAGAAAACCAATGGTCAGTCCGGGTCACAAATAAAAGTGACAAACTGGCTTTCTTTACGAGGGTACAACTGATGTCAGATGGTGAGGAAATACTCCCCAGCTATTGGTCTGGAAATTACTTTACACTTACGCCGTCGGAGAAAATCAACGTCACAGTCAGCTGCCCGGAAACTGTAATAAAAGGTAAGAAACTGTACTTACGGGTTTCAGGGTGGAATATTGAAGCGCAGGAGATTAAATTGAATTAAATATGCTGGTACTTGGGATTGACCTGGGAGCTACAAAGCTGGCATCAGCCATCTTTACACGGGAGGGAAAGCTGCTAAGCAAGGAAACAGCTACCCTCGGAAACCGGACAGGCAGTGATGTAGGGGAACTCATTACAGATCTGATAATCAGGTTAATAGATACAACCATACTGGGAGGATCCAGGATAGAATCTATTGGCATCTCTGTCCCGGGTATCAGTCATACAGATTCAGGTACAGTATGGGCGCCAAATATTCCCGGCTGGGAAAACTACCCTTTGATGGCTGAGGTAAAAGCGGTTTGCAGCGATATACCTGTTACAATCGGCTGTGACAGGACATGCTATATCCTTGGAGAGTTATGGCAGGGCAATGCACAGGGATGCAGCGATGCTGTGTTCCTGGCAGTTGGAACGGGTATCGGTGCCGGCATAATGGTAAATGGTGAGGTGCTGCGCGGCAGTAACGATATTGCAGGCGCAATAGGCTGGCTGGCGCTTGACCGGCCATTCCTGGATCAGTATAAAGGGTGCGGATGTTTTGAGCACTATGCTTCAGGCGAAGGTATCGCAAGGATGGCAAGGGCAATTCTGAAAGAGGAAAATACATATGCCGGAGAACTGAAAAATAAGAATCCTGAGGAAATAACGTCCTATGATGTGTTTACAGCCTTTGAATACAGGGACCCGGTGGCGGTTAAAGTCATTGATTTATGTATTGAATTCTGGGGAATGGCTGTTGCAAACCTGGTTAGCCTGTTTAATCCAGAGAAAATAATTATGGGCGGCGGAGTTTTTGGTCCGGCTATACCACTTATACCTGCTATCAGGGAAGAAGCGCTTAAATGGGCACAGCCTGTCAGCATTTACCAGGTCAGCATTGAACCTTCGGCATTGAGCGGAGAAGCAGGTGTGTATGGGGCGGGATTCCTGGCATTACGATCATTATCAAAGGTTAATATGTAAATTATTGAAAGATGCATAGGAAGAAGGTGGTTTTCTGGTCATCATGCCTGGGAATGCTGTTATTCGGTATAGCGCTCATTACCCTTGGCTCCGTGGTCCCTGACCTGAAAGTGAAGCTGCAGCTCGATGAGATTTCCTCCGGGACACTTTTTTCTATTCTGCCATTCGGGGTGCTGGCAGGATCAATGATCTTCGGACCTGTAGTTGATAAATACAGTTACAGGATATTGCTTTCCGTATCATGTGTTTTCATGTTTGCAGGTTTCCTGGGAATTGCTGTTACGCAGTCACAGGGACTGCTAAGGTTTTGTGCCTTCCTGATAGGGTTTGGAGGAGGGGCTGTCAATGGCGCAACCAATGCGCTGGTTGCAGATATCAGCGATAAAGATAAAGGCGCAAATTTAAGTCTGCTGGGTGTGTTTTTCGGGATTGGCGCCCTGGGTATGCCTCTGATACTCGGGATACTTAAAGACCATGTCAGCTTTGAAATTATTTTGACGGCGGTTGCAGTCGTAACGATTATAACAGGCATGATCTTTATGCTGGTAAAATTTCCTCCACCAAAGCAGCCTCATGGTTTCCCGGTAACCCGCAGCTTTAGGATGCTTAAAGACAATGTATTGATCCTGATAGCATTTTTTCTTTTCTTTCAGAGCAGCTTTGAAGGGATCCTGAATAACTGGACAACAACATATTTTATTGACCACCTTTCCGTACCTCAAAACAGTGCGCTATATGCGCTTTCTTCATTTGTTGCAGGAATGGTTGTGATGAGGCTGCTTATTGGAAGTGTTCTCAGATCACTGTCAGTAAAAAATCTGTTATCGGTGTCGTTTATACTGATCCTTGCAGGTCTGATCTTCTTAAGATCAGCCACTTCCCTGACATTCGCTGTTGCCGGATTAGTATTACTTGGTGCGGGACTTGCCGCCGGGTTCCCGGTAATGCTGGGACTGGTTGGTGAACGTTATGCAGAACTCTCGGGAACGGCATTCAGCCTTGTCCTGTTTATTGCATTGACAGGCAATATGATAATAAATTATATGATGGGAATAATTGCCAGAAATTCAGGGATACATCACCTGACAACTGTAGCTTTTGCAGAATTTTTCTTAATGATACTGTTGAGTATATTTATCTTCAGTAAAACAAAAAGGACAAATAAATAACTATAAAACAATTGATTATGTTAGCAACACAATGGCTTGATAATGTACGGGGGATAATGACCCGGATAGAAGAGACACAGATAGATAATATCAGGAAGGCTGCGGAGGCAATGGCAGATACTATTGAATGCAAGCGCTGGGTCCATACTTTCGGATGCGGTCACGCTACAATTCCTGTTGAGGAAATGTATCCGCGCATCGGAGGTTTTGTAGGATTTCATCCAATGATCGAGCTGCCGCTTACATTTTTTACGCGTATTACAGGCGAAATGGGAGTGCATCAGTTTATTTTTCTTGAGCGTGTTGAAGGATATGGGGTAGAGATCATGAAAGGTTACGATTTTGATAAACGTGATGTCATGTGGCTTTTCTCACATTCAGGAGTAAACAATGTAAATATTGACATAGCTCTGGAATCCCGTAAAAAAGGAATGAAGGTGATTGTATTTGGTTCTGCTGCCGAAGCCAAAGGCAAAAAGACCAGGCACTCAAGCGGGAAAACGATATTTGACCTGGCAGATATAGTTGTTGATACCTGCGCTCCTTTACAGGACGCCTCGGTAAATCTTAAGAACCATGTCGATAAAATAGGCCCGGTATCATCAATGGCATTTATAACATGTGTTTGGATGACAATAACCACGGTGGCAGAAATACTTGCCGACAGAGGTGTTAAGCTGTACATCCACCCATCACATAATGTCCAGGGTGACGGGAATGAAAGAATACGTCTTGATGAAGCTCTGGCCGAATATAAACGGAGGATTACAGGAGTATAGGAAAAGGGTTTTCAACGTTAAGATTCTTAAGATCTTTCATCTGTTCTTCATGTTTGAATTATTTCTTTGTGACAGTTATTATGCAAAGAAATAACCTCTTAAATATGAAGAACAACAAATCCAATATTCGTTTATTCCTTGCCGGGGCAATGGCAGTAATATCCTCATTTACTCTTTCAGCACAGGAAGATGCGACCTCAGATCATGCCCTTTATACGAGCCTCGGACTTGGGAACAACATGGTTTATATGGGTTCCTCAATATCAGGCGATAAACCTTATTATTTCGGGAGTCTGACCTATGGCTTCAAAGAAAAGCTATATGCGTCAGTATCATCTTTTCATTTATCAGCATTTGATCCGTTTCTGGCTTTTAATACATTCTCTTTGAATTACAGCCATACTGTTAATTCATGGTTTGACCTGTCAGCCGGAGTATCAAGATACCAGGTTAATAGTGAATTGACTGATACTCTGTTCAATCGCTTTTTCTATGGAGACCTTACACTTGGATTTGACTGGAAGATCCTTTACACAAAACTCTCGGCCGGAGGTGTATTCTCGGAATCTTCCGGTCTCTATTTACAGATGAGGAACTCCAGATATTTCCAGACTCCTCAGTTCTTTAACGATAAGGCATATATCTCATTTGACCCGAATGTGAACATGTTGTTTGGGACACTCACTGAAACAACAACTTCCAGCGGGACCACAACAGGAGTAACACAACCTTTCAGCTCCAAAAAAAGTTCAGGTAAAAATCCTTCCGGAACAACCACTAAAGAATTCTTCAGCCTTATGGAGGTTGATCTGGGTGTCCCGGTTGCTTTTAATATGGGAAGGGTGACCGTTGAAGTTGATCCCGGATTTATAATCCCGTTATATTCCGACACGGATCCTTTAAATCCAAAAGGATTCTCTCTTCTGCTGAGCTGCTACGTGAAGATTTTTTAATCGTTTTTTCTGGAAATTCATAAATACTTCATTTTCACTAATATATTTTTGAACTGTTGACTTGAAAATAATGTTAAATCACACTAAGATGAAAAGGAAAATTTTATTTGCTGCCATTGCTCTTTTAATAAGCGCAGGCATCACAGCACAAACACAGACTAAGACTGGAACGCAGACAAAGACCAAGACTGAAGCTGGCGTACAAACCCAGACCAAGACTCAAACTGGAGAACAAACCAAGTACAAGAATCAGGGTCAGATGACCAGCGCTCAGAAACACGCAAGGAACGAGGAAAGAAAAGCCCAGAAGCGTGCTCAGAAAGAGGCTAAAAAACAGGCTAAAACTCAGGCTAAAACGCAAACCCAGACACAGGAAGGCATTCAGACCCAGGAAAAGGCAATGACAAAGACAGCCACCCGGAATAAGGGAACAAACGCAGGTACCCCGGCAAAAAATGCTGCAAAGGTATCAAAAGGCGTTCCGGCAGGAAAGAAGTAATTGCCCCGTGAGGCCACAAAACCCTGCAAATCTTATATTTGCGGGGTTTTTGTTTTTAAAATAACAGCGAATTGGCATTGACCTCCGGAATATGTAATTTTGAAGGACATGTTTATTGCTAATGAAGTATTTACTGATTATTGTGATAATAATGGGCTGTTTGAATTCAAATGCCCAAAAGCAAAGGCCAGGGGACTATGGCATAACAATCGGCATATTAAAACCAGGGAAAAATAATGCAATAACCGATGTCCCCGGTGTGAAAGTTGGCAATGTTACTTTAATTAAGGGTGACTCAATATACACAGGTGTAACTGCAATATTACCTTATAAGGGCAACATTTTTCAGAATAAAGTACCTGCCGCAATATATATCGGTAACGGATTCGGAAAGCTTACAGGGTATCCCCAGGTTGAAGAATTGGGCAACATTGAAACTCCGATTATCTTAACTAATACCCTAAGCGTCCCTACAGCTATAGATGCATTGATCGACTTTACATTACAGTTCCCTGAGAATAGAAATGTCAGGAGTGTCAACCCGGTAGTGGGAGAGACAAACGATGGAGGATTAAATGATATCAGAGGGAGATATATTACTAAAGAACATGTTTTACAGGCAATTGCAATTGCAGATACAGGACTTATACAAGAAGGCAATGTTGGTGCAGGAACAGGCACTTCCTGCCTGGGATTTAAAGGTGGCATAGGAACTTCTTCAAGAATACTGCCTGAATCAAGAGGTGGCTATACTGTAGGTGTCCTGGTTCAGACCAATTTCGGAGGCATACTACAGATCAATGGAGTACCTGTAGGAATAGAACTGGGAAAATACAGATTCAAAGAGATTAAAAACGAGTATTCTGAAGATGGATCATGCATGATAGTTATCATGACCGATGCACCGTTAAGCCCGAAAAACCTGAAAAGACTGGCGGCAAGATCAATGTTCGGTATGGCCAGAACCGGCGGTATTGCTTCTAACAGCAGCGGAGACTTTGCGATTGCTGTTTCGACAGATGAAAGCATCAGGATTCCCAATTCGTCAGAATCAATGTTTGATGGATCAAAGGTTTTGAGAAATGACAGACTCGATTTGTTGTTTGAGGCGGTTATTGAAGCCACTGAGGAGGCAATAATAAATTCTTTATTCGCAGCTGAAACGGTGACCAGGAAGGGGAATGTAAAGGTTGAATCGTTACCAATAGAAAAGACTTTAGAGATCCTGAAGAAATATAACAGGTTGAAATATTAAAATTGAAAATAGAACTTAGCTAAATATCATGATACGATTTGACAAATTACTTTTTACTGTTTTGTTCGGAATTACAATTCCGATCCTTTGTTTTATAATCTCCTGGTGGGGAACATTTGTTTTAACAGTTGATCTCAGAATAATTAAAATTGCCGCATTATCAGGACTAGGCATTGGGATAATAATTTCAATCCTCATCAAGCTTTTCGCCAGGCCGGAAATATTCAGACTATCCAAACCGGTGCTGATAATGGTCTACCTGTTTTACAACTGCATTCTCTTTGCCATGTTCATGGGTATTCCTTTTTTTCACCTTTTTCTTGGCATTGCAGCAGGTTACTATTGGGCGAAATACATGATACACCATACAGAAATAACAGATTATAAGAATGAGATTCAGCGGATCTCGATATTTACCGCAGCAATTACCGGATTAATATGTATTGCTTCAGCTTCAATTGCGCTTATTACCAGGTCGACTGCCAGTGAAATTCAAAGCATGTTCAATCTGCCACTTGATATATCCCGGCCACTATTAGTAACTTCTGTTATAGCAGGAGGAATATTAATGATAGCCGTTCAGTACCTGCTTGTAAAGTTCACAATGAAAAGAACTTTATCGAAAAATATGACAGTGTGACTATTTATCTTCCCGCCACTTCGACCGGTCAGGCGGAGCAGGAGCATTGACCTTTTTGACTGGTTTATCTTTCAATTCCTGCAGCAGCACCTCTACAGCTTTTTCGATACAGGGATCGATTCCTTTCGCAAGTTGTTCAGGACGGTCAACAACTTCGATATCGGGATAAACGCCAATCCCTTCAATTATCCATCCTTCATCATTATCGAATGTACCAAACTGGGGAACGGATATATTACCACCGTCAACCAGCCTGGCATTACCGGAGATGCCAATCAAACCTCCCCATGTACGAGTGCCTATCAGCTTACCCAGTCCCATCTTTTTGAAGAAATAAGGGAAAGCATCGCCTCCGGATGCTGAGTATCCGTTTATAAGCATCGCTTTAGGCCCGTCATGCGAAATGGCAGGTGATTTGCCGGGCAGAAGCCCGTTTTGATGCCAGTAAACCAGGGTATGCCGATCGAGCAGATCAGCCATCCTGTCGGGAATGAATCCACCTCCGTTATAGCGTTCATCAATTATAAGAGCTTCTTTATTGAAGTATGTATACATACCCTGGAACAACTCCTGATTCCCCCTGGTTGAGGTATTAGGGACATGAATATAACCTATCCTTCCTCCTGAAAGCTTATCGACCATAGCCCTCCTCTCATTTACCCAGTTATAATATAAAAGCTCCAGTTCGCTCGAGATTGGTTTAACAAGTGAGGTACGCTTATTGTCGGCCGGAAACTTACTGCTTACTGTTATCTCAACACTCTTGACGGCATTATTTTCAAGAAGAGAGTATGGATTTACTGATATTGGGACGTCCTTTCCGTTGATGCTGATAAGATAATCTCCTTCCTTTACATCCACTCCCTGCTCGGTAAGGGGAGAACGACGTGCAGGATTCCAGTTTTCGCCTTTATATATTTTAGTGATCCTGTAGAGTCCCGAGGCTTCATCAGCTGACAGTTCAGCTCCCAGTAGTCCATTATCAATCCTTTTTACCCTCTCAAAATCACCCCAGTCTATATAAGTGTGACCTGCATTAATCTCTGCAACAATCTCATTCAGAATATAATCGAGATCAGCACGATGACTGACATAGGGTAATAACACATTATACCGGTTCTTCATTTCATTCCAGTTTACCCCATGCAAATTGTTGACATAAAAATAATCACGGAAGATACGCCATGCATCAACATATATCTGATTCCATTCCTTTTGCGGGTCAATCTTCATTTCGAGTCCGTTAAGATCCATCTTACCGGCACCTGCTTTTTGTCCCGGCGTTAATTTTATGATACCGAAATCACTGCCCGAACGGTATAGGGCGCACTTGTCGTCTGATGAAAGAGTTGCTGTAAATACACCGTCCATTATCTCTTCGGTTTTTTCATCTTTAAGGTTGAATTTCATCAGTTTATTATTGCTTATATAAATCAAACCATCCTCGACTGCGCCAATGGTACGGTAATTTCCGGGTTCGCCAGGGAGAACAGTAACGCGATTACTGATGTCATTGAAATCAATCTCAACTTTTACCTCTTTCTTCCCGGTGGAAGCAGTATCCTGAACATTGCTTTTATTCTTTTTGTCTTTTGCAGAAGCCGGGGATAATCCAGGAGTTTTTTCAGGACTGACAGGTTCGATATCGTTTTTATCCTTGAAGATTTTAGGACTTTTCTGAGTCAGTGAAAGAGCGTACAGACGGGTTGCCCTGTTGTAGATATAATCAAAATCATAATTTGAGAATTCAAGGTTAAAATCCCGGTTGGAAGCAAAGAATATATAGTTGCCGCATAAGCTGAAAACCGGATTGTCATCTGAATATGTTCCATCGGTGACCTGCTGCTTCTTCCCGGTGGGAATTTCATACACCCAGATAGCAGGCTTTTCGTTGCTGCCTTCTTTTGTATATGCTATCCAGCGTGAATCGGGTGAAAAACTATAACTTCTCAATTCATTGGATGTAGCATGATCGATGTCAACGGTTTTACCTGTAGCAGCTTCCACAAGCCTTAAATTGAGTGTTCTGTCAGAAAATAGAAGATAACGGCTGTCAGGAGACCAGAGCGGCTGGTATTTCCAGGCGGAGGAATTGAATGTCACCTGCC
Organism: Bacteroidia bacterium; assembly: GCA_026391215.1. Taxonomy (GTDB): domain Bacteria; phylum Bacteroidota; class Bacteroidia; order Bacteroidales; family VadinHA17; genus LD21. Next base: position 14,203 of record JAPLDX010000047.1, read on the forward strand.
TGGATTTTGCTCCTTTCTTGTTCTCCAGAAGGTAAAGCTCATACTCACCCGTTACATCAGAATAATAGGAGATATATTTCCCATCCGGTGACCATGCAGGAAAAATTTCACGTACACCTTGAGTTTCTGTAAGGTTTTCAATGATTCCATTTTCAGCCGGGACAGAAAAAATATCGCCCCGTGCATCAAATAAGGCACGTTTGCCGGTTGGAGAAATAGCGAAACTGTGAATATTATCCTTTACGTTTTTATAATACGGAATAAGATTGGGATTGTCGAAATTGATGCTCACTTTAAGTTTTTCTGACTGGCCGGACTGGAGGTTCAGTTTATAAATATATCCGCCATTCTCAAAAACAAGATGATCACCATTCCCTGAAGGCCACATGACATCAAATTCTGTAAAACGGGTAATTTGTCTTGTATCTTTTGTAACCGTGCTGTATTGCCATATATTAAGTTTTGTGTCGCGGTCAGAGGCGAAGAAAATATTGTCACCCGACCAGGTTGGCAGCTGATCGGTACCTTCGAAGTCTGTGACCTGTTCAGATGTATTGTCATTCAGATTATATATCCAAAGGTCTGTGGCACGGCCGCCTTTATAACGCTTCCAGTTCCGGAATTCACGATCGACCGGTGTGAAAACAATTCTGGAGCCATCGGGTGAAAGTACTCCAAATCCGCCATTGACCAGGGGAAGAGGTTTCTCGAGTCCTCCATCCATACTGACGAGATAGTATTTGCCATTACGGTCGCTGAACGGAGTTCGGTTGGCACGGATTAGAATTTGTTTGCTGTCGGGTGTCCAGTCAAGAACCACATTGTCATAACCTCCCCTTGGAGGCAATGTACCCACGGAATTATACCAGGTAAGCTGACGGGGCACTCCTCCGTTTGAAGGAATTACATATACCTGTCGGTTACCTGAATATTCGCCGGAAAATGCTATCCATTTCCCATCTGGCGAAATTTTTGGAAACAATTCCAGTCCTTCATGTGATGTAAGACGACGAGCCTCTCCGCCGTCTGAATTAACTGTCCAGATGTCCCCGGCATATACAAAAGCCACAAGGTTATTGTTTATATCGGGAAACCGCAGCAATCGTGCGTCATCTATTGCCGATAAACTAAATGACGTACTGATCGCCATTATTGATAACAACAACTTGCTAACAATCTTTTTCATGACTTATGATTTGAGGTTAATAATTAATATCAGCTTATAAAAGAATCTTTGTTTTTAGCTCTCTTACGGTCAATTTCACCCAGCATGATCTTCCTGAGGCGCATTGATTTTGGTGTGATCTCAATATATTCATCTGAAGCGATATACTCCATTGCCTCTTCAAGTGAAAAGCGTACCGGGGGAGCAAGAATTATTTTATCATCTGAGCCTGAGGCCCTCATATTGGTCAGCTTCTTTAGTTTGGTAACATTGACGGTGATGTCATCCTGCCGTGTGGTTTCGCCTACTACCTGACCCATATATACCTCTTCACCTGGGAATATGAAGAATCTGCCGCGATCCTGCAGCTTATCAATTGCATAGGCTGCCGATGTCCCGGAATCCATAGCTATCAGAGAGCCATTTCGTTTTACCGACATTTCGCCTTTCCATGGTTCATAGCCATCAAAACGGTGTGCCATCACTGCTTCGCCTTCAGTAGCAGTAAGCACCTGGTTCCTGAGGCCGATGATCCCGCGTGCAGGGATTTTAAAATCGAGATGGGCACGTCCGTCTTTTATCTCAATATTTGCAATCTCCCCCTTGCGCTGTGTTACCTGCTCAATCACCTTGCCGGCAAAATTATCGGGTACCTGCACTGTCAGCGCTTCTATCGGCTCATGCCTTATGCCGCCAATATTCCTTATCAGGACATTAGGCTGTCCCACCTGCAGTTCAAAACCCTCACGCCGCATAGTTTCAATCAGAATTGATAAGTGAAGTATGCCTCGTCCGTAGACCATGAAAGTATCTGATGAGTCCGTCTCTTCAACTCTTAATGCAAGGTTCTTTTCAGTCTCCCTGAAAAGCCTGTCTCTCAGCTGTCGTGAAGTTACTATTGTCCCTTCGCGACCGAAAAAAGGTGAATTGTTTGACGTAAATAGCATGCTCATGGTTGGTTCATCTACCGGAGTGTACAAAAGGCCTTCCGGGTTAAGATCATCAGCAATTGTATCGCCTATTTCGAAATCCTCGATACCGAAAACTGCACAGATTTCACCTGAGTGAACCGGTTTTTTAGTCTTCTGCTTCCCCAGCCCTTCAAAAAGATATACTTCTTTAACCGTGCTCTTGATATTACTTCCATCACGTTTAATGAGTGACACCTGGCTTCCGGGCACAAGCATCCCTCTTACTATTTTACCTACAGCTATGCGTCCGATGTAGGATGAATAATCAAGCGATGAAATTCTCATCTGGAGAGTGCCTTCCATCATTTTTGCCGGTGGAATATATTCCAATATAGTATCCAGCAGGTAGCTGACATCGGTTGTCGGTTTCGACCAGTCAGGTCCCATCCAGCCCCTCTTTGCAGAACCGTATACAGTCGGGAAGTTAAGCTGGTCTTCACTTGCCTTAAGGCTGTACATCAGGTCAAAGACCCTTTCCTGTGCCTCTTCAGGCTTGCAGTTAGGCTTGTCTACTTTATTAATTACGACAATGGGTTTCAGCCCAAGCTCCACTGCTTTCTGGAGGACAAAACGAGTCTGTGGCATAGGTCCTTCAAAAGCATCGACTATCAGCAATACTCCCTCGGCCATATTAAGAACTCTTTCAACCTCTCCTCCAAAGTCAGAGTGGCCTGGAGTGTCAATAATATTGATCTTGACATTTTTGTACCGTACAGAGACATTTTTTGAGAGGATTGTGATACCTCTTTCCCTCTCGAGGTCGTTGCTGTCGAGAATAAGGTCTCCCATAATCTGGTTTTCACGGAAAAGCTTGACCTGGTATAAAATGCGGTCGACAAGCGTTGTTTTGCCGTGGTCAACATGGGCAATGACAGCTATATTTCTTATTTCTTCCATTAACAGATACTTATGGGCTGCAAAAGTAGGAAAAGGATTGTCTTGTCAGACAGTTTTTGAAGACTATTTTCTCCAAACAGGTTTTTATTCTCAATGTAAAAAAATTTGGCGTTGACTTAAGCAGAATGTAACTTTGATAGAAGTAGTTGTTTAATTAATAATCATCTGATATGAATACCATCGAGGAATTGCTCGAGAACAGTGCCCTGAAATTTGCCGGCAACATCTACCTTTTGGAGAAGAAAACCGACAAATACGAGGGGATCACCTATAAAGAAACAAAAGAACAAGCGTACAAGGTAGCAGCAGGTCTCCTGGCGCTTGGCATAAAAAAGGGTGACAGGATAGCATTATTGTCTGAATCCCGGACTGACTGGGTAATAAGCGAATTAGGTATACTGCATACAGGTGCTATAAGTGTACCTCTGTCCATCACACTTAAAGAGGGTGCTGACCTGAAATTCAGGCTTGATCATTCAGAATCCAGATGGATAATAGTCTCTGCCCTCCAGCTTGATAAAATAAACCCGATTAAAAAGGATCTGAGGAATCTTGAAAAAGTAATTCTCCTTGATCCAAGGGAAAGTTATTCTCCGGATGAGATTTTTTTGGGTGAAGTGAAGAAAATAGGGGAGGAATACCTGAAGTATAGCCATGATACATTCTTAGAAACGATAAAATCAGTAGGACCTGATGATTATGCAAATATCACCTACACTTCCGGCACTACGGCCGATCCCAAAGGTATAATCCTGTCTCATAGAAATTATACTGCAAATATTGAACAGGCGCTTACCCTGATTGATGTTCCTGAATGGTGGTCAACACTTCTTATCCTGCCATGGGATCACTCATTCGCTCATACAGTCGGAATATATATAATGATGGCTGTCGGAGCAAGTCTGGCAGCTGTTCAATCCGGCAAATCTTATCTTGACAGCCTTAAAAACATCTCTGTGAATATCAAGGAGATAAAACCTGTCTTCCTTTTGAGTGCTCCGGCACTGGCAAAAAGTCTTCGTAAAGGAATTGAAAAAGGTATAAGGGACAATGGTGCTTTTGCAGAAAAGCTATTTAAACATGCACTGAAGGTTGCATACTGCTACAATGGCATTGGATGGAACAAAGGAAAAGGTTTCAGGATATTTCTCAAACCTCTGTATTTACTTTATGATGTAATTCTGTTTAAAAAGATAAGAACCAGCCTCGGCGGGAGACTCAAATTTTTCTTCGGAGGTGCTGCATTGCTCGATATAGAACTACAGAAATTCTTTTCAGCCATCGGGATACCTATGCTGCAGGGATATGGTTTATCGGAGGCTTCACCGGTAATTTCAGGGAATATGGAAAAGAGACATAAACTGGGATCATCAGGTTTTCTGGTTAAAAATCTTGACCTGAAGATCTGTGATGAGGATGGAAATGAATTGGGTACAGGTAAAAAAGGTGAGATCGTAGTCCGTGGAGAAAATATAATGAAAGGATACTGGAAAAACGAAAGAACCACAAGAGAGACTATTCGCGAAGGATGGCTCCATACAGGCGATATGGGGTACATGGATGAGGATGGGTTCCTTTATGTACTGGGAAGATTTAAAAGCCTTCTCATTTCAGACGATGGTGAAAAATACAGCCCTGAAGGAATTGAAGAGACTATAACTGACAGGTCTCAGTATATAGACCAAATGATGCTTTATAATAACCAGAACAAGTATACTATTGCATTGCTTGTTCCAAACTCAGAGGCTTTAAAAAGATGGGCAAAAAACAATGGTATGAATCTGGCAGAGCCCAAAGCCCTGGAAGCTGCCTTAAATGAACTGGAAAAGGTTATCAATCAGTATAAGCAGGGAGGAGCATATGGCGATCTTTTCCCTTCGAGGTGGCTGCCTGCTGCTGTCGCAATCCTTGATGAACCATTCAGCTCTGATAATAAACAGATTAACAGTACAGGGAAAATGGTAAGAGGGAAAATAGTTGAGCAGTACAAAAATACAATAGATTACCTGTATACACCTGAAGCGAAAAATATTGTAAATCAAAGGAATATAGATGCAATAAAAAAGATCTTAGGGGTTATGTAGTGAACATTGGCTAAAGCCAACGGACTTTGAAGCTTCCCCCTTATTGGTGCTTTAAAAACTAATTGATTTACCAGGATCCACAGAATACAATGCACTCCTTCCTGTCACAAACAGAGTCTCCTTATTCCTGCCTCCGAAAACTATTGTACCTGGTCGTTCAGGGATATGTATAAATCCATTCTGCCTGCCTTCTTTATCGAAGATGTATATATCACCATCAGCTATAAATACGTTCCCTTTACTGTCCGGAACTGATGAAAACTCACCTTTTTCGGCAAATGGCATAAGACCGGAGAGATATCCATTTGCATCTACATCAAGCTTTACAGTTCTTTTGTCGTATTCGTTGCTTAAATAAACCGGCTTGCCGGGAAAGGCTTCGCTCAATCCGGATGATCTTGCAAGATCATAACAAACCGGGATGATTGTAACTTCATCCGGGGCAATAAAACACTCTTCATTTCTGTTCACTACAACTTTGTCAAAATCGTGATAATCCCGCCATCTGTTTGAGGGATACAGTGCTTTATAAACATTTGCGACTGATCCCATTCTGACTTTCTGTAAAGGCTGAAATGATTCGTCAGGATTGTCAGGATCTATCGCATAAGCCAGGGTCGTGAATCCTGAATTTCCCCACATGCTGAAAGAGGTTCCTGAAGCATCAGGAGGATTGGTGAACTTCTCCTGCTCACCGTTCATCACATAACCAGGCTGAGGATTGTATCTGAAAATGACAAGAAGATTGTCTTTTGAATCGCATGCCATGGAAAGAGGCTCCCATGGATAGTCAGCAAGCAAATCGAGGGAATTAGTTTCGACTGACCACTTATAAATACGTTTAAGCCTCTGCTCAGAGAAATATACATTCCCTTTTGAATCGCTGCAGATCCCCTCTGCAAACTCAAAACCTCCTGCAAGCATTTTAACAGATACCGCAGATGATGCAGAATTATTAACCGGAGTATTACCGCTAATGTACAGTCTTGCCATTTCCACCGGCCGGACCTCAGTGCCGGTATTGATGTCGAATAAGGGATTATCAGTCGTATATTTAATCTGGCTGTAATTATGAATATTGAGAAATTCAATATCCCTGCAATCCCATGTCCTTATAGAATATGGCCAGGGTGTTTTGAACCTGATCACCCTGAAAAGGTAAAGATTTGCAAACATCATATTTTCACAGTTGCTGATCTCCATCGGCTGGCACCAGATCCCTTCCCTGCTCTCTTCTTCAAGCTGAAGAGCATAGATCTTCCAGTTTGATACCCTGCTGAATCTTACCTCATTCCTTACATGGTGTTCAACTGACATTGCATAAATCTTTCCCGGTGTTGAAGTGTTGGATACATAAAGTCCTGAATTTGCATAGCTGCTGGCTGTCCAGATATTTTTAATGATAGCGCCTCCTCCGTTTGTAATCCACAGACTCCAGTATTGTGTATCCCATGCAGGATCAAGACCAGGTATGGGAGAGGGTTTATTTCCCTGGTTCCCGGATCCACCCCTGCGGACTGATGGCCCTTTTACCATCGTCCCGTGTCCTCCCACAAACTTAACATCATCCAGCATAGATCCCTCCCCTGCCATCCACTTGCATGCAACAGCACGAAAATTATACTCTCCTGTAAAAAGACCAATACCGGATATTATGTTTGTCCCGCCTTGAGATGTTTCAATAAGAGGTTTGGGAGCACCAAATCCGCTGAACGAATTTGTACTCTCACCTATAACAAATTGAGTAGCAATAGGATGTAATCCTATCAGAACTGTATTAGGTTTCAGAACAAGAGTTTCACTTATCCTGTATATACCCTGGGGAACATAGATTACCGGATGTTTATCTATCGCATCCTGAATAATCCTGGTATCATCATTCACACCATCACCTTTTGCCCCAAGATCCTTTATATTCACCCATTCATCCATTGCCGGGAGTGAGGGAATATCTGTACTCGCAGAAGGAGGAAGTTTTGCAAGCACCTCAGGCTCAAATATTATTCTGAACTCAGGATTTTCGGCAAGATCCTCCATTTGCAGGCCATAGACAAACTTTTTGATTTTATAGATTGGTGCCGGAGCTTTAGTCTGCTTGTTACTTTTAAGGTAATTGGCTATTACCGGAACATTCTGGCATGTAATATTACGAAGGTTGATCTGTAAAACATCATTTCCTTCATTATCAAACGATATTGCAGCGTTTTTAACATTAATGAACTGACAATCCTCCATGAATAATTTTTCCCAGAAACCAGGATCTATATCAATAACTTTCGGTACATTTTTCACGCTCATCCGTACAATCGTCAGACCTGCCTGCTGTGTCCTGATAGCTGCAATGCGCTGACCTTCAAAATAAGTGTCAAGCATCATGAACTGCCAGCCGGGAGACGCTTTGGTAGTATAAATTCCATAATCTCCTCCAAAAAAACGGACATCCTCCATCACGTTACCGATATCAAACAGTCCAGCTTTCCCATTCCCGGTATGAATATCGCAATGCGCTACAAAGCTGTGTTGTGCATAGTGGGTTCTCAGTGCGACAGCTGAAGGATTTCCATCTTCAATCCGTATATCAACATTTGAAAGGGCGCTGTAAAAAGTTCCGGCACCTGCGTCGTTTACAGGTGTTCCTTGTTCAGCCACACTGCTGGTGAACCAGAACATGTAATTTGCTTTTCCTTTATCCGTCAGGACAGGTGACTGATATCCGGGCGTATTCTTTCTCAGAACAAATAAGGGACGTTTCTGTCCATAGCCTATTATTCTGATGGCGGCAGGTATATAGATTGTACCCGATATTACATAAGTACCTTCCGGAATGAAGATAATACCAAAATTCTGCTCCAGCTTCAGCTTATTTATAGCTGCCTGAAGCTCGACAGTGACATCACTCTTTCCATCAGCGGAAATATTGAAATTCTCCGGAGTGAAATAGACAGCCTCTTGATCAACAGGCTTATTCCGGTAATAGGATGTACTCTTAATTACTTCTGCATCAACTGAAAGAATGGCAAAACTCGATAGGAAAAGCGCGAATATCAGATTTTTACAATTCATGGATCAAAAGGATATAATTATTAAAAGGATTTACCTGTTTTATAATGCCGGAGAATAAATATAAGCATATAAATTCAATTATAGCATTAATTTAGGTAGTGGAAAAAGATCTTTGAGGGTCTTATTAATGACTGTAAAATGCAATTTGAATTGACAAAAGTATCTCATAATTTTATTGCAGCAATATCAATTCTTTTAAAGACGCCATATAATGCTTCACTATAAAGAAATATTGTTTATCTGGATCGTCATGATCCTCTTATCAATAAATGCCTGTAGTCGCATTGAACCTGAACATAATCTTGTAATTACCACAAATGATATAGAAGTCTTTTCCGAAGGGATTTACATATTCAGCGGCACAATAGTAAGCTTAGGGAATGAAACAATCTCTGAGCATGGATTCTGCTGGTCTGAAACAGGAAATCCCATAATAGAAGGAACCTCAATCCAGCTGGGAGCCAGGAATTCAGTCGGAAGTTTCACCAGTACCGTATCTGATTTTACAGTGAGTACAACTTATTATGTCAGAGCTTATGCAATAGCAGGTTCAATTCCTTATTACGGTGAGGAGAAAGCATTCACCACTCCTGAAACTTTAAGGCCTACAATAACTGATATTGACCACAATATATACTATTCTGTAAACATCGGCGATCAGACCTGGGTGGCTGACAACCTTAAAGCAATCCGCTATCCTGATGGATCAAAAATTCCATTGGTCGAAGACCGGCAGGCATGGTTTAACTTTTCAATGTATACTGAGGCATATTGCTGGTACGAAAATTATGCTGCCACTGGCACTATTTATGGAGCTCTTTACACATGGCCGACAGCAATGCATATTACTGCGGAAAGCGATATCAAACCGGGTGACATTCAGGGTGTTTGTCCGGATGGCTGGCATTTACCGAGCGACAGTGAATGGAAGCAGCTTGAAATGTTTCTTGGCATGAGCCAGGCAGAAGCTGATGGAGAGAAGTGGCGGGGAACAGTTGAAGGCGGCAAGCTGAAATATGAAGGAACCCAGAACTGGAGCTGGACAAGTCCGAATACAGGGGCAACCAATGAAAGCGATTTCCGTGCATTGCCCGGAGGATGGCGTGATGGCGCCGGCTATTTCAAAAGTTTGGGGACAGCTACCAGATTCTGGTCATCTTCGAAAAGAGCTGATTATGCATGGGTACGGGAGCTGGATTACAATTCTTCCGGTATATTTCGTGATACCAAAGGTCTCTATGAAGCTAATTCAGTCCGTTGTATTAAGGATAAGTGATTATCTCTGCCACCAATCCAAAATGAATTTTGATTGTTATTTCTGATTGCACAATAAAATGGACGTGAATAATAATCTAATTCCCAAATCTATAGCCAATACCTGATTCCGTGATTAACAGCTCAGGCTTTGAGGGATTTTCTTCTATTTTTTTTCTGAGCTGAGCAATAAATACTCTCAGATATTGTGTTTGTTCAAGATAACTATAGCCCCAGATCTCTCTTAATAAAAACTGATAAGTCAGAACCCGTCCGCGATTTTTAGCCAGAAGCGCCAATAAAGAGAATTCTGTGGAAGTCAGTTTAATTATTTCAGTGTTTTTACGGACCACATGGTTTATCATATCAATATTCAATGATCCAAACTCAAGTAAAGGACTATCTTTCTTTTCCTCACTAAATCTGATTGCAGCACGAATTCTTGCAATTAGTTCACCGCTTCTGAACGGTTTGGTTAAAAAGTCATTTGCTCCCCTGTCCAGAGCGTTAACAATATCTTCCTCAGTATTCCTGACGGATAATACTATAATTGGTTTAGAAAACCACTCCCTGAGTTTTAACAACAGATCAAGTCCATCAATATCAGGTAATCCCAAGTCAAGAAGAATTAAAGACGGATGATAAGTTGCAGCCGCAATCAGACCCTCTTTCCCATTCGAAGCAAAGATAGTGTTAAAGTTATGTGATGATAGTGATATCTCCAGAAGGCGACGAATCTGCACTTCATCATCAATAACCAATATATTGTTCTTTGTTTCCAATTTCTAATTATGATAAAATTTTATTTACATCAGTACTTTCGGTCGGTATCTTGACGGTTATTATTGCACCTCCATTTTTTCTGTTTTCAATTGTTACATTTCCATTATGAGCCTGAATAAACCCTTTAACTATTGAAAGCCCTAACCCGGTACCCCCTGAAACACTTCCTTCAAGCCTGTAGAATTTATTGAAAACGTTTTGCAACTCACCTGGAGGGAAACCAGGTCCTCTGTCCATAACCTGCATAATAAAACTCTGGTGGTCATAATACATTTTAATTCTGATAGTTGTTCCTGGGTTTGAATATTGAGTAGCATTAAGTACAAGGTTATTAAGGACATGCTCTATAAGTCCGATATCTATTTTTACAAGAGGCATTTCATCGGGAATGCTGACTTCCAGATTAAATCTTTCGAGTTCTTTCTTCAGGACTTCAATGACTTTATTGGCAAGATCATGTACGTCATGCCAGTCAAGTCTGGGAGTGATCCTGCCAGACTCCAGCCTTGACATATTCAGCAGGTTATCTATAAGTCTGTTTAATCTTTCTGAAGCTTTATTAATCTCAACATATAAATGCATATTTGTATTCTTATCAAATTCATCAGAAAGTAAGGTGTCAGATGCCCCCATTATTGTAGCTACAGGAATTCTCAATTCATGTGAAATTGAATTGAACAAGCTTTTATATAACTTATCTGATTCGTCAAGTACTGATGCTCTTCTTGCTATATCATTCAGAAATTCTCTCTCAAGCGCATTAGAGATTTGTGTCCTGTAAGCGTCCCAGAAGACTTCTTCGTCACCTGAAAGGGATTTCTTGTGTTTTAAAACTACAACCCCCAAATGTAACTTGTTCCCAATAAGAGGATAAAATGTATATTCGGTTGAAGGAAGAGTATCAGTAAACCGGCCAGCTTCCCTTGAGTGCTGAAAAGACCATTCGGCAATGCTTAGTTCCTGCTCAGAAAGGATTATAGAATTCTCTGGTTTTATTATTTTCTCCAATACATTGTTTCCACCCTGAAGGATAATTGAACAATCAAGTCTTGAATACTTCCAGATGTACTTAACGGATGTTCTTATTACCTCCTCAATACCTGATGTCATTGATAGCTCCCTTGTCAACTGGTACAAAGCATTTGTCCGTAATTCTCTTTCCCTGGTAAGTCTTTCCTGTTTCCTCACTCGTGATGTCATTACTCCTCCTATAAGGGCTATTATAAAGTACATCATAAGCATTAATACATCTTCAAGTTTGTCTACATGAAGTGTAAAAGAGGGTGGTATGAAGAAGAAATCCCATATTAAGGCGCTTAAAGCAGCAGAAAGCAGAATTGGTCCTATTCCGACAAAAAGAGCCAGAATTGAAATTGCAAATAATAATCCAAACGCAACAATCTGGTATCCAATGTACTCCTTTAGAGGATAAAAAATAATAGCTGTCAGAATAGTAAACAAGGCTGATACAATATAGTGGGAAATCCTGGAAGTGAATCCTGGCATGCTAAAGTACTTCATGTATTGATTATCCTCAGACTGACTAGATCCTAATACATATACATCAATATTGCCACTGTACTTAATCAGCTTATTTATAAAATTTCTTAGAATAAAATATGACCACAGATTCCGGTATCTTGGTTTGCTGACAATGATATGCGTAATGTTTTCCCTTTGGCTGATATCCAGAATAGCCCTTACCAGATCATTCCCTGAAGTAGTTATGAATTCTGCCCCAAGCTGCTTTGTCAGGTTTATGTTTTTATTTAGTTGTTCCTGTTGACTTGAAGATAGCTTTCTGGTTGATTCCACATAAATAGCGAGAAGAGTAGCTCCCATTGTATAAGAAAGGTTTTTAGCCCAGCGAAGAAGTTTGGCTGATTGGGGACTTGGACCAATAACCGCTAACAAGCGCATGCCCGACTTCCAGGGTCCTCTTATTCGATTCTTCTGCATGTAAACCCGTAGTTGCTTGTCAACCCTGTCCGCAACAATCCTCAGTGACATTTCCCGTAAGGCGGTAATATTCCCTTTTTTAAAAAAATTTCTGATTGCTTCTATTGATCGTTCGGGAGTATATACCTTGCCGTCCGCAAATCGTTGAAGAAGTTCATCGGGGGTAATATCAACCAGTTCCACTTCATCAGCTTTTTCAAAAATCTCATCAGGAACTGTTTCCCTTACAACGATACCTGTAATCTGAGAAACCGTATCTGATCTGCTTTCCAGGTGCTGGACATTCAGGGTGGTATACACATCAATTCCCATGTCAAGAATATCAAGAATATCCTGGTATCGTTTAATATGCCGGCTCTCAGGTACATTGGTATGCGCAAGTTCATCAATGAGAACAATATCAGGCTTCCTGGTTATCACAGCTTCTATATCTGTATCCTCAAGTTTTGTTCCTTTATATTCAACAATTTTCCTTGGAATTATTTCGAAGCCTTTTAAAAGCTCAGAAGTATCAGGCCTGTTATGAGTTTCAATATATCCTATAACAATATCTTTTCCGTTTGATTTATCAATGTGCGCAGATTCAAGCATTGAGAAAGTCTTGCCAACTCCTGCACACATTCCGAAAAAGATTTTCAGCTTGCCTCTTCTGCTCTCGTCTTCTTCGCGTTTTAATGAGGCAAGCAATTCATCAGGATCCGGCCGGATATTATCGTTATTGTTCATTTAAGATTATCTACCTTCAAATTTAAGAGAAATACATTGATCCTTGGTTCACCAAGTAATGAAAACTGACGTTTTTCAGTCAATTCATTTATTAGACTAACAAGTTGATCATGCCTTTCCTGGTTCATTCCTCTTGCCTTGGCTACCCTGTTAACTTGTAATAGAGCTGCTGTTGGAGAGATATGAGGATCCAGACCACTGGCAGAAGCGGTAACCATTTCAGGAGGAATGTTTAAATTCCCTTTAATTTTATTACCCTGAAGGAATTCTTTCTCTCTCTGAATAATCTTATTTATTAAAAGCGGATTTAAGAGACCAAGGTTTGATGCGCCTGAAGGGAGAGGATTATAATTATTGAATGAAGGTCTTGACCAAAAATATTCCGGACTGCTAAAATTCTGCCCAATTAATTCTGATCCTAAAATTACTCCATTCCTCTCGACAAGACTTCCATGTACCTCTCTGTTAAAAAACAAGGAGGTAATAACTGTGACGATCGCGGGATATACTATTCCGGTAAGAATTGTCATTAGTGTCAGGAATCTTAATCCTGTAATGATTTGTTTTTTCATTTCATCATTAAATCAAATGAAGTGCATTCAGTAAAATGTCTATGAATTTAATACCTATAAATGGAGCCACTAGTCCACCTGCACCATAAATCAGAATATTTCCGGCAAGCACCTTGCTTGCCGGCAAAGGCCTGTACCTTATACCTTTAATAGCCAGGGGAATCAATGCAATAATTATTAATGCATTAAAGATAACTGCACTCAGAATTGCACTCTCGGGAGATGCAAGGTGCATTATATTGAGGGCAGATAACGGACCTGAAACTCCGGCAGAAGCATAAAGCGGTAATGCCAAAGCTGGTATAATAGCAAAGTATTTTGCCACATCATTTGCAATACTGAAGGTAGTTAATGCTCCGCGGGTCATAAGTAATTGTTTTCCGGTTTCAACTACTTCAATCAGCTTTGTCGGATTACTGTCAAGATCTACCATATTTCCTGCTTCCCTGGCTGCTTGTGTCCCTGTATTCATTGCAATACCAACATCAGCCTGGGCAAGTGCAGGAGCATCATTTGTCCCATCACCTATCATACCTACAAGATGCCCTTTTGCCTGTTCCAGACGAATACGCGATAATTTGTCTTCCGGTTTGGCTTCTGCCATAAAGTCATCTACTCCTGCCTCTGCAGCAATTGCTGCAGCAGTCAGGGGATTATCGCCGGTAATCATTATTGTTCTGATTCCCATAGCCCGAAGCTGTTCAAAGCGGGATTTAATGCCGCCCTTTACTATATCTTTCAGATTAATGACACCGAGGATTCTAATATTATCTGTCACTACTAAAGGAGTGACACCCTGCATGGCAAGGCGGATTACAGTGTCTTTTACATTTTGAGGAAAGAAACCATTATTATCTTCAATGAACTTTCTAACAGCATCCGGAGCACCTTTACGGTAACTTTTTATTTTCCCATCTTCCAACCTGATATCAATACCGCTTATCCGGGTTTTGGCTGAGAATTTTATTAAAACTGTATCTGCAGTATTTAAATTTCTCCCTCTCAGGTTGAATTTTTCCTTTGCAAATACGACGATAGAACGACCTTCAGGCGTTTCATCAGTTAAAGATGATAGCTGAGCAGCATCTGCCAGTTCATCGATTGTTACCCCGTCAGCCGGGATGAAATCTGTCGCCATCCTGTTGCCTAATGTTATGGTCCCCGTCTTATCCAGGAGTAAAACATCCACATCACCGGCAGCCTCAACTGCTTTTCCGCTTGTTGCGATCACATTTTTCTGCAACAGCCTGTCCATGCCACTTATTCCGATTGCACTTAAAAGTCCTCCAATAGTGGTTGGTATAAGGCATACCAGCAGTGAAATAAGTACCGGAAGGGAAAGATTCATGTTTTGTGGCAATCCCGAAGATTTAAGACTATAAGAAAAAAAAGCAGGTAGTGTAGCCACAGCCATAAGGAAAATTATTGTCAATCCGGATAATAGAATCGTCAGAGCAATTTCATTTGGGGTTTTTTGTCTGCTGGCACCCTCGACAAGGGAGATCATATGATCAAGAAATGTTTTGCCTTGCTCTGCTGTTATTCTTATAACAATTCTATCGCTTATAACCTTAGTTCCTCCGGTTACTGCACTTCTGTCACCCCCACTTTCGCGTATAACAGGAGCTGATTCACCAGTTATAGCCGATTCATCAACACTGGATATCCCTCCAACTACTTCTCCATCAGAAGGTATAACCGATCCTGCTGAACAAACTACCAGGTCTCCTTTTTTCAATTCTGTAGCCCAGATTTCCTCTTCGTTTCCTGAATCAAGCCGGATTGCTTTGATATTTATCTTACTTCTCCTGAGGCTTTCTGCCTGGGCTTTTCCTCTTCCTTCTGCTATTGCTTCTGAAAAATTTGCAAACAATACTGTAAACCACAACCATAAAGTAATCTGAAGGACAAATATGGAGAATTGATCTGAAAACAGGTTATTAAAAAATACTACTGTTGTAACTATCGCTCCAACCAAAACAATAAATATTACCGGATTCTTGATCTGGTTTGCAGGCGCTAACTTGATAAAAGACTCTTTCACAGAAGTAAGCAGAATTCTTCTTGTTAGAAGTTTTAATTCTTTCTTTTCCCCGGATTTCATTGAATACTAACTAATTATTTAATAAGTAAAAGATGTTCCACTAACGGACCCAGCGATAAAGCCGGAAAGAATGTAAGCCCGCCTACTATTATTATAACAGAGAGCAGTAATAAACCAAAGAGCCATGTATCCGTTCTGAAAGTACCACCTGATAATGGAATAGTCTTCTTGCCGGCCATATTCCCTGCCATAGCCAGAACAGGAATAATGACCCCAAATCTTCCAATTACCATTCCCAGACCAGTGAGGATATTGTAAAATGAAGTATTCGAATTTAGCCCTGCAAAGGCACTTCCATTATTACCAGCTGCAGAACTGAAACAATAGAGAATTTCAGATAGACCATGTGGCCCGGGATTATTGAGCCCTGTTATACCTGCTGTTGTCAGACAACTAATAGCTGAAAATGCCAGAATTACAAGATTTGGTGCAAGGATTGCCAGGATAGCCATTTTTACTTCAAAAGCTTCAACCTTTTTACCAAGAAATTCCGGAGATCTCCCAACCATTAAACCTGCAATAAACACAGTCAGTATGATAAACATTATCATGCCGTAGATTCCTGATCCGACACCTCCAAATATTACCTCACCCAGCATAATATTGAACATGGCAACCATTCCTGCAAGAGGCGTAAGACTATCCATCATTGCATTTATCGAACCATTTGATGCTGAAGTTGTTAAAACTGACCATAAAACACTGTTACTTAGCCCAAAACGAGTCTCCTTTCCTTCCATATTATTTATTAAACCACCTATAGCAGAAAATTTGTACTCCGAATAATAAGATATCGACAGGCCAATTATTAAAAGAGTAAACATTACCAGAAACATAGTCCAGCCCTGTCTGTTCGATCCGATGAGACGCCCATAAGTGAAGGTAAGAGCAGATGGTATTAAAAGAATTGCCAGCATTTCCAGAAAATTGGAAAATGGAGTGGGATTTTCAAAGGGATGGGCGCTGTTTGCATTGAAAAAACCTCCTCCATTCGTACCGAGCTGCTTTATGGCAATTTGTGATGATACCGGACCGAGCGGGATAATTTGTTCCGAACCCATTAATGTGGTTGCCTTAACATATGGATGAAATGTCTGAA
Source organism: Bacteroidia bacterium (assembly GCA_026391215.1). Taxonomy (GTDB): domain Bacteria; phylum Bacteroidota; class Bacteroidia; order Bacteroidales; family VadinHA17; genus LD21. The sequence continues at coordinate 30,880 of JAPLDX010000047.1, forward strand.
CGACTCCCTGGGCTGTAAGAATAATTGCCAGGAGAATTGAAAGAGGTAATAAGATATAAAGTATAGATCTGGTAGAATCAACCCAGAAATTACCAATCTTATTGGTAGTTTTTCTTACCAGGCCTCTTATAATTGCCAGTAAAACCGCAATTCCTGTTGCTGCACTTAAAAAATTCTGAACTGTAAGACCTGCCATCTGTACGAGATAGCTTAAAGCCGTTTCCCCGCCGTATGATTGCCAGTTAGTATTTGTCACAAAGCTAATTGAGGTGTTTAATGCCAGCAACCAGGATGGAGCCGGCAACTTCTGTGGATTAAGGGGCAGATAATTTTGGCAGAGCTGAAGAAGAAATAAGAAGAGAATCCCCATGAAATTAAAAACCAGAAGGCTGAATGTATATTTCTTCCAGTCCATTTCCTCTTCTTTACATGAGATTAACCTGTAAATGGCTTTTTCAACAGGACTGACCATGGTTTTCAGAACATGATTCTCATCAAGAAAAACCCTGGCCATATATCTGCCGAGCAAAGGAGTCAGTATTATCAGTACCAGCAGGAAAAGAACGACCTGCGTAAAATCAGATATATTCATTGATTACAATAAATGAATATGGAAAATTTTTTCAAGGAGTTTTGCCAGAAGATAACCTGCATAGAGAAAACCTGCTATTGAAATGAGGAATAAAATGACAATCAGAACAATTCTCCAGTTCATTTTAAAATTTTTTGGCATAACAAAAATATACCGGAAGATATAAAGCCTTTATAAAGAATTGACTTACAGGTATAAAGAAATAATAAATTTCAGGAGTTATATATTGCCGGCTGAAATACAATCTGAAATCTTTATAAAATCTTTATGCATTCCCGGGTCTTCTTTCTAACTTCTTAATAAGACTATATCTACTATGACGGATTTACTATATGGGAAGATTTGATTTAACAAACCTCAGTTGAGTCACCAGGTTTTACAACAATAAAGGGGAAAGGAATAAATAGTACAGGTACAAGTTATTCGTTTGCCAGCAGACTGAAAGATAATTTTATAGGGAAAGCCAGAGCTATTCAGGACAAAAGGATATTTCACAAATTAACTCTGGTAGCATTTTTTACCTGGGTAGGTCTTGGGGCGATGGAATTTCATCTTCGTGCTGTGGGACTGAGGAGTTAGAGAATCTGGAACATTTTATTTTTCAAAGTTGTTGCATAACCACACTATCTTTTCTATTCAGAAGAGATTCTTTAAATTTCTTTCTTAACTTCTACAAGTTGTTTCCTGTCTTCATGTTTATAGATCAGGTGCAATATTGTTGGGAAAATTATCAGAAGAAGAGGCAGGGCAACAACAAAACCACCAATAACGGAAATTGCAAGAGGCCGGTGCATCTGTGCTCCGGTTCCAATTCCTATTGCAAGAGGCAGCAACGCAATAATAGCTCCAAGCGCTGTCATTAATTTTGGCCGTAATCTTGTAGAAATAGCAAATACAACAGATTCATCAACAGATCCCTTTTGGCGGTTTGTCATGAATTGCTGAAATGTGAAGATCGCATTTTCACCAATTATACCCACAATCATAATCAAGCCGGTGTAGCTCCCGACATTTAATGGTGTATTGGTGATAAACAGGGCGATCAGACTGCCGGAAAGGCCAAGGACGGCAATGAAAAGTATCGCACATGCAGCTCTGAAATCCCTGAAAAGGAATAACATAAGAGCAAATACAAGGAGACTGGATAATATGAGTATCAGGAGGAGTTCATTAAATGATTTCTGCTGATCTGCATATTCCCCTCCATACTCAATATGGTATCCCTGGGGAAGGTATACATTCTTTTCTATCATCTTCTGAATATCCTTCATTGCACTTCCCAGGTCCCTGTTATTCAACCTTGCTGTAACAATTGTTACTGATTTCAGATTTTCCCTTGTTATCTCTGCAACACCTTCCTGTACTTTAATATCAGCGAATGAAGAGAGAGGTCTTAATTTACCGTCAGGCATGAAAATATTTTGATTTTTAACCCGCACAAGAGCATTTTCTGTACTGCCGGGGTAGATCATTCTGATATCGGTCATCTGTTCCTTTTCCAGGATATTTCCAACAATATTCCCTTCCATCATAGTCTGAACCTGATATTGAAAGGATTCCGGAGAAACATTAAAACGGGATAATTCCTGATGATCAGGAATAAATTCGATTGAAGGTCCTGCAATAACTATCCCATCAAACACATCTTCTATTCCATTAATCTTTTCGATTTCACCGGCAACCTGTTGGCCCAGTTCATTCAGTTTAGCCTGTTCAGTGCCAAATATTTTGATCTCTATGGGCTGAACAGATGCCATCAGGTCCCCTAACATATCACCGATTATCTGTCCGAAATCCACGAGCAACGCCGGCTGTGTTGCTTCAATCCGTTGCCGTATATCATCTATTACCTCTTCTGTAGACCGGCCTCTGTTGTTCCTCAGCTGAATAAGATAATCACCGGTATTGGGTTCAGTGACAAAGAATCCCATTTCTGTGCCGATCCGGCGTGAGTATGTCTCGACTTCGGGAATATCAACGATTATTCTTTCAACTTCTATAAGGATTCTTTCAGTCTCTTCAAGTGATGTTCCTGGCGGTGACCAATAATCAAGGATGATTGATCCTTCATCCATCTCTGGTAAAAAACCTGTCTCTATTTTTGGGATGATATAAATGATGGATCCAATGAGACATAAAATAAAAAGGATGCTAATTACCGGTTTTTTTATAAAGAAGCTTACCCAGTTTCTTGTTTTGGTAAGTTTGACTGTATTTGTATTTCTTGCCGGGAATAATGGTCTTAACTGAGAGAACCACAGATAGATTACCGGAAGTCCGATCCACGTTACAAGGAAGGAGCAAATAAGGGTAATTACCATTGTATTGGTTAGCACATTAAAGTACGCACCTGCCACTCCTCCGAGAAGCATAAATGGAATAAAAATGACAATCGTGCTTATAGATGATCCGATCATGGAAGGCATAAGGTATTTTATTGCCTGATGAACGAGTTGATTGGATGGCCTGTCAGGAAACTCTTCATGGGTCCTGTGGATCTGTTCAACAACGACCACCGCATCATCAATTATCAATCCTATGGCAGCAGCTATTGCACCAAATGTCATTACATTAAGTGTATAGCCGATGCTATAAAGAACAATAATTGTCAGGAAGATTGTTACCGGAATTGTAACCATTATTGTCGCGCTGGCCCTGAAGGATCTGAGGAACAGAATAGCTACCAGGATGGCCAGAATGAGCCCTATCCACAAGCTGTCGCTCACACCTTTTATAGACCGGTTTACAAAATCTGCCTGATCATAATACAGTGATAAATGTACGTCAGCAGGAAGTATCTTTTCAAGCTCTTTCTTTTTTGATGCAAGGTTCTTTGAAAGATTCACAAGGTTTGCATTAGGCTGCTTCAGGATTGCTATCAGTAAACCCTGACGGCCATTTGCATTTATCCTGGTGTATTCTGTTTTTTCCCTTACATTGACACTTGCAATATCCTGTACTTTAATTATCCTTTTCCCGTCATTCCTTATAACAACATTTTGAATGTCATTAAGATTGTAAAGGCCGGCATCAGTAATAGTCAGATATAATCTCTTGTAATCCGAAAGAAATCCGTTTGAGCTGATAAAATAATTTCTGTTAAGAACATCACCGATCATTTCCGGGGTGATGGAAAAAGAACTCATTTTATGCTGGTCAAGCTCAATCCAGAATTCTTTTGTCTTTCCGCCAATTATGCCAATCTGAGATACTCCCTCAACCTGGGAAAGGAAAGGTTTAACAGTATAAGTTGCTAAAAGGTTTAGTTCAATCGGAGTTCTTTTATCACTTTCAATTGTATAGCCAATCACAGGCAAAATTGACGGATTCATTTTCTCAATCTGAATCTGAACATCAGGAGGGAGCTCGTTTTTTATCTGTGCTATCCGGGATTCCAGCATTTGCTGATTAATATTGATATCTGCATCCCAGTTCAGGAAGGCGGATATCTCACATGAACCGCGGCTGGTCATGCTTCGAAGCGTTTTCAGGTCAGGAATCTGTTTTATAGCATCCTCAAGAGGACGGGTAACAGTTACCATCATTTTATCGACGGGTTGTTCCCCGTTATCAGCAATTATTTTGAGTTTCGGAAAAGTTATTTCAGGAAAGAGAGATACCTGTATCTGGCTGTAAAGGAATAACCCACCTGCAATTATTGCTGCCAGAATTAATGAAACCGGACTTTTATATGAAAAGAAGAAATTCTTCATTACAATAATCACTTAACTATAACTCTTGCAGTATCCGGAAGTCCATAGCTGCCTGTGAGAATAATTCTGTCGGTCTGAATAAATTCAGGATCTGTTATTTCAACCTCCTCATTATTTTCGTATCCTTTCTTAACAGGAATTTTTATAGCTATGGAGTCGTTTATCAGCTTCATCACCCAGAATTCAGTCTGGGTTTCATTGCTTAGGACAGCAGATTTAGGCAGGACGAAAGCTTTGTCTTTGCTGCTTTTAACTATTCTGACAAGGGCATTCAAATTTGCAGGAAGACGTCCGGCAAAAACCGGTTTGATAACATACCTTACTGTCTGTGCCTGGGAATCCATTTCCGGAAGATTTCCGGTTATATTACCATTGATAATCTGATCACCCGGCAGTTGAATTTTGCAGTTCCTGTTTTTTTCGACATATTTTGCAAATTCAAACGGAGTGTCAAGAATAAAAACGAGACTGTTCTGATCCGAGATAACAGCAATTTCATCACCCTCCTGAACGAAGTCGCCATTCTGATGTGAAATAGAATTTATCACACCAGATGTTGGTGAAATGATGTCTATTCTGCCTTTAAAAGTAAATGTGCTGTCATCTATTAAGGAATTATTCATTGCTGATGCCTCGCGGGTCCTGATTGTACAAAGAACCTGGCCTTTCTTAACATACTCTCCCGGAACTATGGAAATATTTTCGACAGTACCGGAAGTTGCAGACCGGACAATGCTTTTATTAAGAAAAGCAGATACTGCAGGAAGCTCTATGGTCTCTGTAACTGGTTTATTTATCACTTCTGCAATAGTTACCGGAGTAATAACAGATGCATCTGTTTCAGAAACTGTCTTATTCCGCCTGCATGCAGTTGTAAATAAAATCAGCAACAACAACAAACTGTAGAAGGGAGCGGTTATTTTTATTGACATCATAGGGATTTTATGATTATTGGGTGAGAAGAAAGTTTATTTCATTTATTACCTGTAAAATCCGTATCCGGTTATCGCTAAGAGTTTTAGTAACAGAACGATAGTTTTTCACCGCATTAATATATTCTGTCATCTGGATCACCCCCGATTCAAGCTGTTGCCTTAAAGCATTAACCAGTTGCTCAGAGGTCGCCAGCTGGTTCTGGAGCTGAACTTCAAGGTTTTTAAATGATTTTAATTCAGAATTAAGCTGCTGTATCTGCTGGTAATATCGCGTCGTAAAGTTATCGAGATATGAACTTCTTGTATTTTCAGCCAGTTTGAGCTTCTGTTTTTCCTTCTCTTTCTGATTACCATCATAGACAGGTATGCTGAGGTTTATCCCGGCACTGAAGCCGAAATGCCTGTAAAAATTAAATGGAGTGGCTGTAAGAAATCCGGCATCAGCAAACCAGTTCATTTTTGGCAGGTATCTCATATCAATGCCAGCTATATCATTCACAATACGCAGACTGTCAATCTTATACTGCATAAAAAGAGGTGATTTACTGATCTCTGCCATGCCTGTTATTTCAAGAGCAGGTAAATTCAGATCATAAAATCCTGTATCATTCAGGCCGCATAACTGGTTAAGCAGCCTCATGTCAGTTTCATATTGATTTTTAAGCTGGTTTACGAGAATTTCCAGGGATTGTGTTTCAACTTGCAATGAAAGATAATCTGTCTGCTTGCAAAGACCATTTAAGACAAATTGATATGTAATCTTATTCTCTTTGTAATAAAGCTCAAGGAAAGATTTATTAAAGGAAAGGTCATTGTAATCGGCACAGGATATTAAATACTGTTCGGTAATGATCTTCTTTATTTCAGCAACAGATAGCTTTGTGGAATTATAAGCACCTTGTTTTTGTATATCAATTGCCTGAAACTTGTTTGAGATTTCTCTTTTATTAAGAATATTCTGCGATACGCTTACAACTGCCTGATAATTACCTCCATCTGTTACGACTTCATCGTACCCGAAATTTGTAAAAACAGGAGAATAAAGCAACTGGGATTTTGCTTCAACCTGTGGCATTTTTGAAGATCGGATGAGCAGACTATCTAACAGAGCTGAACTGACTTGATTATAATAATCCTTCAGAAGCGGACTGTTCTTTATTCCTTCCTGCAGGTAATAATCGAGTGTCCTTGACTGGCTCAGTGAGAGCACAGAAAAACAAAAGAATAACAGAACAACAATCGATCTCCTTTTCATATAAAAGGACTTTCAATATTTTCAATGCAAGGTAAGTAAAATCATTATACTACTTTACAGGGGCCACATCCAGCACCATGAAAGTACCAGGCTTGACCGCAGGCCGGCGATTTGTATTTTCTGCAGATGGATCCGGAGCTTCATATTCTGCAGTCGACATGAATATATGATGTGTCTTCCTGTCAACAGTTATTGTTCTTGCACCGTGAAGTGTCGGAACATTTTCAAGAACTGTGAACTTATCAGGACCGATTTCCTGAACCACCGTCATTGTACCCTCTCCATTTGAACTATAGACGCGTTTCAATTCAGGATCAAATGCAGCGCCGTCGCATCCATCGCCAATTGGAAGGGTTGTTATAATTTTCCCTGATAATGCATCCAGGACAACCATAAGCTTGTTGCTGCAGACTGTGAACAGACGGTGATTTTCATTATCAAGAGCCATGCCTCTGGCTTCTTCACCGGGTGCAATACTCCATGTTTGTTCGACTTTATCTGTTGTTGAATTAATAACAGAAATCACGCTTTTATCTTCAATATTCACATATACTTTGCCCTTACCGTCTGTGACAGAGTTCTCAGGCTTACCATCAAGTTTAATTGTTGAAACAACTTTATTTGTTGTTCCATCTATCACTGTCGCATTTGCAGTTCTGCCATTATATACAAATACCTTATGGCTGAAGGGATCATATAAAATTGCATCAGGATTCTGGCCGGTTACAGGCACTTTAGTTATAAATGCCAGGGATTTAAGATCAATAATAGTCACAGAGGAGTCTCTGCCGTTGCTTATAAATGCTTTATTCAGATCAGCTGCAATGGCAATGCCATGAACTCCTTTTGTGTCAGGTATAGTTCCCAGCAGCGTCCCGTCTTTCTCATCAATGACCTGAACGACACTACTGTGCGAAATGAATATCCTGCCAGTAGATTCATCAACATTCAGATAATCCCAACCACCGTCTCCTTCAAGGTGGAACTTGTTTACTAATTTATATCCTGATGACTCTGTCTGAGCCTTCAGCAAGTTGCTGCTGCATATAAGAATGAAATAGCTGACAAAAAGAAAGTACTTCTTCATCTTAATATATTTATTAATATTTAACATAAAAATAATCTTTTTAAATGAGGCTGATACAATGTATTTTATTGATTCAGCTAATAGCCATTTTATTCTCATCCGATTATTACGGATGTCATTGTCAATGAACCTGCTACAGCCTTATCATTAAATATATGTGCAATTTCATTTTCTTCCTTTAAGGCCAGGCAATAAAGCAATGGAAGAAAATGGTCAGGAGTGGGAACCGCCAGGTTAAATGCCTTGCCCTGAGATTTGTAATCAATCAGCTTTTTGTGATCATTTGAAAGGATACAATTTTTAATTTTTTCGTTCGCCTCAATTGCCCAGTCATATCCAAATCCCGGATTGCCGATATTTTCCCAGCTGGCCATTCCAAGGTTGTGAACCATATTTCCGCTACCGACTATCAAAATACCCTTTTTACGTAGAGGCGAAAGTTCTTTTGCTAAATCATAGTGATATTGCGGATCTTTATAATAATCCATACTTAATTGAATGACAGGAACATTCGCTTCAGGGTAAAGATGCTTTATCACAGACCATGTACCATGGTCAAGCCCCCATTTCTCATCCAGCCCGACTTCGGCCTTTATTATAATGCGTTTTATTTCCCTGGCTAACTCAGGGCTTCCGGGTGCAGGATAATGAACATTATACAGCTCCTCCGGGAATCCTCTAAAGTCATGGATTGTCTTCGGATTTTTCATTGCGGTTACGTAAGTCCCAGTTGTCTCCCAATGCGCTGATATACATAAAATAGCAATTGGTTTTGGTATGGTTTTCCCTATGTTCCGCCATCCGGTTACGAATTCATTTTCTTCAATTGCATTCATAGGGCTGCCATGTCCCAGAAACAGGACAGGCATTTTATCCGTGATAATATTTATTCCAGTCATAGCAATTCTTTGCCTTATTTCATTGGAATTTCAATCAACTAAAGTTCAGGATCGGTAAATTCATAAACAGATAAGTGATTGAGGTTGTTCATACGGGACAAAACTAGTCAAATCTGTTTAATACCATGAATCAAGTTTATGGAACTGCTTGTGCATTGATATCCTGATAAAATGTTAAATAATGCTAATTTTAGCAGTTTCAGGATGGTCAGGGAAAGATTTGCAAAATTAAAATTAAATCTTTGATCGTTTGAAAAGATCCATATATTTTAACAGGATAAGGTTGACTCTACAAATTGAAATTTTCTGACCATGAATAACCGAATAGTTTTACTCCGGACATTTTTATTGTTACTGATTATTTTGCCAGAATCTGGCTTTAGCCAGGGAAATAAAATTATCACCGATACGCTGAGGCAGGGTGCTGTAAAGATCTTTTTGGATTGTAACGAATGCGATATGAACTATATACGGCAGGAGATACCTTATATTAATTATGTTCGGGATGTCCGTGAAGCACAGGTTTATATACTTGAAACAACCCAGAATGCCGGAAGCGGTGGTGATCAATATACTTTTACTTTTCAGGGACAAAGAGAATTTAAGGGGATGAATGATACTCTTGCATTTACCAGCAGCCCCGACCAGACAAATACCATTATAAGGGAAAAAAGAACCAAGATTCTTAAGATGGGGCTAATGAGGTATGTTGCCAGAACTCCGCTGATAGATGAGATTGAGATAAACCACAATACTGAGCTTGAACAGGAAGAAGTGGTCGATAGATGGAATAACTGGGTATTTGAATTATCTACAGAACCTCAATATCAATCTGAAGAGGCAAATAAACGATTGGAGTTGAGAAATTCGATCAATATATCAAAGGTCACACCTGAAATAAAACTTGAAGTCGAAATGGACCAGTTTTATAACAGGGAGAGGTTCATTGAAAATGTTAATACTGATTCAGCCAGCTCAAATACCTACATAACAAATGAGAAATTCATGAATATGCTTTTTGTGAAAAGCCTTGGGGAACACTGGTCTGCAGGAGTTAAATCAAATCTTGGATCCTCGACCCGTGAAAACTATGGCTTCAAAACCGGTTTTCTGCCATCAGTTGAATATGATATTTTCCCTTATTCGGAATCGACTCACAGACAATTACGAATTTTGTATAGTATTGGTTTTCAGTATAATAAATATATTGACACAACTATCTATAATAAAGTAAATGAAAGTTTATATTTACAAATGTTAAACATTGCATTCCAGGTGCAGAAGAAATGGGGATCGGTTAATCTGGCTTTGGTAGGTTCAAATTATTTCCATGATTTTTCGAAGAACAGAATTGAACTTCTCTCCTCAATAAATATAAGAGTTTTTAAAGGATTATCTTTCCAGATCGAAGGTGGAGTAGCTCACTTAAGCGATCAGCTGAATCTAAAAAAGGGAGGCATTTCCGAGGCTGAAAGATTGTTGCAGTTGAGAGAGCTGGCAACAAAATATCGTATACAAGGAGGTATTGAGATAACTTATACTTTCGGATCAATCTATAATAATATTGTTAATCCAAGATTTAGTTCCAGCGACTTTCATTATTGAGGCTTTTAATCCTGCCTGCAGTAAAAAATCGCTTCCCACCCTAAAATATTTTTATTATATAAATATGCGTTTATATAAACATTCATTTATATGAATGATCTGAAAAAACTTCATTAGAGGAGTACTTTTGTATTTTTATTATTGCAGTTACTATATCTTCCATGTCTCTCATTGTACCCAGGAAAACTTTTTGTCCCAATGATAATCCTGTCTCCTTATCGATTCTTTCGTTGACCGGGCACAAATTTTCTCTTCTGTATTTATCAAGTCGCTCTTTGGAAAAAACCTTCTGAAATCCCCGTAAGTTTAAGTAAGTTTCAATAAAGGGATCCAGATGAAGTGAAGAATCGATCCCGCGTCCAAATGGGATTCCTTCAGCGCGCATAGCTTCCACGAACTTTGTTTTGGGCAAATCATTAAAATACTCCTTTTCATATATCAGTTGATATTCGTAGAAGGATCGCCTGGTTTGGCCAGAATATTTTTTAGTCGGACGGACGCCTTTAATTTCAGACAATAATTTTTCCAGGTAAAGGGAATTCTCATCACGTTGAGCGCTTTGTACCTCCAGACGACGTATTTGTCCCAGTAAAGTGGCTGCAACAAATGGTGTTATCCGAAAATTAGATCCGGGGAAGGATCTTCTCTGACCTCTGGGATCTCTTCCATTATTAGTGTACGCATCGACTTTAGCCATAATATTATCGTCATTCCCTATAACGGCACCGCCTTCACCTCCGCAGAGACTCTTTCCTTCCTGGAAACTAAAACAACCCAGATCACCAATAGCCCCCAGTTTCTTATTCCTCCATTCGCCCATATGTGCCTGACAGGCATCTTCAATGACCACCAGGTTATGCTTTTTTGCAATTGCCAGTATCTTATCCATATCTGCTGCAGCTCCTCCGATGTGTACAGGAAGAATAGCCCTGGTATTTGGTGTTATTCGTTCTTCTATCAAATCGGCATTTATCATAAATGTTTCAGGATCTGAATCAACAAACACAGGTAATGCAAATAAATTGAATGTAGTCTGCGCAGTGGCAATAAATGTGTTTGTTTGTGTAATGACTTCATCACCAGGACCAATATCGAAGGCACGCTGCGCTGCATCCAGTGCATCGGTTCCGGAGTTGGTAGTGGCACAATAACTAACTCCCATAAGTTCTGCAAACTCCTTTTCAAACCTGACTGAAAGTTCTTTATCAGAATTACTGTATTCTGACCATTTCTTGCTTTTATAAGCATCCAGATACATTTGTACATCCGAATCTTCATATACAGGCCACGATCCTCCGAGAGCAGAACCTTTTTGGCGAACAGGAGAACCACCAAGTATTGCAGGTTTTTCAACATCCTGAATTATGTCAAGATAAACAGATGCCAATCCGGTTGAGGCAAGGGTAACTCCTGCTGCACCTATCGACGTCTTTTTAACAAACGTTCTGCGTGTTAATGGTTTATTTTTCATATTTTTCACAGAGCTTGCTTTAGCTGATAATATCATTCTTTTTTCTTTCTTTCCAATGGAATTATTCCGGCCATCTCTCCAATGATATTTACCAATTCAGTTCCTGCCGGAACAACAATTTTAGCATTATTTCCAAGTGATGCTTCAAGAGCCTCTAACTTTCGCAATAACTGTGCACAGCTGTAGCAGAATCTATAGCCGCTATTTTTTCATTTTCAGCTTTTACCACTTTGTTCATGGTATCCTGTACATCACTTGGAGGGTCAATTTCTTTCAACTCTGTCCGGACAATTTCAATACCCCAGGTCTGGGTTTCATTATGGAGTGTCCTATATAGTTCAGAATTAATTTTTCCTCTTTCGCTGTTGGCCGATTTAAGCGTGAGTGTACCTATAATATTACGCAGAGTGGTGCGTGCCAGATTAACGATCTGCAATCTGTAATTATTAACATTGTATATTGATCCCTTAACACTTTCTTCTTCAGATTTCACCCTGAAATAAACCTGTGCATCAACGCTTGCATTCAGATTATCGTTTGTGATTATTTCCTGTGGCTGGGCATCTACCATCTGTTCGGTCACATTAACCAGGTATAGTTTGTCAATAATCGGTATAATCCAGTGAAATCCCGGATTTGCAAAATTATGGTATTTCCCAAGCCTCTCAATTAAAGCTCGTTGTGTTGGTCGTACAATTCTGATTCCGGCAAGAAATACCAGTACAATTGGAGTTATTACATACAAATAGTTCATTTTAATTTCCTTTCTTTTAATAAATGATTATGTTTCAAAATGGGATTAACGAGCTCGCAAGCTCTATTGTATTTAGAATGAAATGATGTAACTCCTTAAATAATCCTTGACAGCATTATAGAAAAGATAATAATCTATATGCCTTATTTTCTATAAAGATAACAATAAATATCTGAAAATCAATATGTATTGATTGTGACATAGCCAGAGTAACATTCTATATTAATCAGGATTAGCTCTATTTTGGCCATAACCGGCTGTGCGGGCCGGCAGGCAGGTTCATGTCGAATTTATCTCATGGGTAGTTTTGAAATAACCCTTTATCGTAATTTTCCTTGCCCTGCCAATAATAGCATTTTTCAATCGTTCTTTGAAGGAATAACTTTCATATAAACTCCCTATCTCTTTCCCATCCATTATCTTGTTATTTAGATATACAATTTAAATCAGTTGCTCACCCTGTTTATTTATTCATAAACCGCGCAAAAGTATACAGCAGGAAATAAAGACGTTATAAAGATTTGTCGGGGAGATATAATTATTTTACAAAGGCACTGTGAATATTGTATGTGTCCCTGCTTCGGTTTGTAAAGTCATATTAAATATGCTTCTTAGAATGGCTCTCCGGATCAAACTTCAGATATTCGTCTAATTTGAAAATATGCCCAATCAATTCCCCAATTGCAAAGATTAGGAACAAGCCACCGAATAATTCAATTATTAATATCAGGCAGTCCATAGTAATTTTGAAATTTATTGACGAATCAAAATTACCAGGCAGTAAATAAAGGTTATATAAAGATTAACAGCAGGTTATAAATTTTTTATAAATAATTATCTTTTTAAATAATTTAATTTCCAAATCTATATCCAATACCAGATTCTGTGATTAACAACTCAGGTTTTGAGGGATTTTCTTCTATCTTTTTCCTTAGTTGAGCTATAAAAACTCTGAGATATTGTGTTTGCTCATAATAACTATATCCCCATATCTCTCTTAATAAAAACTGATGAGTCAAAACACGTCCTTGATTTTTAGCAAGAAGTGATAATAAGGAGAACTCTGTTGCAGTAAGTTTGACTATTTCGTTGTTTTTTCTCACTACATGGTTTATTAAGTCTATGCTCAGTGATCCAAACTCTAATATCGGGCTGTCAATCTTTTCTGTATTTAATCTTATTGCCGTACGAACTCTTGCAAGCAACTCTCCGCTCCTGAATGGTTTTGTTAAATAATCATTTGCCCCTTTATCTAATGCATAAATAATATCATCTTCAGAGTTTCTGACAGTTAATACAATTATTGGCTTATTAAACCATTCCCTTAGTTTTACTAACAGTTCCAGCCCGTCAATATCAGGTAATCCAAGATCAAGGATTATTGCAGAGGGATTATGTGTTGCAGCAGAAGTAAGGCCCTCTTTACCGTCAGAAGCAAAGATGGTCTTGTATCCATTTGATGTAAGTGAGATTTCAAGGAGACGACGGATTTGTATCTCATCGTCAATTATTAAGATGGTGTCGTTTTCATTCATTCTTCGAGTTCTAAATTCTTTATATCAGGAATTTCAGTAGGTATTGTAATCGTAAATTTTGCCCCTTTTGTCTCCAGGTTCTCAACTTTAACAGTTCCTTTATGGGCTTCTACCAACCCTTTTACAATTGACAATCCTAAGCCCAGACCACCAGCTTTTAAACTATCAACCCTGAAAAATTTATTGAATATTTTGTCTAACGATTCTTGTGGGAATCCAGGACCATTGTCTTCAACAAGAATAATTAGATTACTTCCTCTATAATTGGCATTGAATCTTATAATTGATCCAGCAGGGGTATATTGACAAGAGTTCAGAACCAGGTTATAAATAACTTGTTCCATCAAACCAAAATCCAGTCTTACTAATGGCATATCAGTTGGGATTGAACTTAAAAGATGAAATTGTTCTAACTCCTGCTTAAGGATCTTAGTTACATTGTTCAAAAGATCATTAATATCACACCAATCTAACCGTGCAGATATTTTTCCACTTTCAAGACGTGACATATTTAAGAGATTCTCTACAAGGTGATTTAATCTTGCCGAGGCCTTGAATATTTCTTCAAAAAGTTGTGTTCTGTCTTTATCTGTAGTCTGTGGCATTAATAGGGTATCCGAAGCACCCATTATTGTAGCTATCGGTATTCTGAATTCATGGGAGATAAGTGTAAAAAGTGTTTTGTACAATTTATCCGATTCATCAAGTACCCGTGCTTTAAGCGCTAACTCACTCAGAAGTTCACGTTCAAGGGCATTTGATATCTGAGTAAAATAACCAATCCAGAATATCTCTTTCTCACTTGAAAGTGATTTTTCGAATCCAATTGCGATTACTCCGGGACTAAGCTGCTTTCCAGTTAATGGGTAATATGTCAGGCTTGTCTCATTATAGAAATCCGTGAATCTCCCTGCTTTCATCGAATTTTTAAAGACCCATTCTGCTATTTTATAATCCACTCGAAAATGATCCTTTTCATTTCCTCGCTTGACCAATATTTCAATTTTGCTTTTCTTTTCCTGTAAGAAAAATATGGCGGAAGCATTGAAGTATTTCTTAACATCTAAAAATGCTACATCTAATATTTCATTTACACCACTTGTATTTGACAGTTCTCTTGTTAATTTGAAAATTGCATTAGTCCGTTCTTCTCTTTCCAGAGCCAGCTTTTCCTGCCTGCGTATTCGATATGTCAAAATGCCATTAATCAGGGCAATAAAAAAGAAAGAGCCAAACATCAGCTTATCCTCTGTCTTTTCAATATGAAAAGCAAAGTGAGGAGGAATAAAAAAATAATTCCAAACAAGAGAGCTGATTGTTGAAGCAAGCAAAATAGGGCCTATACTCAAAAAAGCCGCCATTATCGAAACTACAAAAAGCAGAATGAATGAAACTATATAATATCCCTGCTGATTTGAAAGAGGCCTGCATAGTAATGCAGTTAATGCAATAATAAAAATTACAATTAAATACTGATTGATCTTAGAGGTAAGTATTGAATATGATATTTTTTTAATCTCCTGCATTTAAATCATTTAATCTCAGGTATATACAAAATTAGCTTATTAGTATCTAAGTTACTCATTATAACAAATGAAATAAAAAATATGTATTAATTATTATCTGAAGAAGACGTGATTTAAAATCTTTATAAAATCTTTATACATTCTATTGTCTTATTTTCAACTTCTTTATAATACTCCATCTACTTTTGCCAGGTTTATTCAATAAGAATAAGCTAAACATTTTTGATTTGAGCAACAGAAGTATTAAATGCAACATTATAAGTGAATTGTGGATTTTGGAGGGAGGCATTTGGATATTAAGAAACTCTCATTAGCGGGAGTTGTTGTTGCATTGGGTATTGTTTTCGGAGATCTCGGAACAAGCCCTCTTTATGTAATGAAGGCAATAGTAGCTGGAGGAGGTGAATTCAATGAACTTCTAATTTATGGTTCTATGTCCTGTATATTTTGGACATTGACTCTCCAAACTACAATAAAATATGTACTTATAACCATGAGGGCAGACAATAAGGGAGAAGGTGGAATTTATGCCCTTTTTGCCCTTTTAAAAAGGAAACCTTCATGGGCTGCGATATTAACAATGATTGGCGCAAGTGCATTATTAGCTGATGGAGTAATAACTCCGGCAATTACTGTTACATCGTCAATCGAAGGGTTACAGCTGTACAATCCCGAAATACCTGTAATCGCCATAGTTCTATTAATATTTGCTGGTCTTTTCTTTATGCAGCAATATGGAACAAACATCGTTGGAACTTCATTTGGGCCTATTATGGTCATTTGGTTTTTAATGCTTTCATTTTTAGGTTTAAGTCAACTTATCAATCACCCTGAAGTACTAAAAGCATTAAATCCTTATTATACTATACTCTTCCTGACAAAATATCCCGGAGGATTTATATTACTGGGAGCTGTTTTTCTTGCCACTACCGGAGCAGAAGCCTTATATTCTGACCTTGGGCATTGTGGAATAAAAAACATAAGGATATCATGGATATTTGTAAAAACTGCTCTTGTCCTTAACTATCTTGGTCAGTGTGCATGGTTAATAACTAAAGAGGGTCTTCAAGCTGATGTAAATCCATTTTACGGGATAATGCCAGGATGGTTTTTAGTCCCGGGAATTTTTATTGCTACAGCAGCAGCTATTATAGCCAGTCAGGCTCTTATAACCGGATCATTCACACTTATAAGTGAAGCAATATCCCTGAATTTCTGGCCAAAACTCAGAATCTTAAATCCCACTTTTTTAAAAGGACAGGTTTATGTACCGTATGTAAACTGGTTTTTATGGATTGCCTGCAGTTTCGTGGTTGTTTTCTTCAAAAAATCCTCTAATATGGAAGCTGCGTATGGCCTCTCTATAACTTTGACGATGATAATGACCACTCTGTTATTATCGTTCCATTTATATCAAAAAGGAATAAAACATAGATTTATACTTTTGCTTTTGCTTGTCTACCTGACCATAGAAGGTAGTTTCCTTATTGCCAATCTCCATAAATTCAGCAATGGAGGATGGTTTACATTACTTTTAGCTTCTCTGTTTTCTTTGATTATGTATGGTTGGTATTTTGGGAGAAAACTAAAGAACAGATATGTAACATTCGTCAGGCTGGATAAATACATTGAATTATTTAAGACGCTGGCAAAGGATAATTCAGTGCCAAAGATGGCAACCAACCTTGTTTATATCATTAAAGCAAACATACCTGATCAGGTTGAATCAAAAGTAATTCATTCAATATTCCACAAACAGCCTAAACGGGCAAATATATACTGGTTTATTCATGTTGATAGAACTGATGAACCAGATACTTTTAATTATAGGGTAACACATATCATCCCGGAAGTGTTGATCAGGATAGATTTTTACATAGGTTTTAGAGTCGTACCCAAAATTAATCTCTATTTCAAAGAGGTTCTGGAAGACCTGACTGAGTCAGGTGAGATTAAACTTGAAAGTAGCTTTGATTCTCTCAGGAAGCGGTCTTTCCCTTCAGATTTCATTTATATTCTTATTGACAGAGTCATGACTAAGGACTATCAACTTTCATCTCTTGAAAACGTTACTCTTTTCCTTCATAATATTTCAAGATTAATATGTATTTCCGACGTAAATGCATTAAACCTTGATTCAACTAATACTATTGAGGAGAAAGTCCCTATCACTATTAGCCAACCTCTAAATGGAAGAATTAGCAGGTCAGTGAAAACAGAATAGAATGATCATAAAGTTGAACACTTTTTTTTATCACCTCCAATTATTGATAGGTTTGTACTATATTTGCAGACATGGGGAAAATAAAAAAATCCAAACGCTATCTGTTTTTAACACTTACTTTTTTATTGTTAATAGCTAATTGTGTATCTATTAATTTGATCCCCCAGAACGAAATAATTTTAACTTGTGAATGTCCGGATTTTTCAGACAATTGTGAACATTCACATAACCAAAGTCTGGAAGATGATGTCCTATACGTTGAAAAAACAATAAATCTCTGCAAATTAGAAATTCATAAGAATTTACTTTCATTTTCTAATTCTAATTTCAAAAACATTTTCATTTCACAAATCTGGCAGCCACCAAAAAACTCTTAATCCATTTCATTTGTTGTTCAGTAGAGTTTAATTATTCAACTTTTCTAAAATGGTAAAAGAGAAAAAAAGGGTGGCGCTAATCTCTGTTTTTGCCGCTATATTTTTAACAGGATTTAAGTTGGTTATTGGCATTTTGACAGGCAGCCTGGGGATTCTATCCGAAGCATTGCATTCGGGACTCGATTTGGTTGCAGCTGTAATAACGTATTTTTCAGTCAGGATTTCTGATAAACCAGCCGACACGGAACATAACTATGGACATGGTAAGATCGAGAATTTCTCTGCCTTGATCGAAACCATCTTGCTTCTTATCACCTGTGGATGGATTATATCCGAAGCAATGGAAAGACTTATATCCGGAAAGACTCAAATTGAGGTAAATGTTTGGAGTTATGTAGTTGTAATCAGCTCAATTATAATTGATACAACACGCTCACGAGCACTATACAAAGTTGCAAAGAAGTACAATAGTCAGGCTCTTGAGGCGGATGCATTACATTTCTCGTCAGACATCTGGAGTTCAGCTGTCGTATTATTCGGTCTTATTTGTGCGAACTTTGGCTTTTTCTTTGCCGATTCTGTTGCTGCATTGGTTGTTGCTTTAATTGTATTGTTTGTCTCATATAAGCTGGGGAAAAGAGCTGTAGATGTTTTACTCGATAAAGCGCCACAAGAGACAACTGAGAAAGTCAAACAAGTATTGACTACATATAACGAAGTGAAGAAATTCCATAGTTTAAAAATTCGAACAGCGGGTGCTGATACTTTCATAAAGTTCAATATTCATTTAGAGCCGGATTCAAGCCTTAGAAATGTCCATGAATTATGCGATAAGATTGAAAAAGACTTAATTGGTATAATCCCAAGAAGTGAAGTATATATTCATGCCGAGCCTCAGGATATTAGCCACATTCAGGCAGAAACTATGACAACCTTTCCAACGAACGCGGGAGACTAATTACTTTATTGCTTGTGTTAATAGTTTTTCTTTTCTACTTGTTTTAAAATGTCGTTCATCATATCTATCTGAACTTTTTGTAACTCCAGGAGTTCTTGCTGTTGGTCCATAATAAAATGGTCAATTTTTTCATGTAGTGTCCTTATCTCTAATTCTGATTTAAGGTTTATCATATAGTCTTTCTTAGACCTATCCCTGTCTTTTTCTTCCTGTCGATTCTGACTCATCATAATCACTGGTGCTTGCAACGCTGCCAGACACGACAAAATTAGATTTAGAAGTATGAACGGATAGGGGTCAAATCCTTTATTGATAAGCCAAAATATATTGATAGAAATCCAGATAACAATAAACACTCCAAATGAAATAATAAATGTCCAGCTGCCACCAAATGAAGCAACTTTGTCAGCAATTCTTTGTCCGGTAGTTAATATTTGTTTCTCGTCACCGTCTATTTTATCTGTTAAAGTATTATTGTTAGTTACTGAGGTTAACACGGTCTTTTCAAGTTCAGTCAGCTCTCCAATTTCTTTAACCAGATAATCCGAGATGGCCTTTTCTCTATAGCTATTTAGTTCGCTCAGAGAAATATAGCTCTCATGTGAAAACTGAGGATTATCTTTTTGAATTAAATTTAAAATAGAATGTCTGATTGTTTTAGCCGAAACTTTTTCAGAAATCGGAAAATCTATGTTTGAGATATCACTACGAAAAGTTTTCATATTTTGATTTTTTGTTTTTTAAAATGGCGGATAACTCGTTTATATGTCTGCTAAAGGTAAATATAATTGATCATGCGGGTTTTGTGATTCCCCGATACACTCTTTTCTATTCCTGTCCTATCCTGTACAAATACTTTTGTGTTCTCAATATAACCGAATTTCTTAAAATTGCAGGCGTTGCCCAAATCCCTGAATCCATTTGATTCTTTGCGACAACATCATATTTCCGATCTGCCTTTATTGCCAGAACCTCCCCTTTTACAGAGAAGAACCAGATATTACCATTTACATATATTGGTGAGGCGTCATAATTTGATGTCATGTGTGTTGACCAGATTTCTTCTCCTGTGGCTGCATCAAGACACATGAGAATGTTCCTGGTATTTACTGTAAAGATCAATCCGGCTTTAATTACAGGTGTCAGGCATTGGTTTCGTGACAGTTCATCCCTTTTTTTCCAGAGGACATTTGTACCGGTTATATCACCATTGCCATCAGGATCAACTGCAAGTAATTCGTTATAATTGGTGCCGTCACAGGCAACCATATATCCGGTGTACCAGAATAATACTCCTTTTTCTGTAAAGGGCATAGCCACTGTCGATTCGGCACCATCCACCACTCTCCATATTTCCTTGCCGGTATTGGGATCGTAAGCTATAGAGACGGCGGAACCGTT